>CACPAS010000013.1 GCA_902632055.1 uncultured OCS116 cluster bacterium | reverse complement strand
ACAATCAAAGTGATGGGGATGAATATGAAATCAAGAGAAGAATTGAAAGAAATTCTGGTTCGAAATACTACATAAATTCGATCGAAAAAAGAGCAAAAGATGTCCAATTATTTTTTGCAGATAATTCTCTTGGACCCCATTCGATATCAATTGTTAAGCAGGGTCAAATTAATCAAATTATCGAGTCAAAACCTAACGAAAGAAGGAAAATACTGGAAGAAGCAGCAGGTATTAGTGGCCTTCATCATCGTAAGCATGAAGCAATATTGAGGCTTAACGCAACGAGATCGAATATAGAGCGACTGGGCGATATTATTAGTGTTGTTGGAGCCGAGATGTCCTCACTTAGAAGACAGGCAAATCAGGCTGAAAAGTTTAAAGCCATTGCCTCCAAAATAAGAGATTATGAAAAAGAGTTGCTGAAAATCGATTGGTACTCCATTAAAAATAAAGAAAAAGAATTAAATGATGAAATTACAGAAACACAAGATATTGTAAAAAATGTAAAAAATGAGATTAGTAACATAGAGTCCGAAAATAATGGTCTTTCTGACCTGATAAAGCCGATTAAACAGCAATATGAGATACTTGTTAATGATCTTCAACAAATAAGAAGTAATGAACTCAATTTAAAAAATGAATTACAATATACGACAGAAAAAATCACCACAACAAGTAAGCAAATAGAACAAATATTAATCGATAAAGATCGCGAAAAAACAAATGCAATTGACCAAGCGACTCAACTCAAAAGTTTGGAGGGTAAATTAGGGGAGCTACATAAGACTATTGATGACATAAAAAACATTGAAAGTAACTTGATACAAGCATCAAATGACGCCACCGATAATTATAAGGTATTAGAAAAAGAATATAATAGCCATCTGTCAGAAGCACTTACCATGGAAACTGAAAGTAAAAATATCGAAGCTCAAATCGAAGAATGCAATGAAAATCTGAAATTACTCTCACTCGAACTTGAGAACGCACTCAAAGAAAAATCCAATCGTAGCGTCGATAAATCTAGTGCAGAAAATAGAGAAACGATTATAAATAAGTACAAACAAATAGAAGAAAATCTCATTTCTACCCTAAAAGATATAGATCGATATGAAAAAGATAAATTGGAACTAACTCAGGATCTTGAAAAAAATAAACAATTAAACTTAATTTTAGATCTCGAGATCCGACAATCACAAAAATCTAAAGAAGACCTCGAAGATTACCTGAAAGGCATAGAAAATCCTGAGGCTGTAGTTAATAAAATTAAAATCACAGAAGGTTTTGAAAAAAAAGTTGGGAGAATTCTTAACGAACTTGAAATTGCTACACTAAAGGAAGGTAAAAAATTTTGGATCAAAAATAATCGTGAGTTTGATGATAAATTCTCAGACCATATAACTCCACTATCTGATTTAATTAAAGGTCCAGATGAGATTGCTATTTTTCTGAAATATACTGGATATACAGAAATAAAAGAAATAAATAAAATTATAAAATTATTGAGACCTGGACAGCAGGTAATTAATGCCAGTGGTGAGATGATAAGATGGGATGGCTTTGTACAGAAATTCCAAAATGATAATGAAAATATAAACATACCTCATGCCAAAAAGAAAATTATGGCTATAGATAAAGAGATTCAAAGTAATAATATAAAACTGGAAACTCTGATGGAAGACACAAGTCAAATTTCTGAAAATCTTGAAAAAGTAAATCATAAGCTGTCAATGAAAAAAGAGGATTGGAAGAGACTGATCAAAGAACAAAATCTAATATCTCAGGAGATACAGGAATTAGATCAAAAGATAATTGCCGAGAAAGACTCCACAATATCAAATGAGATTAGGTTAAAATCAATAGAAGAAAATATAAAAATAAATAAAAGAAATATTGAGTCGCTAAGTTTAAAAAAAATTAGTAAAAGCGAAATAGAAAAAGCTCAAAATACTCTAGAAAGGGTAAAAAAAGATTTCTATAACGCAAAAACAATAGCGGATATCAAAGAAGCAAATACGCAAAATATACTTAGAGAGAAAAGAGATCTTGAAAAAAATCAAAAAGATCTCAATGAAAATAAAAATTTATGGGAAATCAGAAAGGAGCAAACAGAAAAACATCTAATAGACCTAGATGAGAGACTAGAACGCTCGAAGGGATCGTTGAGAGATCTTGAGATTGAACCAGAAAAAATAAAACAAAAACAATCACAAATTGAAATAGAAATTGAAAACATAAATCAGACAAAACAAGGTTTGCACAAAAAATTAGATACATATGAAAAAAATTATCAAAAAAATAACGAAAAAATAAAATTACTTGAAAATAAGTTTATGAAAGATTCTGAAATATTAATCCAAGCGAGAGCCAAGTTGGAAAACTTGGAGGATAGAAAAATTGAGTTAAATGATAAAATAAAGATTAATTTAGGGATAGACCCAAAAGACTTGTTCGATAATTCAAGCCCAAGCACTATTGATCGAGAAAAAATCATTGAATTATTATCACAAGCATACTCGCAGAGAGAAAAAATTGGTGCAGTAAATTTGACTGCATCAGATCAATTTGACGAAAAAAAAGCTCATCATGAAGAACTTTGTCGCGAAAATGATGATCTTGTTTCCGCAACTGACACATTGCAAAAAGGAATTATAGAAATCGATAAAGAGGCAAAGCAGCGTTTACTGCAGTCATACGAGAAAGTGAACTCTAACTTTAAGCTTTTATTTGAAAAATTATTTGATGGTGGCAAAGCTGAACTTAAATTAGATGACACTGAAGACATTCTTAATGCTGGTCTTGACATTGTTGCATGGCCTCCAGGTAAGAAACCCCAAACAATATCATTACTGTCAGGTGGCGAGCAAGCACTGACAGTAATTGCACTAATATTAGCTGTTTTCCTCGAAAATCCATCTCCGGTATGTATTCTTGATGAAGTTGATGCACCCTTAGACGATACAAATGTTAAAAAGTTTTGTGACACACTTGATGATTTGTCAAAAGACTCAAACACAAAGTTCCTTATTGTCACTCATCATCCATATACAATGTCTCGAATGGATCGACTTTTTGGTATCACAATGGCTAAAAAGGGTGAGAGCGTGTTGCTCTCAGTAGATTTAAATCAAGCAGAGAAGATGGTCAATGAAGAGATTGTCGCATGATTGATAAAAATGATCAACTCGATCAAGTTGCTGAGAAAATAGAGGAAATCAAATCCCGGAAGAAAAAAATTGATAATACACAAAAACAAAAAAGGGGGAGGCAAATATCCATCGCAATGCGAATATCAGTTGAGCTCATCGTGTCTTCAATCATCGGCGCTGTGCTGGGATGGTATATAGATAAGTGGCTAGATACAAAACCAATTTTTTTTATAATATTTCTGATCCTTGGAATCGTGTCAGGTATAAAGACTGCGATCACATCCTCAAGACAATTATATGAAGACAGCGACAATAACTAATGATTCACAATTTAGTGAATTTTTTTAATTAAAATTGATAAAATAACTACCAAAAACATTAAAATTTATATATAAAATTAATTATAAATAGTAAGGATATACAATGGCTGAAAAATCTGGCGCTCCGGATCCCATGCATCAGTTTGAAATAGTTGAATTAGTTGAATTTAAACTATTTGACTTAAATTTGTCATTCACAAACTCCTCATTATTTATGGTTTTCAGTGTAGCACTCATAATATTCCTTACATTATTCACGTTTAATGGTCGGGGCACAGTCCCTACAAGACTGCAATCAATTGCAGAACTATCATATGAATTTGTGGGAAAAATGGTTAGAGATAACGTTGGTGACGAAGGACAAAGATATTTCCCTTTTATTTTCTGCCTATTCATGTTTGTGCTATTTTGTAATATGTTGGGCATGATCCCTTATACGTTTACTGTTACCAGTCATATAATAGTAACATTTGCACTTGCAATTGTTATTTTCTTTGGAGTAACCGTAATAGGCTTTGTAATGCACGGAATTAGTTTTTTAAAATTTTTCGTGCCAAGCGGAGTTCCCAAAGCGTTACTGCCACTATTAGTTGTAATAGAAGTAATTTCTTATCTAACAAGACCTGTGAGCTTGTCCGTGAGGCTATTTGCAAACATGATGGCTGGACATACAATGTTGAAAGTTTTTGGCTTCTTTGTGGCTGGGATGTTTTTTTCAGGGAATTTATTTATCGCACCTCTTGGAGTTGCGCCATTGCTCTTTATTACAGCATTTACTGGATTAGAAATACTTGTTGCGTTCTTGCAAGCGTACGTTTTTGCAATTCTAACTTGTATTTATCTAAACGATGCAATACATATGCATTAGTCATTATAACAATAAATATTTAAAAGGAGAATAATATGGAACCAGAAGCAGCTAAGTTAATAGGGGCAGGATTAGCAACAATTGCACTTGCAGGAGCAGGTATCGGTATTGGCACTATCTTTGGTAATTACTTATCAGGGGCGCTGAGAAATCCATCTGCAGCTCCAGGACAATTTCCAAATCTTTTACTCGGGTTTGCACTTGCGGAAGCTACAGGTCTATTTGGCCTTGTTATCGCGCTAATTTTGCTTTTTGTTGTGTAAACAACTCGCTATTTAAAACGGGAATAGTATGTCAGAATCAGGTATGCCACAATTAAATGCGGAATATTTTGCATCGCAAATATTTTGGTTA
Source organism: uncultured OCS116 cluster bacterium (assembly GCA_902632055.1). Classification (GTDB taxonomy): domain Bacteria; phylum Pseudomonadota; class Alphaproteobacteria; order Rhizobiales; family TMED25; genus TMED25. Next base: position 28,635 of record CACPAS010000013.1, on the reverse strand, counting down.
GTAATATCCTTTATAATACTCTATGTCGTGATGGCTAAGTATGCATTGCCAAAAATTGCAAATGTTATCGAAACCCGAGAAGACATAATAGCTAGAGACATAGAGGAAGCTGAAAATTTCAAAAAAGAGTCTGAAATCACAGAGCATGGCTATCTTCAATCAATAAGGGAGGCCCAAGAAAAGGCTTCAGAATATTTGTCAAACTCAAGAAATAAGCTAAATCTTATAATTGAAGAAGAAAATAGTGTCTTTGAAAAAAATAGCCGCGAACTAATGCAAAAATTTGAGTCTGAACTCGAAAAAAAGAAGAGTTCGATTCTTGCAGACTCAGAACAAATAGCATATGAAGTATCTAACGATATCATATCTAGAGTATTTGGTGAAAATCCGCTGGTTAAAGATACCCTGAAAGATAACATAAAAAGTATGGTAAAAAGATAGTTGGTGAAAAAAGATGCTAGAAAAAGATGCAACTTGGGTAGCGATTGGATTTGTGATGTTTCTAATGCTATTGGTCTATTTCAAGGTACCAAGGCAAATTACAAAAATTCTAGATAATCGTGCACAGAAAATAAGTGATGAGCTAGAAGAAGCCAAAAGGCTGAGGGAAGAAGCTCAAGCAGTTCTCGCCGAATTCCATAAGAAGAATAAAGAAGCAGAGAAGACGGCGAAAGCCATTATAGATGATGCAAAAAAAATTGCTAAAAATTATGAAAGAGAGGCGAAAATTAAACTAGAAGAAAGCCTTGAACGAAAGAAAAAATTACTTGATGAGAAATTAAAAAGAGCAGAGTCAGACGCCTTAAATTCCATTAAAGAAGAAGTCAGTGAAGTTGTTTTTGAAGCTGTTGGTAAATCAATTACCGCAAATAATATCAAAACCAGCTCATATGATAAAATGCTTGAAGATGGGATCAAGCAAATCAAAAAATAATCTTGATTCTATAAATTTTTGTTAAATTCAACCTGATCCGCGGTTAGCTTAAAACCAACCAGTATTTGATAATCGCTAGTATTTTTTGAGCGTTCAAAATTCAATTTAAAATCTTCAAGAACAAACTCAAATCTTGCCAATGTTGCCCCTTCAGGTATACCTACGTTTATATCAACAAAGCTACGTGAAATTACCTCTTTCTTTTTGTTTATTACAGCCACAAATGCAGGTAAGGTGTAAGAATTATCTTTAGCGTCCTGACCCAGAGATAAAGTTCCAATGATAATTAAATTTCCCAATGTGTAATTTGGTTCGATATTACACTCATAATCTATTCTATCAATACGACCCCTATAAATAATATTTGACTCATCATTAGATCCAAAGTCTTGAAACTCTGTGATACTGATTGCATCAGCGAGTATCATCGGCTTTGAGCAAGTTGGTTCTTGTGACGCATTTCTGGTGAAAGGATTGATATTGTATTTGGCAAGATCCGGCATGCCTAAATTAGGCATATTAAAATCAGATACAGTCTCACAAGATGTTAGGAAAAAGATCAGCAAAAATGATAAAATTTTTTTCATTTGTTATTCAAGGATTATATTTGAACAATTATGTTGATAACTATATTATTCATAATATCGCTGATAAAGCTATATAAATTTATAAATAAAGAAATAATTAAACTAATGGCTGTGTATACAAAGGTAAATTTTAATGAAGCAAGTGAGTTTCTAGAAAAATACTACTCAATCAGAGATCTCATAGAAATAATTGAAATCCCACAAGGCGTTGAAAATACAAATTATATATTGGTAACAAAGAATGAAAAATTTATATTAACGCTCTACGAGAACAGAGTTTCATGTGCCGATTTACCTTTCTTTATCAACCTACTAGTTGCTTTAAATAATAAAAATATAGAATGCCCTAATCCAATTAAAATGAATAATGGAAGTTACACGGAACTATTAAATAACAAACATGCGGCAATTTTTAGTTTTTTACCAGGTAAATCAACTATAACAATTAAAAATGAGCACTGCTTCCTAGTCGGCCAGACACTTGCCAATATCCACCTGAAAACAACTGACTTAAGTCTATACAGAGAAAATGCATTATCGTTAAAGCATTGGTCAGAACTTTTAAATTTGATCAATAAAACATCTTCAGAGCCAGATGGTAAACTATATAAAAACATATCTAATGAGTACGATTTTCTTATGAATAACTGGCCAAATGATCTTCCAAATGGGATTATCCACGGTGATCTGTTCCCGGATAACATCTTCTTCCAGAATTATAAGCTTACCGGTGTAATTGATTTCTATTTTGCATGTAATGAATTTTATGTATTTGATATTGCGATCTGTATAAATGCTTGGTGTTTTGAGAGCGACTATTCATTTAATATTACAAAAGCTTCACATTTATTAGAAGGCTATAGATCTTTAAGAAATCTAACTGACGATGAGATTCGCTATTTACCAATTATGTGTCGTGGTAGCGCACTAAGATTTTTACTCACACGACTTGTTGATTGGACTAAGCGAGATGAAAATGTTCTTGTTACACCAAAAGACCCAAGTGAATATTATAATAAACTACAATTTCATCAATCTGTAGCAAGTCCAATGGATTATGGAATCTATGATAAATAAGGTAATAATTTATACAGATGGTGCCTGCTCCGGAAATCCTGGATATGGCGGTTGGGGAGCTTATCTGATTTATGAAGATAATAAAAAAATGATTTCAGGATCGGAAGTTAATACTACAAATAATAGGATGGAACTTAGGGCAGCAATTGAAGGTTTGAATGCGCTAAAAAGACCATGCGAAGTTTTGCTCTACACGGACTCAGTATATCTTAAGGACGGCATAACAAAATGGATAGTAAACTGGGAAAAAAACAATTGGAAAAATGCAAATAATAAAGAAGTAAAGAATAAAGACTTATGGGCTCAATTATTAAAGGCAGTAAAGAGACATCAAATTGATTGGAACTGGGTCAAAGGTCATGAAGGAAATGAGGGGAATGAAATAGCAGATAAGCTTGCAACACAAGCAATTCTTGATGCTAAAATTAATCAAGAATAAAGTCCTCAATAAAAAATTCACCATCATTAAAAATAATTACAGAAAAACTTTCACCGTTTATTTTATCACTCCTTCTTTTTGGACTATAGGAGAAACTATAACTAATATAGGAATCTTTTGTGTCCTCGATGTCTATTAAGTAGAATTTTTTGGATGTCATTGGAAATATTTTTTCGATCGGTTCTAAAAATTCTAGAATTATAATTTCTGTATCCTTTATTTGTTTAAGGTTAGCTGAGCTTATAAGATTAATTTCGTTATTTCTATATACGGGAATATTTTGCAATGCATTTTCAATTTCCCTACTTGATTTCTTCTTGTAATAGTTGTAGCTATCGGGCATCTCTATCCTTATTTTACCATCAATTGGAATACATATAACATTACATACCCCTAAACTGTAATGTAGATCAAGATCAACAATATCCTTCGTATTTGCCAGTGAAATTTTGATTGGTATAATATTATTACCGAAATAACCATAATTCGTTCCATACTCATCTTTTATTATCTCGGGCACGGGCCAAAGTACATTATATTTTCTTATACTCTTCGAACTTAGAGTAACCAATGGTTGAATACCACTATCGCCAGGATTTGACCAGTAAGTGTATGTCCCATCATCTAGAGTAATTTCTAGACCAATATATAAATTTTGATCAATTACCTCGGGCATAATAATTCGTATTTTTGAATTAATATTCTCATGCCAATCTGTTTTCGTTGGCTTAGATATGCTGGTATTTAAATAAGCAAGTATAGAAATAAAAAAAATAAAGAATAAATTGAACAATATGTTCTTATTTTTACTATTTATGTTGAGCATGAAACGTCTTTTTCCTTAATGAAAATAGAATATGGTCTTCCCATCTTCCATTTATTCGTAAATAATCTTTCGCATACCCCTCCTCATCAAACCCCAGCCTTTTGAGAAGACTCTTGGATGCAATATTGTTTGGTACACACGCAGCCTCAACTCGGTTAAAATTAAAATCATTGAATAGGTAATCCAGTAATATTAAAAGTGATTTTGTCATATAACCTTGATTTGAATATGCCTCTCCTATCCAGTAACCAATTGTACAACTTTGAGATATACCTTTTTTTATATTAAAGACATTTATACCCCCAAGTAGCTCATTACCCCCATTGAAAATAAAGTATGATAGTTGCGTATGATTTTTTCTTTTTTGAGAATATATTTTCAGAAGTTTGAGATATCTCTTTAGACTATGCTCTCCCGGATACCACGTCGGTTCCCAAGGAGTAAGAAAATCTTTACTAGACTCCCTAATAGTTTTCCACTTTTTATAATTAGCCAATCTCGGATATCGAAGAATTATATCTTCGGAACGTATATTATTTCTTGCGTCTTTAAAAATCTAAGCTCATCCTCATTATTAGCGATAAAAATTTTTAATAACATCTTGATCAGAGAGTTCTGAAATCGGTCCAAGTGCGCTAATTGTAAGTTTTTTGGATTTGAAAGTTTCCGATACGAAATCACTTATATGGTGTTTCTGTATTGAGTCAATCCTTTCAAGGGTTTCGCTCATGTCAATAACTCTATCATAAATTGATATTTGTCTTGCAATTTGGTTCATCCTTGCAACTGGACTCTCTGACGACATTATTAAACCAGCCTTTAATTGCTTCTTTGCCTTCTCAATTTCTTGATCTGTTAGACTTTTTTCACAGTTTATAATTTCATTAGCGACCGCTTCACTATACTCATTCACTTTATTTGGAGCAGTCGCAGAATAAATACCAAAAATACCCGTATCTTTATAACTTGATGAGAAGGAAAAGACAGAATAAGCTAATCCTCGGCCCTCTCTTATGTTTTGAAATAATCTTGATGACATCCCACCACCTAGTATATTAGAGAAGAGATGCGCAACATAGAGATTATCGTCATGATAAGAACAGCCCTCAAATGCATAAATAATATGGGCCTGCTCGATATCTCTATTTTCTCTTATTTGGCTTGGTTTATATTCTGCTTTTATAGTCAATGGTATATCACCGGTATGAATAGACTCGAAATATTTTTCACAAGAATTATGCAGTTGATCATGATCAATAGAACCCGTTGCGACTATTATGAGGTTATTTGAATTATAAAACTTATTTGAATATGATATCAAATCGTCAGATTTTATATTGATCAAAGTTTCCCTATTACCAAGTATGGACCGACCAATCGCTTGATCCTGATAGGCTGCACTTTGAAAATTTTCGAATACCATGTCATCTGGTGAGTCTCTATATGATGCGAGCTCTTGGAATATTACATTCTTTTCTTTATCTAATTCAATCGGGTCAAATATCGAATTTTGTATTATGTCTGACAATATTGAAATGCCAATTTCTATATCATTCTTGAGCATTCGAACAAAATAAGAAGTCCTCTCAACGCTTGTTGCGGCATTTATATCACCACCAACATTCTCAATTTCCATTGCAATCTCTTTGGCTGTTCTTGTCTTAGTTCCCTTAAATGCCATATGCTCTAATAGGTGTGATATTCCTTGCTCTTTTTCTAATTCATTTCGTGAACCAACCTCTGCCCAAACACCCAACGAAACTGAGCTGAAATTTGGCATATTTTGTGAAATCACTCTGATACCGTTTTTTGTTTTACTTTCTCTTATTGTCATATATTTACTCTCTAAAATTTTTTTTAATGTATGATTTAATTTCACCCACATCACTCTTTAGATTTATAATATTTTCTTGCATCTTATAAATATCTTCAGACATTATTGGGAGCTCTGGGTTTATTCCAATTGCTTGTTCAACAGTATCAGGAAATTTTGCAGCATGAGCTGTAGATAATACTATTGAATTTTTATATCTATTTTTATAATGAATTCCAACAGCAATTGCAGTATGAGGGTCAATTATTTGATGTGATTTATCATACATATCTTTTATTATTTTAATCGTTTCATCCTGATTAATTGATCCAGCATCGAAATTGTTTTTGAAAGTGTCCAACTCAAATTTACTAAGTTCAAATTTACCATTTGTACTTAATTCACTCATTTTCTTATCTACATTTGTTGAATTCATATTCAATAAATCAAAAAGAAGTCGTTCGAAGTTGCTTGATATTTGAATGTCCATTGAAGGAGAATTTGTCTTAATAGAATCAAAAACTTCATAAATACCTGTTTTTAGACATCGCTCTAGGATATTATTAATGTTTGTCGCAACTACTAGCTTATGGATGGGTAAACCCATCTTTTTTGCAATATAGCCCGCAAATATATCTCCAAAATTACCTGTTGGGACTATAAAATTTATATTCTTTTCATATCCCTTGTATTGTGATAATGCACTGAAATAATAGACTATTTGTATCATTATCCTTGCCCAATTTATTGAATTAACAGCAGTCAATCTTACATTGTTTGCAAAATCTCTATCATTAAATAGAGTTTTAACAATATTCTGACAATCATCAAAATTACCATCAATCGATATTACTTTCACATTATCAGCTTGGACTGTTGACATAAATCTTCTTTGAACCTCGGATATTCTTCCTTTTGGATACAAAACAAATAGTTTGATATTCTTTTTATTCGCGAATGAAGTGACTGCCGCACCTCCTGTATCACCTGATGTTGCACATATTATGGAGGCTTTCGAGCGCGTCCGAGATAGAACTTCATCTATCATACGTGATAACAATTGCATTGCTAAATCTTTGAAAGCAAGAGTTGGGCCATGAAACAATTCTAAGATTGATAATGCGTCATCTATTTTTCTCAAAGGTGTGACGCAGTCACTTCTGAAAGAGTTATAGGAGTCGTGAATCATCTCCTTAAGTAGATCGACTTTAAAAGTCTCACCAGTAAATTGTTTAATTATTTCGTACGCAATCGTTTCATAGTCAGAAGAAAGTAACTCATTAATATCATTTTCTTTAAGATTCGGCGTTCGTTCAGGTATATATAAACCACCATCCTCAGCAAGACCATTCAGAATTATTTCTTCAAAGGTAAACTTTTTATTGGTGTCTCGTGTACTAAAATAAAACATTACAAGTCAAATTTTTTACGTCTAAATATTGAATAAAAATATATAAATAATAAAGCTGTTGCAAGACCATACCACGTTATTGCATAAGAAAGATGGTTATTCGGGAACTTTAATTGAGTTTCGTTTGATTGGGGTAATCCGTTATATTGATCAACCTGATCGATGAAGTAGGGCTCAATATTTTTAATACGAAACATTTTTTTTATCTCACTTTTTTCAAATAAGTATAAAATTCTCTCATCAATGTTAGTGTTTGGAGTAAATAAATTTGTTTTTTCAAACTTTCTTACATACCCTGTTATAGTATTTTTTTTATACTTGTGACTATTTGACATAAAATCATTTAATGTATTCTGAGGAATGAAACCACGATTTATAATTATTATATTTCCTTCATTAGATTTAAAAGGATTAAGAACCCAATAACCGGCACCCCCAAATTTTCCACGCGGCTCTGAAAGGTGCGTAAAAACAAACAAGCTCTCTTGATCTATAAAATCACCATGTATTTCTATTTTACGATATAACCAATCATCTAGGCTATCCTCATCTATATTTATAAAGTTAAGATTCGTTGTATTCTCGCTAACTCTCTGTATTTTTCTGAGTAGTTCCTGTTTTTGTCCCAGTCGATCAACCTGCCATGTGCCGAGTGCCATTAAAATTGAAAACGCTAAAATTACACATGTATTCATGAATATATTTCTAAAGCTTGGCATTTTACATTTCTTACTGGGTCATCTTGATTTTAAAAGTAATATATAAAAAAAAACTTTTTATAGGTCTTGTTACTAACAACGAAAATATAACTGTTAGAGGGAGAGAAAATATGATGATCAGATATATGTCTGGTTTGTATTTTAGCTCCACAAATATAATACCGGATAGCATGAGGATACCAACGAGTAGGATAACGAAGAAATTGTCTGCATCTCCAATCTGAAATTCAGTATAATTTAACAGACAACCTTTACATTCTTTCTTAATTATAAATAGATTACTGAATACACTGGATTGCATACAGGATGGACATTTTCCAAGAATGATTATTTTGGCTAAGTTGTGTATTTTGGATGATTTGAACAATTATAATTTGGCTGGAAGACTAGTGCGGTACAATATCCCCAGCTCCCCAAACATATATTGCTGCAAAAAGAAAGAGCCACACAACATCCACAAAATGCCAATACCAAGCCGCTGCCTCGAAGCCAAAATGCTGCTCTTTTTTAAAATGACCCGCTCCTACTCGAAGTGTACAAACAATCAGGAAAATTGTACCGACAAGCACATGAAAACCATGAAAACCAGTCGCCATAAAGAATGTTGCACCGTAAATATGCCCTGAAAAATTGAATGTAGCATGAGTGTATTCATATGCTTGCACACAACTAAAAATTGCACCCAGTGCAACAGTCAGTAATAAACCAAGTCTGAGCCCTTTGCGATCATCATGCAGTAAAGAGTGATGGGCCCATGTAACAGCAGTACCTGATGTTAAAAGTATCAGAGTATTTAATAATGGTAAATGCCAAGGATCAAATGTTGCTATTTGGTCAGGCGGCCAATGCCCTCCAGTAAGCTCAGTACGAAGATATTGTTGTGCCTCACCTGCATATAGTGAAGCATCAAAATAGGACCAAAACCATGCAACAAAGAACATCACTTCTGATGCAATAAACATAATCATTCCGTATCGAAGATGTAATTGAACAACGGGTGTATGATCGCCTTTATTTGCTTCTTTTATAACCTCGCGCCACCAACCATACATAGTATATAAAACAGCAATAAGACCGATAACCAGTAACCAATAGCTGTCCTGATGAAAGTATATCACGGCACCAATGGCTGTAATGAAAGCTGCGACCGAACCAATTACAGGCCAAGGACTTGGATCGACTAAGTGATAATCATGATTCTTACTGTGTGTTTCACTCATGGAGGTTATTTTTTCTCGTAAATTATTGATTTTACTCTACTATATACAAAATTTTCTCACAATAAATCCTTATTTTTAAAAAAAGTATATGATATGGTAATTGTATCAACGTTTTTTAATTCCTCATCTCGATCTATTGCAGGATCTATGTAATAAGTCAATGGCATTCTCATTTCTTCGCCGGAGTCAAGATCTTGCCCCAAAAAACAGAAACATTCAACTTTTAGAATATATGCCGCTGCCTCTGCAGGAATAACATTATAAGTCGCAATCCCATTATTTCTAAGTATGCTCTCGTTCTTTGCATTATAAAATGTAAAGATATTATCACCTGTTGTAACCATTTCTGATGTCTTATCGGGTACGACCTTCCAATTTAATTCTGGTGAAATATTAACATCATAACGAACTATGAAATCTCTATTTCCAGATTGTGATGAGGTAACATTTATAATATTAGGAGTCCCCTTATATCCTGTCACTTTACAAAATAATTCATACAAAGGAACAGCGGCAAGTGATAGCCCCCCCATAAACAATATTATGGAAAAACACATTATTAAAACTGTTCTATTTTTCTTATGTTCTTTCATGAATTTTATGCACTATGAAATATTTGATGATATTCTGATAACGGTTGTCAGAAAAAAAGTAAATACCATGATGAATAAAATTAGAGCAATTGCTCTCGATTTTTTTCTTCGATTTTCAATAAACTCAATTTGCTTTTCTTTTTCGATTTGCTTCTTATTGCTTTCTTCTATCAAAATATCAACTCCGTACTATATTTTATATATAGATAATCTATAAGAAAAAAAGTGAAAACTAAAAATAAATATAAGATTGAATATATGAATAGTCTTTTTGCGTACCTCTTTATCTCATCGATCTCTTTTGTGATAAAAAGTTGAAAAGAAATTCCGATAAATAAAAAATTTAAAAAACATACCGGCAATATATATACCATCGAAACCATATTTAAATAGAAAGGTATAAGTGCTGACCCTGACATTATGATTGAATAAAGAAAAATTTGCCTGATAGTATACTTATTACCCGAGATATTTGGCATCATTGGAATGCTGGCTTTTTCATATTCACTTGATGTAAGAATCGCCAATGCCCAAAAATGTGGGGGTGTCCAAAAAAATATAATAAAAAATAAAAGAATTGGCTCTATTGAGAGTGGAGCACTTGTTGAGAGCCATCCGATTATTGGCGGAAATGCTCCAGCCGCTCCACCAATTACAATATTTTGGGTTGTCCTTCTCTTCAACCAAATAGTGTAAACAACTACGTAAAAAAATATTGTGAATGCAAGAAATATTGCGGAAATCCAGTTTATCAAAACTCCCATAACAAAAACTGAACCAAATGACATCACAAGGCCATAGGTTAGTGCTTCCGACTTAGCAATTGAGCCTGAAGGTATCGGTCTTCTTATGGTCCTATTCATGATACTATCTATGTCTGCATCATACCACATATTGAGTACACCCGATGCACCCGCTCCGATTGCAATACAAGTTATTGAAATAATTGCAAGGAAGGGATGCATAGATACTGGTGATAATATAAGACCCACTAAACTAGTGAATATCACCAGAGACATGACTCTAGGTTTCATTAACACGTAATAATCGTGAACATTACCAGATGTGTGATCCATAATAAAACCTGTTGAGGTTTAATAAACTAATGCTCGGCATCCCTTGTCATAGTGGCAGTCTTTTGCAATGGGGAGTCAGGTGCAATAAATGAACCAAAGTCAACTGGCTCTGGTAGATCTTCAAACTGATGAAATGGAGGCGGTGAAGACAGTGTCCACTCCAATGTTGACACACCTTCACCCCACGGGTTATTGCCAGCTGGAACCTTCCTAGCAAATGCTAAATAGACTCCAAAGAGAAATACTAAAACTGCGAAAGATGAAATATATGAGCCCAATGATGAAATAAAATTCCAACCAGCAAATGCATCTGGATAGTCAACATAGCGCCTCGGCATGCCAGCCAGACCTAAGAAGTGTTGCGGGAAGAAGATAAGGTTTACACCAACAAAAGTTAACCAAAAATGTGTCTTACCAATAAACTCGGGTATCATATAGCCAGATATTTTTGGATACCAATAATACCAACCACCGAATATTGCAAATACAGCGCCCATAGATAGAACATAATGAAAATGTGCAACAACATAATAGGTATCATGAAAGGACCTATCAACACCTGCGTTTGCAAGCACAACTCCCGTAACTCCACCAATTGTGAATAGGAATATAAAACCAATTGCCCAGAGCATTGGTGTCTTAAATTCAATTGACCCTCCCCACATTGTCGCAATCCATGAAAATATTTTAATTCCTGTGGGCACAGCAATTATCATTGTCGCTGCAACAAAGTAAGCCTGAGTATTAACACTTAATCCAACTGTATACATATGATGGGCCCAAACAATAAAACCAATCAATCCAATTGCGACCATTGCATATGCCATACCGAGGTAACCAAAAACCGGTTTTTTTGAGAATGTGGAAATTATATGACTTACCATGCCAAAAGCCGGTAATATTAATATGTATACCTCCGGATGACCAAAGAACCAAAAGAGATGTTGAAATAGTATAGGGTCTCCCCCACCAGCCGGGTCAAAAAATGTTGTTCCGAAATTTCTATCTGTTAAAAGCATTGTTATTGCTCCTGCAAGCACAGGTAAAGATAAAAGCAATAAGAAAGCAGTAACCAAAACCGACCAAACAAAAAGTGGCATTTTGTGCATTGTCATACCCGGTGTTCTCATATTTAGTATTGTGGTTATAAAATTAATTGCGCCAAGTATTGAAGAAGCTCCTGCGACATGAAGCGATAATATGGCGAGATCCATTGCTGGACCAGGTTGACCCATCGTTGAAAGTGGTGGATAAATTGTCCAGCCTCCTCCAACACCATTCGCTCCCGGTGGCCCTGGAACAAACATAGAAATAACTAACAATGCTAAAGCAGGGGGTAGCAGCCAGAACGAAATATTATTCATTCGTGGAAAAGCCATATCGGGAGCACCTATCATAAGTGGCACAAACCAATTACCAAATCCACCTATCATTGCTGGCATTACCATAAAGAAGATCATTATCAAGCCATGCCCCGTAGTGAAAACATTATAAACATGAGGGTCACCAAAAATTTGTAATCCTGGTTGTTGCAGCTCAAGTCTCATGAAAAGTGATAGCACCCCGCCAACTATTCCACTGACAATAGCAAAAATCAGATACATTGTGCCAATATCTTTATGATTTGTTGAATATACCCAACGTCTCCATCCCGATGGATTTGAATGATGACTTAATGCTTCACTTGACATATTTTGCCTCTTAATTTATTAACTTTGCTAGTTGTGGGTTTTCGATTTCAAAATCTGCATACGCAAATTCTTGTTCAGCTTTATTCAACCATGCTATATACTGAGCTTCATCAAGAACATGCACCTCTATTGGCATGTATGCATGACGCACACCGCACAGTTCGGAGCACATTCCATAATAAATACCGGGTTCATCAACTTTAAACCATGTCTCGTTTAGCCTACCCGGAATGGCATCCATTTTCACTCCAAAGGATGGGACTGCCCAATTATGTATTACATCCGCAGAAGTCACTTGCACTCTGACAACTGCACCGGCTGGAACTACAAGTGGGTTGTCTACGGATAGCAGACGCAATTTACCCTCTGTTAGTTCGTCCCCTTCAAGAGGTAAGGAGTCAAAATACATGCCGTTGTTATCAGGGTATTCATAACCCCAATACCACTGATATGCTGTAGCTTTTATTGTAAGATCTGCATCAACTGGAATTTCCTGCTGCGTGTAGAGTATCCGGAACGAAGGAACTGCAATTGCAATAAGAATTATAACAGGAATTACGGTCCATAAAACTTCAATAAGAGAGTTGTGTGATGTTCTAGATGGTTTTGGGTTAGCCTTTGCATTAAACTTTACCATGACATAGATTAAAAGAGCAGTCACAAAGAGAGTTATACCTAGTATTATGGGAAATAAGAATAAGTCATGAAACCATGTTATGTCAGCCATATTCGGAGTTGCCGCACTTTGATATGTCATTTGATAATCTTCTGGGACTCCTAAATTTTCTATAGCCATTGCGTTGTTTTGAAAAAACGTGATAAGTGCAACAAAAACAAAGGTTATCTTTGCAATAACAGACTGGTTTATTATCGTTTTCATTAATTTTTTATCCTGGACGAAATAAATGTGATTATTGATCAATTTATATATATAGAAATAATATTTTTTGCACAAGTAATCAAGATATTAATCCTAATATATTTTTAAAAAAATAAGTTTCGGTGATAATACGTTTATTAGTGAATTTTCTATTAAAAAATTTGATTTTAATATAAATTGCTGAAGGATGTTTTCAATTAAAGTTCCACATATAGTACTGATGCAAATATTTACCCCGACTGGTCTCAAATATCTTCTTATTACTTTGACAATTGCTTGTTTGTCATCCACAGCATTTGGCTATGAGCTTAATAAAAATATCGTATATTACAAAGGCTTTATAGAGGGCTATCTTCATGAAGAAAAAGGGGATTGGTCTATCATTTGTGAACTAGAAAATAATGATAGATGTCTATTAACACAATTTATAGAGATCAAAAAAGAAGAAGCTGAGAGGACTTTTCTTGTGTTTATTATTAAAGAAAAGGGTGAAAATTATCTTGGATTGAGAACAAAACTGGATGATAAATCAGAATTACCCAACAAGAGCTATGAGACTGTGATGGCATTATCAAATATAAACAATATTAAATTTCAACTATTAAACCCAAGATGCACTGAGAATTTTTGTGAGTTTATTGGAGTAATCCCAGAGGAATTCCAGAAAAAGCTCCAAAATGAAGATGATTTTATAATTGGACTTGGCAATAAAAATACTAATGCAAATTTTGGTATTATGATTGAAATGAATGGCTTTAATGAGATGTTTGCAACGCTTTACGAAAATTAGATAAAAAACTAGATATTTGCATTTTTTTATTAGATAATTGAATAAAGCATTCGAATTAAATGAATCATAAAGGTTAAATTATGAAAAAAGCAATTATTTACGTATTTTGTCTAACGCTAGTTGGTCTAATTTCAGCAGGTCAACTGTCATCAAAAGGTCTTTGTGACGGCCCCGGCGGAGGATTACTTTGCGGAGCAGGTATTGGTGGTGGAATTGGCTCTGCAATCGATGGTGATGATGGAGCAAAAGCAGGCGCTATAATTGGAGGGATTATGGGGATTGCGTCTAGTATAAATGAAGCAGAAAATAGAAATACGAACGAAAGTCAGAGTTCTTATAATGAAATCATATCAGATGAGTATTCGGCTCTGCTAGTTTATAATACTCAAATTGCGCTTATTAGCATTGGTTATTATGTTGGAATGTATGACGGCTCTTTTACAAGAAGTACAAGTGATGCAATAAAAAGCTATCAAAAAGATAACAGCTTGATTGTGAATGGTATACCGACAGAGGAACTTTATGAGAGAATTAAGCGTGATGTTATCGAAATTTACAGTAAGGAATAGATAAGACTAGTTACCCCTAATTGCTTCAGCAAGATAGAAGGTGATTGTCCCAACAAAGGCCAGCAAAAAAAGTTGTAGTGGCATAAAAATAAGCCCAATACTGGCGAGCACAGCTGCCACGTATGAAGATATACCCGCTATTGAGTATTGAATGCAGCCAGATAAGCCGGATGCAGCTCCTGCTAATTGGGGTTTTATGCTAATAATATTTGCAATAATATTAGGCATTACAATTCCATTAGAGTATGTGATAATCATCATTGTTCCAAATATGATATATATATTAATGATGCCGCTTAAGAATATGATCAACATGAGTACCGAACCAGTTATGGTACCAAAGACAGCATAACCAATCATTCTCAGGGAACCGATCCTTTCTGATAGCCTTGCAGTTGTAAAACTACCTGCCATAAATGCAAATGATATTACCATAAATGTGAAACCATATTGGGTTGGCGAATACTCTAATCTCTGAATAACAAGGAGTGGTGCGACACCAAGAAAAGTAAAAAACATCGAGTTTGCGCACGACATTGTAATTGTATAAAGGATGAATTGAGGTAATTTTAGTAATTGACCAAAACTGTTTAACAGAGATCTAATGTCTCCCTTAATACGATCTTCCGTTTTTGTTTCTTGAAGATTGTAAAATATATTCAAAAAAAGGATTATACCCACAATCATCATTAGATAAAAAATACTCCTCCATCCAAATAAGTCTTGTAGTACACCTCCTAGTGGGGGTGCTATCATGGGTGCTATAACCATAACAGTGGTCACATAACCTAGTGCGCTTGCAGCTTTTTCACGGCTGTATACATCTCGAATAATAGCTCGCCCAAGAACGACTCCTGCAACTCCGCCGAATGCCTGAATAAAACGTCCAACAAAAAGTAATTCACTTGACGATGCAATACTGCATATTGTTGTCCCAATCAAAAAAATAATAATCCCCAGCATCAATATCGACCTTCTTCCGTAAGCGTCTGAAATTGGACCGATAAAAATCTGACCGATAGCCATTGATATTATGAAAGATGATACAGCAACTTGCGCACTTGAATAAGTTATTCCGAAATGATCTGCTAGAGCAGGTAACGATGGAACAATTAGATTCAATGTTAGAGGGGCAAGCCCAGTTACAGCAGCCAAAGACCAAATAGAAGGTTGATATTTTTTAATTTTAATTACCCCCTATAAATAATGCTTATTATATATTGGATTTATTTTATTTGACCATTCGTGATCGAATTCACTTATTAACTCATCTGATGGTGTTCTTTTTTTTGTAAGGACCTCAAATAGTGGCTCTAAATAAATCTCTTCTGTATCATTATGCGCATTTCTAACATTCCTCTCAGATAAACCCTGCTTTGATAGAGATACAAGCTCTTTGAGGAGCTCAAGTACGTTATTGCCCTTGAAGCTCGCATTCAGACCATCTTTGTTTAAACACTCATCCAGATGCAACACATCTGAATATGTCCATTTTGAGATCATTTTGTGTACTTCGTCAAGCACTTGAATATTATAAATTAATCCCGTCCAAATCGCTGCTAGGCTGAGAATTGAATTATGGTTGCCAGAGTCAGCACCTCGCATTTCAAGAAATTTCTTCAGTCTTACCTGAGGAAACAGTGTCGATAAATGAGTCTCCCAATCATTCATCGTTGCCGAAAACTTTTCACCGTCGCTATCAATAAAGCCATTGGATAAGAAATTCCTGAAGGAGATATGGTTCGGCACAACATAATTACCATTTCTGTAAATAAAGTACATAGGTACATCGAGAGCATACTGAGCGTAATCATCAAATTTACTTGAATCGCCGAAAGCGAATGGTAAATAGCCGCATCTATCACTATCAGTATCTGCCCAAACTCGAAGCCTATTAGATAATAATCCTGTCAGTTTCCCATTTAGGAATGGGCTATTAAAAAACATAACCGATATGAGTGGTTGGAGGGCCATTGCAACACGAAACTTTTTCGAATAATCATTTTCATCACTATAATCGAGATTAACCTGAGTTGTTGCGGAACAATGCATCATATCCAAGCCAAGATTACCAACTTTTGGCATGTATTTGCGCATAATTGTATATCTTGTCTTTGGAACCTTAGCCATATCATTAAAGCCCCAGTTTGGACAAAATCCAAGACCAAGAGCTCCGATATTAAGCTCATTACAAATATAACTAATTTGAGAATGATATCGAATAAATTCTTCGTTGGTTTGATGTAAGTTTGAGCATTTTGCTCCTGATAATTCTATTTGGCCACCAGGCTCCAGAGTAATATTTCTGTCATTTTTAGCATCAGATAAACCAATGATATTATCACCATCAAATATAGGACTCCACTGAAACTGATTAATAAGTATCTCAAAAACATCAACTATGCCTGATCTTTCTGAGTATTGAAGCGGACTCAATGACGCATTGTGGAATAAAAATTTTTCGTTTTCTGTGCCGATACTATAATCTTCGGGTGACTTTGAACCCGAGTGGAAATAATTAACTAAATCCAATTCTGTCGGGATTTGTGAATTTTGTTCTGTATTATTTTTCATGTATCATACTTTTGCAATAGCATTGTTATTTAATCTCACTAAAAAGTTGTCCGTTTGTGACTTGCAAGAATGAAGCAACAACTATTGCTGCGGTATCAGCACGAAGAACTCTTGACCCCAAAGACAGCCTTATAACATTTTGTAACTCTAAGACATTGTATCTCTCTTTATCAGAAAACCCACCCTCTGGTCCAATCAAAAAGGAAATATTTAATTCTTTTGCCCTACTCAATTCATTAATGGGATTTTTTGGATTAGATTTTTCATCACAAAAGACCAATATTGAGTCATCAGACCAATCATTGAGTAATTCGTCCAGTGAAATAGCATTATTAATTATCGGTATTCTCATCAATCCACATTGCTCCGCGGCCTCTTTAGCTCTAGCATGCAACTTATCTTGGCTCACTTTTCGAACATTTGAGAATTCTGTTATAATCGGTGTGAAAGTGGATATACCAAGCTCAGTCAGCTTTTCAATTATGTAGTTGTGACGATTAGCATTTAATGGAGAAAAATAACAATGCATCTCATCATAATGTATTTGAAACCTTGTGCAACTGATCGCCTCTATTTCGATGTAATCTTTTTTAACAACCAAAACCCTTGAACTCCACTCACCATCAATACCATTAAATATCAGCAATTCTTCATTTACAGCAACTCTCATTACATTTTTCAAGTAATGATGATCATCACCTATGACTTTAACAACTACATTTTTTTGTAATTTACAATTTTGATAGAGCCTTATTTTTCTTGATTGCTTTGATTGCATTTTATTATTCTAATCCCAAAATTTTTGTTATAAATAGATTAATAAATTAACAGTAAAAAATATACTAGATATTGTTTTGAAAAGTATTAAAAAAAGAATTCTTTGCTACATTGCAATAACGCGAAACAATAGGCCAATTGGGTGGCTCCTACTGTTTATTCCATGCCTGTACGGGATCATTTCATCATCAATATACTCAGGCAAAATAATTGAGCTGAAAATTATAATACTTTTCTTGCTTGGCTCAATTCTAATGAGATCTGCTGGTTGCATTTTTAATGATATAATTGATCGCAAAATAGACGCACAAGTTGAACGCACGAGAAATAGACCCCTTGCAAATAAAACAATGTCACTCTCTGAAGCAGTATTACTACTCCTTGTATTATTATTTTTAAGTTTATGCATATTGATTTCCTTTAACACAATTACAGTACTCATGGGGCTCGCATCGACATTTCTGGTTGTTACCTATCCATTTATGAAGAGAATTACCCATTGGCCGCAGCTTTTTTTAGGTATCACTTTTAATTGGGGTGTGATTATGGGCTGGGCATCAGTATCAGAAAGCTTGAGCCCAATTACATTCCTAATTTATCTTTCTGCAATATTTTGGACACTTGGATATGATACTGTTTATGGTTACCAAGATATTATTGATGATAAAAAAATTGGGGTTAAGTCAACAGCTGTACTGTTTGAAAAGAAACCAAAAATAGCGATATTTTCTTTTTATATCATGAGTTTTCTACTTATGTTCATGGCAATGATATGGATTGATTCGAGCTACAAAACATTTATAGTATTATTTTGTGCATTATTGCTTGGTATAGTATTGCTCGAAAAACTGGATTTAAGAAAAGCACAATCTTGCGCTAGTTTTTTCTCAGCAAATAAATACATAGGTTTTCTGGTTGTATCAGCATTAGTATTATCCGCTTAGTCTATAAAAAAATGAAAAAAATATTTCAAAATTTCGCGATCTCAATTTATGTTTTTTTGACAAACTTATTTTTAATCTTTGCATACATTTACATGTCAATACGTAGAGCTAGATCTAAGGAAACTCAAAAAAGCTTTACACAAAAACTCGCACAAAATTTTCCATTAAAACCCGATATTGATAAGAAAATCATATGGATACATGCAGTAAGTATTGGTGAGGCTTACTCTGGACTGAGTGTAGCTAAAATTATTTTGAAACATGATAAGGAAATATGTATTTTATTTACCACAGCAACATTGTCATCCGAGAAAATTTTAAACGATAATGCAAATGAGAGAATTATTCATCAGTTCTTGCCATTAGATGTAAGAAAATTTGTAAAAAGATTTTTAAATTATTGGTCTCCAGTCCTATCTATTTTCATGGAGTCAGAGATCTGGCCTAATTACTATCTAGAGCTTGATCGGAGACGCACACCATTATATCTAATGAATGCGAGGATGTCTGACCGAAGCTTCAAAAGGTGGTATAAGATAAAATTATTAGCAGATAGAATACTTTCCATACCAAAATTGATTTCGTGTCAGGATAGTGATACCCATCAGAGATATAAGCTGCTAGGTCAGTCAAATATAATATTATCTGAGAATATAAAATATGCAAATACTCCACTAAGAACAAACATGAAGGAATATGAATATCTCAGAAATAAATTAAACAATAAATTTGTATATATTGCGGCATCCGTGCACGAAAATGAAACTCAATTATTCTATGATTTGCACAGAGAGCTCCTAGAAAAACATCCGAATGCAGTATGTATTTTTGCGCCAAGACACCCGGAAACATGCAATAAAATGATTTCCATCATCGACGATCATGACCATAGCTGGTCATACTTGCCAAATTACGAGCTAAAACCAAATAATAATTTCTTAATCGTTAATGAAGTTGGGATTTTGGGCACTTATTTTGAACTATCTAAGATAGCAATAATAGGTGGCTCTTTTGATAATATTGGTGGTCATAATCCAATTGAAGCAATACAAAAAAATTGCATTGTATTGCATGGAAAAAATATTCAAAATTTTAATGATATTTACGGATCTTTAGATAAACTCAGATGTTCTTTTTTAGCCAATAACGCAAATGCACTTATAAAAAAAATTGAGGATTTCATTGGGCAACCAAATGAAACACAGGATACCCTTCAAAATATTAATACAATGATAAATAAGAAAAAAGCAATTGTTGAGGATGAAATATTTAATATCCTAAATTCTGAACTCGGAGAAATTCGGTGAGACGACCTAAATTTTGGAATAACATATCACTTCTTACATATGCATTGATTCCAATAGGACTCATTTATAATTTTGTTTCTAAGTATGGTTATAAAATACAAAAACCATACTACTCAAAAGCACCTGTAATTTGTGTCGGTAGCCCTATAATTGGAGGTGGAGGCAAGACGCCGGTTGTAATCGCAGTACAAAAAATACTGTTAAAACAAAATAAAAAAATATCAGCAATATCAAAGGGTCACAAGGGAAAAATTAAATATCCTGTTCTCATAAATAAAAACCATACATCGATCGATGTTGGAGATGAGCCCCTACTCTTATCGAAGTTTTGTGACACATTTGTATCAAAAAAAAGAAAGGCGGCCTTGGAGATTGCGAATGCACATAATATATATGACTTCATTGTATCTGATGATGGGTATAGGGATGTATCAATCAAAAATAAAATAAATGTTTTAGTAATTGACGGGAATATACCAAAAATAAATCTAAGGCAGTTTCCAGCTGGTGATTTGCAAGGCTCATTTGACTCTGCGCTGAACATGGCTGATATATTAATTCTGATCGATGAAGAAAAAACTGATGAAAGAATAATCAAAAAGATCAAAAATTTTAAAAAACATTGTATTTCAGCAAAAACAGAATATCGAACAAGAAATAATGATAGGTCAGAGAGAGTCACATTTACAGGAATTGGTATGCCTGAAAAATTTTATAATACACTGAAAAAAATTAACATAAAAAGTATCCAAGATTTGACCTATCCAAATCACTACCAATACAGAAGAGATGATGTGAGACATTTACTTGAAATTGCGCAGAAGTATGACAAATACACTTTATTGACTACCTCAAAAGACTACATTAGATTTAATAATGTAAATGATCCGAACAGACAGCTTCGTGATTTGGTAGATGTTTTAGATATCTCTATTAAAATAGATTATGCTGATGATCTGGTAAGGTATATTTCACAAAAATCCGTAAATTAATTTAAGTATTTTTTTTGTAACTAGCTAAGGCTGCCTCTGCACTCTCGTATGGCTCCTGTCTTTCAACTGACCAGTATTTTAGATCACTTATATTAATCCTATTTCCTGTTTCTGCGCACACAACGTATTGCCCATCAACTAATACATCAAACTCACCGTCTGAGTATCTTAACTTTGCCCGCTGATCATCTACAATATTTTTGTTTTTTTCAATCATCTCACTTCTTTTATTTATGGTTTTGATTTTTTACAGTAATTTCACCATCCGAGAACATAATATTTACTAGTTTATGCTGTTTTGCAACTTTTTCACTTTCAACAATTGATTTATTTTGATCTTTTATTATTGCGTAGCCCCTATTTAGGGTTTTTTTATAATTTAAACTGTCTAATAATCGACTGTTTGTTGACAATCTAAGAGACTTATCTCGAATTGTACCTTTTATATTTGATATTAATTCTGAATTAATTATTTCCTGCTTTTTCAAATAATCATAGAGTTTCCGCTCAAGTAATCTCAGAATTTTCTCGTTCAGATTATTTTGTTTTAATTTCTTATTTTGGATATTACTGACAAGCACTTGCTTTGATAGCTTGGAACTTAACCTCTCAAAATTGATCAGTTTTTCTTTTTGATATTGTGTTCCAAAAGAGGTCAATTTTTGCTCCATAAGGTTGTATCTGAGGTTGAAATTAGCCGACTTATCTTTAATAAACTTGTTAAGTATTTCGATATCCTGATTAATCTGACGTTTAACATCACTAATTTCCGGAAATAACTCTCCTGCAGCAGCAGTAGGGGTTGGGGCTCTATAGTCTGAAGCGAGATCAATTAGACTTGTATCAGTTTCGTGACCAATTGCGGTAATGACCGGAATATCCGATGAGCATACTGCCCTGACTAGGAACTCATCATTAAAACCCCATAAATCCTCAAGGGATCCACCCCCTCTTGCAATAAGTATAACGTCCGGTCTTTTCGCAGATCTAGTTATCTTATTAGCTCCAATTATTGCCTCACTAATTTCTATCGGACAATTTTGACCTTGAACCGATACATCCATGATGTTGATATTAATGGGATATCCACGATCTTTGTGTATTCTTAAAATATCGCGAATTACTGCTCCATTAATGGAGGTTAAAATGAGTAAATTTTTTGGATATTTTGGAATTAATTTTTTTCTTGAACTATCAAATAGTCCTTCAGCTTGGAGACTTTTCTTTAGTTTCTCATAAATAGCTAATAATGCCCCTTCACCCGCAACCTCGACATTATCAATCATTATTTGATATTTTGAGTTACTACCTTTTGAGTAAGTCGTAATTTTCCCCGATACAATTACTTCCATACCATCCTGTGGCTTTATATCTAATTTTTGAAATTTATCAGGCCAAATAACCGCCTCTATGAGGTCATTTTTTTCTTTTAATGATAAAAATACATGTCCTGCCTTGCTTATACTTAGTCCTGATACCTCTCCTCTCAACCTTATGTAACCAAAGTTTTCTTCGAGGCTTCTCTTTATCTCATGAGAGAGCTGAATAACACCATATTCACGAATATTTTGATTAACAAAAATCATTTAAAACCATTATTTATGAATTAACATTATAATTCTTTACGCTAATATTATTAGTAAAATTAATGTGACGTAACTAAAATTGTGGGTAAATGAATATCTTAATAATTGGCAGCGGCGGAAGAGAGCATGCTATCGCAATGGCCTTGTCGAAAAGCCCGAATAACAATCGGTTATTTGCCCTACCAGGCAACCCGGGTATAAGAGAATATTGTGAGTGTATTGATATAGACGTATCTAACTTTAGAGAGATTAAAAATTTTTCTAAAAATAATAATATTGATCTTGTGATTGTGGGACCCGAGGTCCCAATATGCGAAGGTATTTCTGATTACTTAAAAGGAGACAAAATCGATGTGTTTGCACCAAGTCAGGAAGCATCAAAGCTGGAGTCATCAAAAAAATTTACCAAAGAAATTGCATTTGAAAATAATATTCCAACTGGTAAAGCAAAATGGTTTAATAATCAAACCGAAGCAAGCGTATATTTAGAGAAACTTGAGGCGCCATATGTCATAAAAGCAGACGGATTAGCAGCGGGTAAAGGCGTTGCAATCTGTGAAAATATCAAAGATGCAAATAATTCATTAATAGATATCTTTGACGGAAAATTTGGAAGTGGACAATCAGTATTAATTGAAGATTTTTTGTATGGTGAAGAGCTGAGCTACTTCGCAATTACAGATGGTAAAGAAATTCTTCCACTCATAGGGGCCCAAGACCACAAACGCCTACTCGATAAAGATGAAGGCCCAAATACTGGTGGTATGGGCGCCTACTGCCCCCCACCAATGTTATCTTCTGAACTCGAAAATAAGATTATGATGCAAATCTTAGAACCAACAATATATGGTCTGAAAAAGAGAGGGATTGAATATAAGGGAATTCTTTTTGCAGGTCTCATGGTTAAAGAGAATGAACCAAGCTTAATTGAGTATAATATTAGATTTGGCGATCCTGAAACCCAAGCGTTATTAATGCTTTTGAAGTCGGACTTTACAGAATTATTAATTGAAACTATGAATGGAAATATAAAGAACTATAATCTTGAGTGGGAAAAAAAGAGAGCAATAACAGTTGTCTTAGCCAATAATGGGTATCCGTCTCAATATAACACAAATGCAGAAATACATGGCATAAAAGAAGCAGAAAAAGATCCAAATGTGAAAATATTCCATGCTGGGACTTCAATAAGTAATGGTGCATTGACGGCAACAGGGGGTCGAGTACTGAATGTTACTTCAATGGCGGATACATTAGAAGAAGCAAGAAGACATGCCTATTCAGCGATTGAAAAAATATCCTACAAAGGTAAAATATATCGGAATGACATAGCTTGGAGAGCGCTCAGTAAAATCACTTAAAATCTCTTGGATTGAAAGAATGATTTAATTAACTCCTGATTTTGTATTTCAAGAATACCGCCGTATATTTCAGGGCGATGATTACATTCGCTAGAGGATAAGTATCTCGATGACTCATTTGAAGAAAATTCATTAACCTGATTTGCGTACGCGCCAAAGTAAAGCCTACGGATACGCGCGTTTGAGATCGCAACAGTGCACATCAGGCAAGGCTCGAGAGTGACATACAAATCATAATCCTTCAGAATATTATTTTTTACCTTTTTGGCAGCCATTCTCAGAGCATTGATCTCAGCATGCGCAGATGGATCATATGTTGTTTTAGTTAAATTATAAGCTCTTGAAATTATTTCCCCATCCTTGTGTGCAACCAATGCACCGATGGGAACCTCACCCACAACCTTCGCTTTAATCGCCTCTTCAATAGCAAGCTCCATATAACTCATAAAAGTCTCTCATAAAAAGATATAAAATAAATTCATTACACCATATAATTGTACTATGCCAAGTGATATCAATAAAGACACAAAAAATATAAGAATAGCAAAATTAATCTCGAAAGCTGGTGCATATTCACGCAGAGATGCCGAAAAACTTATCTTTGAAGGAAAAGTTGAGTTGAATGGCAGAACTATTGACACACCCGCAACATTCGCAAATCAAAGGGATAAAATCTCAATTGATGGTAAAAAGATAAAACCTTTTGAAATCACAAGAATATGGCTTTTAAACAAGCCGAAAGGCTACATAACAACATCAAAAGATCCACAAAAAAGAAGAGAGGTATTTGATCTCCTTCCATCAAAAATAGATCACTTAATCGCAATTGGTAGACTAGATTTGAATACGGAAGGTCTGTTACTGTTTACAAATAATGGAGATCTTTCCCGATATATGGAACATCCAAAAAATAAAATAATAAGGAAATATAAGATTAAAGTGAGAGGAATGATTAATAAAGAAAAGATTGGTGAAATAAATAATGAAATGATTATTGATGGCGTTAAATACAATATCATTACTGCAGAATTGATTTCGCATAGCCAATCTAATTCATGGCTGACAATTGAAATTGCTGAGGGTAAGAATCGTGAAGTAAGAAAAATCTTTGAATATTTAAATATTCAAATAAGTAGACTCATCAGAATTAAATTTGGGCCATTTGAACTAGGTCAGATAAAAAAAGGTGAATTTATCGAACTTAACAAGAAAGAGGCTTCAATGAAATTAAAAAAATTAGGTTTCACAGGATAGAAAATGCGTATCATATCTGGGTCTGCAAAAGGTAAAAAATTAAGTAGCATAAGAAGCATGAACATAAGGCCAACTGCTGATAAAGTAAAAATGGCAATATTTAATGTACTTCAGCATGGAGTGATCAATTTTGATTTTGAAGGATGTACTACACTAGATCTATTTTCAGGATCAGGCTCACTCGGCATTGAGTCATTATCTCGAGGTTCTGAATTTTGTTTTTTTTTAGATATTAGTCGTCATTCACATCTAATTTGCAAAAAAAACCTTCAAAATTGTGGGTTATCCGATCTTTCGAAGCATATAATTATGGATATAAGAGGGAAAAGACCCTTTTTCGTTGAAAAAAAATTTGATTTAATCTTCGCGGATCCGCCATATAGAGAGAAATACATAAAAAATATTCTAGAGTTTATAAAGAGAAATGATCTTCTTAAACCGGATGGTATTTTAGTGATTGAAGATGATATTCGGGAAGAGCTAAAAATAGACGATAATTTTAAATTAATTGAAAAAAAGATCTATGGAAAAACACAGGTAATTTTTCTAATTCTCAATTGAGTTATTGAAAAGAAGAATAGCGAATTCTGATCTACCCACCTTCATTCGATTATCGAACGAACGTTCGTATGTTAAAATAATCCAAAGCCACTGCTTAATCCCCCAAGTAGACCCTTAAAGACAGTTGGCATTCTATCTACAGGAGGAATTTCCTCGGTTTTAACATCTTCCTTTAGATCCGAAGCTGGATCTCCATCGGCAAGTTTATTATCTATAGGACCTACATCAATAATATCTTCTATCCTGAGATCATAGTTAATGTTTTTGTTATTACCTGATTGCCCAGGCTCAGTTAAATTTTGGAGAGTAAATTGATTCATGTTCAAACTTTCAACAACAACATTATCTTTTTTGATTTTATTATCCGATTTATCCATATTTATCTCATCTTTTATGATGTTATCATTCTCTAATCTTCGAATTTCATCCTCCACATCTAAAATTTGACTATTCTCCTCTTTAAGTCTCAGAACATACTCCGCAAGACTTTCATTCGCATAAGCGCCTTCTTCACTATATAATTCTTTTTTGATTTGAGGATTTGCGTTATCAGCGTCAGCCATCTCAAGAATGAAAACTTCTCCGTCAGAGATTTCTGTACCCTCACTCTCTCCAAAGATTGCTTCCTCAGATAAATTTCTTTGCTCATCTATGAAGGCTATTTGATCTTCTGAAGGAGGTCTCAAAAGGAAATCAGGTGGCATTTCCAATGGTTTTTTTGTAACGGTTAAAAACTCATCGGGTGGGCCGGCCTGTAAGGCATTCCCAGTGGACGAGGCTGACACAAATTCTTTCAATGACGGACCACACCCGGTTAATAAAAAAATAATTAATAGCGGCAAATATCGATTTAATTTGTAGGTGCGCATGATAGACACTATTTGTTTAAGGGCTTTTTTTAATGTTAGGATAAATAAATGCATAGATCAATATTATTAGCCCACTAACTATATACATATCCGCAATATTGAAGACATACCAACTATAACTGGCAATTTCAAAGTGGAAAAAATCAGCTACAGCTCCATAAATCAACCTATCAATTATGTTCGAAGTTGCACCTGCTATAATTAAGATTAATGTTATCTTACGATATCTAATATCGGAGTTTATTATAAATTTTACTATCCAAACACAAATAATTAATGAAACCAATACAATAAGCAATTGTCCCATGTAACCATCTTGTGGAAAAAGACCATAACTAACGCCTTTATTCCAAACAAGAACCACTTCAAAGAAGTCATTTAGCCTGTATGAATTTAATTGGTTTTCTCGAAGAAAATGCAATAAATAAACTTTTATAAGCCTATCTATAATAAATAAACTAGTAAAGACAGTGATCTCTTTTTTATATTCCCTCAAAAGTCTAAAGATGTTTTTATTCATCTATACTAATTTTGGCTCATACTCAGAAATTCCCTTACTGCATCGGCATCTCTCTTGGATAACTCTGGGTATTCAGAGTCCAAACCGACATCCTGGGTGACTTTCCAAGACCTTTTACATTTCTTACCACTTGCAATCCGAACAATCACGCCAATTTCAGGCTGCTCATCCAAAACAAAACACTTACTATCAGGCTTTTTATTAATCAATTCATAGCTACTTGTGATACAAATTTCAGCCAGATCGATATCAGTGACGGAAGCTATTATTTCTTTATCATTCAGATAAATTTGAGTGCCTGCTTCAAGGCTTGACCCGATTTCTTTATCTCTCCTTTTTATTTCTAGAGCAGCAGTTACGGTCTTGCGTAACTTTCTTACATTGTTCCACTTTTCATTTATATTTTCATTACTCCATTTACTATTTACCATCTCAAATCGTGATAGGTGAATCGATTTATCCTGAGCAAATGGATAATTTTTCCATACCTCATCCATTGTGAAGCTTAAGATTGGTGCATATAATTTTGAAATCGTTTTGAATATAATATTGATTACATATAAAGATGATCTTCTTTTTTCACTTGAGTAAGGATCACAATAGAGAGAGTCCTTCCTAATGTCGAAATAAAAGGCAGACAGGTCTAGGTTAATATAATTCACGAGCAATGTTGTCACTCTCTTATAATCGTAAGCTTCATACGCAGCACGCACATCCTCTTGAAGTTTTGTCAAACTATGCAACATATATTTCTCTAATTCATCTAAATTCTCATAGTCATAAACCCAACTCTGATCATAATTTGATAATACACCTAGCATCCATCTTATTGTATTCCTAATCTTCCTGTAAGCTTCAATTATTGACTTTAAGATCTCTTCACCAATTCGTTGGTCATCAGTATAATCTGTGGATGCTACCCAAAGCCTTAGTATGTCTGCTCCATATTTTTTTACTATATCTTGGGGAGATATCACATTCCCAAGAGACTTTGACATCTTTCTTCCGTCTTTATCCATTGTAAAGCCGTGAGTTAAAACAGATTTATAAGGTGCGCGACCTCTGGTCAGGCTACTCTCTAATAAAGATGAGTGAAACCATCCTCTGTGTTGATCACTTCCTTCAAGGTACATGTCAGCTGGCCAAGTTGTTTCGGGATTATTTTCAAGAACAAAGGCGTGAGTTGTACCCGACTCAAACCAGACATCCAATATGTCATCAACTTTTTCCCAGTCATCATAATTATCAACAATCCCATCTAAGAA
>CACPAS010000012.1 GCA_902632055.1 uncultured OCS116 cluster bacterium | reverse complement strand
CAATTATTGGCTTTTATAATTTTTATTCTGGCGTCTCTATCTGATTTTCTTGACGGATATCTCGCGAGAAAATTAAATCAGACATCGCTACTTGGAAAAATCCTAGACCCAATTGCTGATAAGTTATTGGTTATATTGGCATTTATGATGTTTATAAATTCTGATATGCTGAATGCATATACCACGATAGGGATACTGATTATCACAGCACGAGAGATAATTGTAATGACGATGCGAGAAATAACAGCACATCTAGGAATTATGATAGATGTAATTAGACTATCTAAGTTAAAAACTACATTACAATTTATTTCACTAGCTCTGCTTTTTTTGGTTTCACTCACTCGTAGTTCAGATACGCAAATATTAAATCTTACCAATATTTTTATATTTACCACAGCAATAGTAAGTTTAACATCGCTTGCGATATATATAAAAACTGTTCATAGAAGTATTAAAGAAAAAAATGAAACTTAAGTATTTTGCATGGATAGCGGAAATTATTGATAAACGCGAAGAAAGTTTGGAAATACCGTCGAAAATAGAAACAGTGGGGCAGCTCATTGACTATCTATCTTCAATTGATGAAGCATACGAGAAAGCTTTCGAAAAAAGAAAAAATATCAAATTTGCAGTGAATCAAGTACTAGTGAATGAAAATGAATTGATATCAAAAACTGATGAGGTAGCCTTTTTTCCTCCAATGACCGGCGGTTAATATGCATATTAATATCACAAAAGATGATTTTGATCTTACTAGGGAGATGAATAGGTTTAATCATAATAAATATAATTATGGGGCTATCTCAATTTTTATTGGTAAGGTTCGGCCAGAGAATGGCCTCAAGAAAATGCAGATTGATTGCTATCCTGAAATGGCTCAAAAAGAAATCAAAAACGTTGCGGAAATTGCACGCTCTAGATGGACTCTTGATAAAATTAGAATAATACACAGATATGGTTTATTAAAGCCGAACGATAACATCGTTTTATTAATTATCGGATCTCGTCATCGAGCTGATTGTATGAGCGCCAATGAGTTCATAATGGATTTCCTGAAAAGCTTAGCGCCATTCTGGAAAAAAGAAATATACTCGGATAAAGAGATATGGATTGAACAAAATGAAAGTGACTTGAAGAAGTTACAACAATGGGAAAATATTTAATTTAGTAATATCAGACAAAAGATCTATCTATTTACGAGATTTGTGTAGTCTTCCATTAAATCTTTTGTGATCTGCCCAGGCGTGAAATCATATTCACCAATTTGTGATACAGGGGTAACTTCAACAGCGGTTCCCGTCAAGAAACATTCAGTAAAGTCAGCCATTTCATCTGGTAATATCTTTCTTTCGATAATTGATAAGCCTCTGATCTTGGCGAGCTCTATCACTGTTCTCCTTGTTATACCATCTAAAAAACAATCTGGGCTAGGCGTGTGAATTTCATTATTCTTTATGAAGAAAACATTTGCTCCCGTCGCCTCAGCAACAAAACCTTCATAATCTAACATTAATGAGTCTGCGTATCCGTTTCTTTCAGCATCATGCTTTGATAGAGTGCAGATCATATACAAGCCGGCGGCTTTGGTATCACAAGGTATAGTCTCAGGTGAAGGTCTTCTCCACTTAGATACAGACAGTCGAATACCTTTTAGCCTTTCTTTCGGATCGAAGTATGATGGCCATTCCCATACAGCAACTGCAAAATTGATTTTTGTATTTTGCGCAGATACACCCATCATTTCTGCACCTCTCCAAGCAATTGGTCTTACATAACCATCAATAATATTATTTTTTTTGACAGTAGAGTCACAAGCTTCGTTTACTTCTTCCACTGTGAAAGGTATTTCCATATCCATAGTTTTTGCTGAGTAGAAAAGCCGCTCAGTATGCTCTTTGAGCTTAAATATTTTTTTCTTATAAACTCTTTCTCCCTCAAAGACAGAGCTTGCATAATGAAGAGCATGGCTTAAGACATGTAACTTTACATCTGCCCAATCTACAAAATTACCATTGAACCAAATATAACCTTCTCTATTATCAAAATGTGGACCCATAAACCATCTCTATATTTGAAATACTTATATGAAGTATATACAATATTGTTAACTTTTCTGGAAGAAAAAATCTATATATTTTTATTTTTAATTACTTATTATTCCTAGAGTTTAAGGACTTAGATAATAGATCGTCTAAAATAGTAACTGGTTTGCTTAGATAGCTATATATTTCACCCGCTCTTGTTAGTTTTTTATCAGTTAAAGACATAAGCTCCGATACCTCTCTATTTGCCATCCACTCACGTAATACTTGCTTATAGATATATAAAAACCCAATGTCTCTAGATAATTTTTTTACACTCACATTATTTTTATTTTTATAAACAACGTCAAAGATTTTTACTAACCTTGGCATCGTTGATATATATTTCATCCTAAAGTCAGATTTACTACCTAATAAATTAATAACCGATGTGCGGTCCCTTTCGTAGATTTCTAGTCTATTGATTATTATATTAAACATAATGTCTTTGGGATTATTGGGTTCCGAGTCTTCTTTCACCAAATGCAGTGTTTCAATATCAACTTCATTAAGATATTGCATTGCAATTGAGTCAACATCAATAAACTCCGCCATAATTACTTCTTTTTTGACCTTTGCTTTTCTTGCAATTTTTTCAATTGTGATTGTGCTATAGCTATTTCTCTTTAAAAAATCTAAAAAAGCTATAATGATCTTCTCTTTATTTGAATTTGCCAATTAATTGACCTCAAAAATGATAAATTACTTTGAGAGGCTTTTACTTCTCTCTGCTGCACTATTAATAGCTAAACCTAATAGTTTTTTTAATTTATCATCTTCCATCAATATTTTCAATGCTGCTTCTGTCGTTCCACCAGGTGAGGTAACATTTTGGCGCTGTTGTGCTGGAGAAATATCTGGGAATTTCTCTGCCAATGCCGCGGATCCGGTGAAGGTTTGTTCAACAAGCAACCTTGCAATCTCTATGTCAAGACCTCCGCTCAGAGCAATTTCTATTAGACATTCTGTCAGTAAATAGTAATAAGCCGGACCACTCCCAGATATAGCTGTTATCAGATGCATATGATCTTCATTTTCTATCCAGCAATACTTTCCAATTGTACCGAAAAGAGACTCAGCTTCTAATCTAGTATGCTGGTCGAGGGCGCTGTCAGAAAATATTGCCGTCATACCTTTTCCGATCGCAGCTGGAGTATTTGGCATTGTCCTAATTAATTTAGGACCTACTCCAATGTAACTCCTTATGTCTTCTATTGGGTAACCTGCAACAATCGATATGATTATTGACTCTAATGTTACCTTCTCCTTAATCGAACTTAGTATACTCTCTAAAACTTGAGGTTTTACGGCAAGAACTATCATTCCTTGGCTTAAATCAATTTTTTCTAGAGAATTCATACTAAGATTATTCTCAGTTATGAATTTATCAGTACTACTAATATTGGGATCAATAATCTGAATCGCATTACTAGATAAACCGCCGTCTAACCAACCACGTACCATAGATTTACCCATCCGACCAAATCCAATAAGTGTTAATTTTTTTATTGTTTGTAAACTCAAGATTCCCCTACAGTTGTAAATATTGAATTTTTTATTGCTTCCTCTGCATTATTTCCCCCCCAAATTACATATTGGTATGAGGGAAAAAATTTTTCACAAGTATCCAGAATATGCCCTAGTAAAGAATTGAATTGAGCATTAGTCGGTAATAAACCTCCAGATAGTAATAAATTATATCTAAATACTGGCACTAGTTCATCACCCCAAATATCAAAATGACCTAACCAAATTAATTGATTGATTCTTATTGTTAATTTAAATACCTCACCTTGACGATACTCGGGGATCTTTGTTTCAAAAAAAACAATGATGTGGATACCCTCTAATTTGCTATTCCAGTTAAAATTTATGCGAAAATTTGAGCTTTTGCTTGATATCCACAAGTCCAACTCATCTCGAAAGGACCTACTAAATGTGTAGCTTTGTAGGTCTATAATTTCTTCAATCACATCAAGAGGATGTTTTTTCTTATTTAAAAATAATAAATTTTCCATTACACAAAAAAGTAAATTTTTACATTTACCATTTTAAGCTAAATGATTAATTTTTTATTTACGCTTGCGAGGGTTATGGTTTTATCTTGATCAATTTCTTAAGTTATCCACTACTTTTGGATTTGCTTTTCTTTGATTTCTTTTCCAGTTGATCCAATCTTTTTTCAAGAGCAGTGGCTCTTTCGCTTTCCTTAATAAGCATTTCTTTTAACAGATCAAATTCATCGCGCTGAACAACTTCAAAATCATTCAGTATTTTCTCAACTTGAGTTTTTACTATTACTTCAATTTCCTTTTTTATCCCGCTTGCAGCTCCAGCTGTTTCGGACAGTATCTCTGTTAATTTACTTAATAACTTTGAGCTCGAATCACTCATAGTTTCTCCATTAATTGTTATAAATATTTTATTAGTTAATTATGGTATATTAAAATTGAAAATTAAAGTTAAATATTATTAATGTATGTGATTGGAATGCTTGTACCTCTCATTGACCCCGTGGCTATTCAAATTGGTCCAGTTAATATTCATTGGTATGGCTTGTCTTATGGCATGGGGCTATTGCTCGGCTGGATATATGCATCTTCAAGATTTGTTCGTGATAAATCTGGAGATAAATTTGTTGGCACTGAAACGATCAGCAATCTGCTTCCATGGATTATTTTTGGCATAATACTTGGCGGTCGTATTGGGTATATATTAATTTATGATCTTTCATATTTTTTGAAAAATCTTGATGAAACATATAAAATTTGGAATGGCGGTATGTCTTTTCATGGTGGACTAGTGGGTGTAATTCTATCAATACTATTATTTTCAAAAAGAAATAACCTAAACTTCTTGTCTTTGATGGACCTGTTAGCAATTTCAGCTCCAATAGGAATATTCTTCGGGAGAGTATCAAATTTTATAAATCATGAATTAATTGGTAAACCATCTGATCTTCCATGGTCTGTTATATATCCCACAGGAGAAGCTATTTCTAGGCATCCATCTCAAATATATGAGGCCATACTCGAAGGTTTGATTTTATTTTTAATATTATTATTCGCTTGTAAGAAATATCTAATTCTTAAGACGCCAGGTAAGGCGTCAGCCGTTTTCCTTATTTTTTATGGACTCTTCAGGATAATATGTGAAATATATAGAGTGCCAGATGAACAAATCGGATATATTTTCGATCAGGTTACAACTGGAATGATTATTTCTCTTCCTATGCTTATTCTAGGAATAATATTATTAAAGAGAGAAAATGGAAAAAGAATTTAGAAATCTAGAAGAAAAAATTAAGAAAAAAATCCTTCAAGATGGACCAATGACTGTCGAGGAATATATGTCAATGTGCCTTCAAGATGAAGAAGATGGCTACTATAAATACAAGAAGCCAATTGGAGCTGATGGAGATTTTATTACTGCGCCGGAAGTCAGTCAGATGTTTGGCGAAATGATTGCGCTCTGGCTTATCAGCGCATGGGAAAATATTGGAAAGAAAAAAATTAATTTAATAGAATTAGGTCCAGGA
This sequence comes from uncultured OCS116 cluster bacterium, assembly GCA_902632055.1. Classification (GTDB taxonomy): domain Bacteria; phylum Pseudomonadota; class Alphaproteobacteria; order Rhizobiales; family TMED25; genus TMED25. The sequence continues at coordinate 30,441 of CACPAS010000012.1, read as the reverse complement.
AATGGCTATATGATGGATGATATTCAGAGAGTTTCAAAAAAATTTCCTGATTTTTATAATTCAATGAAAATTTGCTTGTATGAAACAAGTAAGACTCTTGCTAAAGAGCAATCAAGAAATATAGATTGTGATTACAGTAGAATTAACAGCCTCGAAACATTACCTGATGGTATAAACTTCTTCATTGCAAACGAATTTTTCGATGCAATTCCAATAAAACAATTCATACGCAAAGGCAAGAATTGGAAAGAAAGGGCTATTGATATTAATGATATTGGTCAACTTACCTATTCTTTTATTGATAAAAATAGTATGAACCTAGCTGATTTAGACTCAGTTTCTTATTTGTTCAAAAATAATACCATTTATGAAATCTCTCCAAAACAAGATAATATATTGAAAATAATTTTTAAAAATATATCAGAAAATGGCGGCCTCTTAATAATTGATTACGCTAAAATGAATGGCGGCGTAGGTGACACATTGCAAGCTATCTCAGCACATAAGAAAAGATCTATTTTCTATCAACCGGGTGATACTGACTTAACTTGCTTAGTCGATATGAAAAGATACATAGAAATTGGAAGAAATATGAATATAAATTCATTTGGTCCAATTAATCAATGTGAATTCCTGTTAAATCTAGGTATCTATGAGAGATATAAAATCTTAAAATCGCACGCGAGTGATGAAAATAAAAATATACTTGATAGACAGTATCATCATTTGATTGATCCGGATAAAATGGGTGAATTATTTAAGGTCCTGTACTTTTCAAATAATAGATCATCAGTTCCCGAAGGAATGAAATGAAAAAAAACCATATAAAATCAAAAAAAAATTATCTTAGTGGCTGTAGCTATGGTTTCTTTACACGTAATGGAGGCTACTCTAAAGGTATTTATGAGAGTCTAAATTGCAGTAGAAGATCGGACGACTCAAAAATTAATACTCATAAAAATAGAATGAAAGTCATAGAAGAACTCGGTAAAGAAGATGGAAATCTTATCATACCTATACAAAAACACACAAATATATGCGAAATAGTTGATGAGAAACAATACAAAAATATCAAAGCAGATGCAATAGTTACAAAAAGTGAAAAATTAATTCTATGTATTTTAACAGCAGATTGTGTTCCCCTATTACTTCATGAGAAAAATGAAAATATTATCGGCGCAATTCATGCAGGATGGAAAGGGGCAAAAAATAATATTATTGAAAATACAATAATGCAAGTTCAGAAATTAGGAGGAAAAATAGAGAATATATCAATAATAATAGGTCCATGCATACAACAAGACTCATATGAAGTTGGAATTGAATTTTTTAAGAATTTTATTATCGATGATGACAATAATAGAAAATTCTTTATCCAAAAAAATCAAAAATACTATTTTGATTTACCACAATATTGCATAAATAAAATTAAAAATTACGGCGTCACTGAAATTGACAATATCAAAAAATGCACTTACAAAAATAGTGACGAATTTTTTTCTTTCAGAAGATCGCTACATGATAAAGAAATCGATTATGGAAGACAGGCAAATGCAATTACTCTAAAAAAATAAATGTTTTCTATAAAAGGACCTTAATATTTACTTATTATAATAACGTGATATTGTAAGAGCAGATAACTCTACTTTTAGTATGAAAAAACAAGATCAAAACATAAAAATCGTTGCTGGAAACTCAAATTTGAGTCTAGCTAATGATATTGCAAATTATATCAAAATACCCCTAACTAAATGCAACGTTCGAAGGTTTGCTGATATGGAAGTATTCGTCGAAGTTCTTGAGAACGTAAGAGGTGAGGATGTTTTTATAATACAATCAACGTCATATCCTGCTAATGACCACCTAATGGAATTGTTAATACTAATTGATGCCCTAAAAAGGTCTTCAGCAAGGAGAATTACGGCAGTAATACCTTACTATGGATATGCACGTCAAGATAGAAGAACATCAGGTAGAACTCCGATCTCAGCCAAACTAGTTGCAAACCTTATTACAAATGCAGGTGCTGATAGAGTTTTAACTATTGATCTTCATGCAGGTCAAATACAAGGTTTCTTTGATATACCAACAGATAACTTGTCGGCTGCTCCTGTCATTGTTGCAAACATCAAAGACACGCTTGATATCGATAAAATTACAGTTGTCTCTCCAGATGTTGGTGGTGTTGTAAGGGCGCGTCTGATTGCCGAAAGAATAGGTGGTGCGCCATTGGCAATTGTTGATAAAAGAAGAGATAAACCTGGTCAGTCAGAAGTAATGAATATTATAGGGGATGTTAGCGGTAGGTCCTGCATTCTCGTTGATGATATTATAGACTCAGGTGGAACACTATGTAATGCTGCCAGCAAATTATTGGAGTCTGGCGCAAAGGAAGTTAGTGCCTATATTACGCATGGCGTTTTATCAGGTGAAGCAATAGAAAGAATAAATATCTCAGATCTTAAAAATCTTGTTGTAAGCGATACCATATTCAACGAAAGTATCGGTAATGGATCTCAAAAAATCAAAATAATTTCTGTTGCAAAGCTACTAGGTGATGCAATAATGAGAACGTCAAATGAAGAGTCTGTTTCAAGCCTCTTCATTTAATAAATAAAAAATCTTTCTTTTTGTTTAAAAATTATTTATAGATAATAATCATAGACCTTATAACAAACTCATAGATAGATATTTAGATAAAAATGGCCGAAATACAAAAAATCGATGTTAAAGTGAGAAATCAGATTGGTACGGGGGGCTCTCGCGCTATCAGAAGAGACGGCAATACTCCAGGTATACTTTATGGTACTGGTATTGATCCAATAAACATTACAATTGAAACAAAAGTACTTGTTAAACACTTCCAAACCGGCAGATTTCTATCAACATTGTATGATCTAAATTTGGATGGAAAGAAAACACGTGTGATACCAAAAGATGTACAACTTCATCCAGTGAAAGATATACCGCTTCATGTTGACTTTCTCTTGCTTTCAAAAGAAGCAAAGGTTGTCGTAGAAGTCCCCGTATCTTTTATAAATGATGATGTTTGCCCGGGAATTAAAAAAGGCGGTGTACTTAATGTTGTTCGATATAATGTTGAATTATCATGCCCAGCCGATGCAATACCCGAAAATATTGTGGTAGATCTATCTGATGCAGACACCGGTGACTCAATTCATATTTCAGCAGTGAGCCTGCCTGAAGATGTATTACCTACGATCACTGACAGGGATTTTACAATTGCTACAATCGCGGCCCCAGCTGGTATCAGTGAGGAAGCTGAGGAAACAGAGGAAGCAGAAGAGAGTGATGCACAAGAAACCTCTGATAATGAAGATAGCCAAGAGTAAAAATAAATAGTGTAATGCAACTTATAGTTGGCCTCGGAAACCCAGGGAAAAAATATCAAAACACACGCCATAATATCGGATACATGGCAGTCGAAAATATTATTTTGGCACAACAAGATTATAAAATTAAAAAGAAATTTAATTCTATTATTTGTGAAGTGCAAATAGATAAAAACAGAGTAATCCTTGTAAAACCCGAAACATACATGAATAATTCTGGTGAAGCTGTTTCTCAAATTGCAAATTTTTATAAAATAAAATCAAATAATATATTTGTCTTACATGATGAACTTGACATACCATTTGGGAAAATTCGAATTAAAATTGGTGGGGGTAATGCAGGTCACAACGGACTAAAATCAATTACAAATCATATTGACAATAACTACATACGGATCAGGCTTGGTATCGGACATCCAGGCAGAAAAGAGAGGGTTAATGGTCATGTAATGGGTAACTTCACAGGATATGAAAAAAATAATCTTAATCAAATTTTGAATTATTTAACTCATAATATGAATGAAATACTAAATAAGAGAGAGAAATTTGGCATAAATTTTGAGCTTGAAGAAGCCCATTATCAAGAGAATAATCCAATAAGAAAGATTTTAGGTTTATTTAAGTAAGAGCGTATTATGGGTTTTAAATGTGGCATAGTGGGATTACCAAACGTTGGAAAATCAACTTTATTTAATGCGCTCACTCAGACTGCGAATGCTGAAGCTAGCAATTATCCATTTTGTACTATAGAGCCTAACATAGGCGAGGTATCGGTTCCTGACGAACGACTTGTAAACTTGAGTAAAATATCAAATTCAATTAATACAATACCAACTAAATTGAATTTTGTAGATATAGCAGGATTAGTTGAGGGCGCATCAAAAGGAGAAGGTCTTGGTAATAAATTTTTATCAAATATAAGGGATACAGACGCAATAGCGCATGTTGTCAGATGCTTCGAAAATGATAATATCACCCATGTAAATAATAAAATAGATCCAATATCAGATATACTATCGATTGAAACCGAATTACTCCTTGCTGATATACAAAACCTTGAAAATCGAAAAAAAGGATTAGAGAGAAAAATTAAGGGAAATGATGAGCTGGCGAAATTAACTAACGAGCTTATTGACAAGGTCATAGTTTTTTTAGACTCTGGCAAACCGGCGAGGGAATTTAATGTAGATGATATTCATCAGAAAACATATAATGAGTTAAATCTTCTCACATCAAAGCCAATCTTCTATATATGTAACGTGGAAGAGTCTGATGCAGCATCAGGAAATACTTTTTCTAAAAAAGTTAATGAATATGCAGCAAAATCAAATTCCCATTGCATAACAATCTCAGCATCAACTGAGTCGGAATTGTCAATTCTTGATGAGTTGGAGAAGGATGAATATCTAAAAAGTATCGGTCTTGATGAGACGGGCCTCAATAAAGTCATTAAAACAGGCTATTACATACTTGACCTTATAACTTATTTTACAAGTGGTCGAAAGGAAACTCGAGCTTGGACAATAAAAAAAAATACATATGCACCAAAAGCTGCATCCGTTATTCATACAGATTTTGAGAGAGGGTTTATAAGGGCAGAAACTACATCATATGAAGATTTTTGTAGCTATAATGGTGAAAATGGAGCAAGGGAAGCTGGTAAAATGAGGTTGGAAGGCAAGGAATATATTGTCCAAGATGGAGATATAATGCACTTCAGGAGCAATAATTAAAGCTCAATCAAGGAGTGGATATTGTCTGCATATTTTGCTATCTTTTTACGGCCTTTCAGATCTGTAAGTTCCAACAGGAAAATAATCGCGGATATGTGCCCTCCCAATCTATCAATTAATTTAATTGCAGCTTCTGTTGTTCCACCTGTTGCCAAAACATCATCAACTAAGACAATTTTTTGTCCACTCTCAATTGAGTCGGTGTGTAATTCTATTTGATCATACCCATACTCAAGTGAATATTTCTCGGTTATTACCTCATACGGTAGTTTATTAATTTTACGAACTGGTATAATTCCCTTACCAGTCTTGTAAGCAATTCCTGAACCTAAAATAAAACCTCTTGCATCAATAGCTGCTATTAAATCAACATCGACGTCTACTTGTTCGCAACACAGATCTATAGCAAGTGAAAAGGCCAGCGGATCTCTCAAGAGGGGGGTTATATCTTGATAAATAATACCCTTTTTAGGATAGTCTTTTATCGCTCGTATTTTTTTTTCAAGAAAATTTATATTATTTTTTAATGTATTAGTAAACATCGGTCTAATGTTCAATTCTCGCCCATATCTTCTTCTTTGAATAATATAGTAAACCAGCAAGGACGAATAAAAATATAGCAACTTTAAAACCCATTCTTTTGCGCATTTCAAGCTTTGGCTCAGCTGCCCACATCATGAAAGCAGACACATCTTCCGCCATTTGCTCAACAGATGCAATGGTTCCATCAGCATATTCTACTGATTCATCATAAAGAGGCTGACCCATGCCTATTTGTTTGCCAGGATAGTATTCATTATAATGCATACCGGATTGCAGATTGAATTCTGTTGGTGGCTCACTATAGCCGTTAAGTAGCGCATAAATGTAATCCACACCCTGCTCTTGGTAACCAGTAAATAGGTCGATAAACCACCAAGGAAACCCTCTGAGTGTACTCCTTGCTTTTGCTAATACACTAAAATCTGGAGGATAGGCGCCACCGTTTGATGCACGGGCTTCATTCTGATTGGCATATGGTGATACAAATATATCACTAGGTTTTCCTGGCCTTTCAAACATCTCACCATATTCATCTGGCCCATCCATTATCATGTCTTCGGACGCAATTACCTTAACTTCTTCTACTGTGAATCCTGGACCGCCTTCCTCGGCCAAATTCCTGTAATAAACATAGTTCATCGAATGGCACGAGGAGCATACTTCCCTGTATACTTGGAAACCTCTTTGTAGTTGCGCATCATCATAATGACCAAATATTCCAGCGAAGGACCAATGGTGCTTTTTCACTCTTTTTTGTTCTCCTGCAGCAAAGACTTCAGCAGTTATGAAGAAAACAAATAGTATTTGAAATACTACGCAGATCGTCAACTTATGAATAGATAATTTAGACATATTCTTTGAGCTAAGCCTCCGCTCTTCTTTCTTTAATGTTTTTGATTTCAATCTTTTCAAGAACAGCCTTTGTTATACTCTCAGGTATTGGCTTTGGCTTTTCAACTAAACCCAAGATTGGTAGCACTAAGAGAAAATGAATAAAGTAGTATGCGGTGCATATTCGTGAAGCTACTAGAAATAGACCTTCTGGGTTCTGTGATCCTAGATACCCAAGAGCAATACAATTAACTAGAAATATCCAATAAAACTGCTTATATAAAGGTCTAAAAGTTGCTGACCTCACTTTCGATGTATCAAGCCAAGGTAGTATGAATAAAATTGCAATTGCCCCACCCATAACTAAAACACCACCTAGCTTGGATGGTATTGCTCTCAATATTGCATAGAATGGAAGTAAATACCATTCAGGCACAATATGAGCAGGCGTCACCAGTGGATCCGCCATAATATAATTATCCGTGTGCCCAAGTATATTTGGATTGAAGAAAATGAACCATGCAAAGAGTATCAGGAAACAAACCAGTGAGAATGCATCTTTTACTGTATAATAGGGTGCAAAAGGAACTGTATCTTGTTTCTCTTTTACGCTAACTCCTACTGGATTATTATTACCTGTGACATGCAATGACCAAATATGAAGAATGACAACACCAAAAATCATGAATGGCATCAGGTAATGCAGACTAAAAAATCTCTTAAGTGTTGCATTATCTACGGCAAATCCACCCCACAACCATTCCGTTATTGTTGTGCCAACAACGGGTATCACAGAAAATAGATTTGTTATAACAGTTGCTCCCCAGAAACTCATCTGTCCCCATGGGAGTACATATCCCATGAATGCTGTAATAACCATTAATAAGTAGATAACAACTCCAAGGATCCATAGGACTTCTCTGGGTGCTTTATATGATCCGTAATACAATCCTCTAAATATATGCACATAGACAGCCAAGAAAAACATTGAGGCACCGACAGCATGAATGTATCTTATAAGCCATCCATAGTTTACATTCCGCATGATGTGTTCAACAGATGCGAATGCTAGGTTAGCATCTGCTGTATAATGCATTGCGAGAACAATTCCGGTTACTATTTGTGTAACCAGACAGAAAGTTAAAATGCCTCCAAAAGTGTACCAGTAATTTAAATTTCTTGGCGTTGGAAAGGCATTTATATTGTCATGCATCATTCTTTGTAGCGGCAACCTTTGATCAAACCACTTTGATAAACCTGACTTTGGTATATATGTAGACTCTTTACTCATTTTATTATCAACCTATTCTAATTACGTTTTGATTTATAAATTCTGCCATTGGTATATCAAGATTTTTTGCCGCTGGCCCCTTCCTTATCCTACCAGCAGTATCATAATGAGAACCATGACATGGACAATACCAACCCCCAAAGTCACCTTTGGTATCACCCAGAGACTGACCCTTGGGAACACAACCTAGGTGTGTGCAAACCCCAACCATTACGAGCCACTCTTTGCTCTCATCGAGCGATCTATTTTCATCCGTTGCGGATGAGTCAGAGCTTAAATTATAATTTCGAGCATTTTTATCAGGTAAGCTATTTACATCTACTCGTGAAGCCATCTGAATTTCCTCATCCGTTCTTCTTCTTATAAAGACGGGTTTTCCTCTCCATTTTACTGTAATTGCTTGACCCCTATCGAGCTGACTTATATCAACCTCAATCTTTGAAAGTGCGAGAGCTGTTGCATCGGGGTTCATTTGATGAACGAGAGGCCACGCAACACCAACTACACCCGCTGCAGCAAAAGCACCTGTAGCTAAAAAAATAAAATCTCTGCGCGATGGTTCTTTTGGATCTTTATCTGACAATTGGGCCTCTTAATTACTCTATATATTTATACTGATTTAAAAAAAAATGCTATATATTTATACACGTTATTAATTGATTTTTTGTTATAAATTATAAAAACTCTAACTTCATTTATATATATAAGAATATTTAATAATTTTTTAAACGGATGAGATGTGAAGAATCAGAAAAATAAAATTTCCGTCGCACTATATCAACCTGATATTCCACAAAATACTGGTTCAATTATTCGCCTAGCTGCATGCTTTGGGTTCATCCTTCACATAATTGAGCCAGCAGGATTTGTGATTGATGATAAAAGACTCAAAAGAGTTGCAATGGATTATACTGAATACTTAGAACTAGTAAGGCATCCCTCTTGGGATAAGTTCTACTCTTGGTCTAGATCTCAATCAAAAAGAATTCTGTTAGCAACAACAAAAGCAAGCCGGTCTTATCTTGATGTTGAATATCAATCGAGTGACGTGATAGTTTTTGGAAGAGAGAGCTCTGGTGTACCGGACGCAGTACATGATAATTCAGATATCAGAATTAGAATAATAATGCAAAATAATATTAGATCATTTAATATTTCAAATTCTTGCGCTATTATAATGGGCGAAGCAATTAGACAAATTTCAGCTTGATGTGATATGAAATATAAAAAAAAAATTCATGAAAAAACTCTAAATGACACAAAATCTATAAGGGAAGATGCAGAAAAAATTTTCATAAGTCTACGTGATAACATTTGTAAAAATTTAGAAGAGTATGAAAATAAGTCATCAAAAAGACAAGAAAAATTCCAAGTTAATAGGTGGGTAAGAAATGAAGGTGGCGGTGGTATCTCAAGTATTCTAAGAGGATCAATTATTGAAAAAGCTGGGGTGCACTTTTCAACTGTATATGGTGAGCTGCCAGCGGGTGCGCTTAACGATGAGAAAAGCGATGTTTGTGATTTTTGGGCTTCAGGTATTTCAGTCATTATTCATCCTCAAAGCCCTCATATACCCTCTGCTCACCTTAACCTTAGAATGATTGCAACAGATAAATATTGGTTTGGAGGCGGCGCCGACCTGACTCCTATGCTAAAAATAAAAAGGTCAGAAAAAGATAAAGATACAGTTCTCTTTCAAAAATATTTAAAATCTGCATGCGATGGTTCATCAATAGATGAATATGATAAATTTAAGAAAAATTGCGATGCTTATTTCTATATAAAACACAGAAATGAGAGTAGAGGAACCGGCGGTATCTTTTTCGATAATTATAAGTCAAGAAATTCGAGTAGAGATTTATCTTTTCTCAAACAAGTTGGCCATAATTTTATTGAAGCATATAAAATTATTATCGAAGACAATATTGAAAAAAAATGGACTAAAAAAGAAAAAGAAGAACAGTTGCATTTCAGGGGTAGGTATGTAGAATTTAATTTGATGTATGACAAAGGAACATTATTTGGCCTAAAGACTGGTGGCAATGTTGACTCAATTTTATCTTCCTTGCCCCCTTTAGTAAGTTGGTAGTCAGAGATTTATTTTTGCAAGAAGCTCATCTTTGGTCAGCTGACAATTACTTGATAACCATTCTTTCTCAAACTTTTTTATAATTAGACCCACATCCTTTCCTGGTTTAACACCTAGTCCTAAAATATCTTCTGATTTAATAGGAAAATTTGGTATTGCTTTTTCACTTATACTATTGAATAGCGTCAAAAGGGATTTATTTTGTATTTTTTTTGACTCAAACAAACAAAAAATGATAACGGCGTATCCGGTAAATTCCCTACCGTATTTATAAATATAGGCATCAATATTATCTACAACTGAGACAGTGCGTTGTTCAAGTAAGTCTGAGAATATTTTAATTTGCTTAATTTCATGATTTGTAAACCTAAGCTCTCTTAGCATATTTAATGTATTATCAAAAGGTACAGTATTATCCAGTGTAAGAGTAAATTCAAAAAGTGGATTTTGAAAAAAATTATCAAATCTTTTCTTTATTGATGCAAGCTTTGGGATATGAGTACAATTATTTATTTTGATATCAAAAAGACCCAAAAACTCTCTGAGAGACAATGCTGAAATTATCTCAGGTGACTTTATTGATTGCATCAACTTTAAAATCTCACTTTTTATTCTCTCTTTTGATATTCGAAGTAACAAAGCCTTTTCTTTTATACAAACCTCTAATTCTTCAGGGATTATGTTCTTGGAGTCTAATTTGGACGAAAATCTTATATATCTAAGTATTCTTAGGTGATCTTCTTGAATTCTATCAAAAGTATCACCGATAAATGAAACTTTGCGACCTAAAGTGTCCTGGTAAGCATTTAATGGATCATAGAGCATACCATCAAATGAGAGATACATTGAATTACAAAAAAAATCTCGTCTCATTGCATCTTTGTAGAGATCTTTCGTAAAACGTACATCAGCAGATCGACCAAACGTATTAACATCCTCCCTCAAGGTTGTGACTTCATATTTTTTTTCATTTTTCTTGAAAGAGATACAACCGTATTTTTTTGCATCATCTATAACAAGAAAATCTCTATTGTTTTTCAACTTACTGATAATTTCATCTGGGTTTGCATCTGTTGTAAAATCAATATCATTTGGTTTATTCCCCAAAATATGATCCCTTACGGCTCCTCCAGTTATGAGTAAATTCAGTCCATTTTCTGTGAATAAGGCATTTAACCGGCAAATATTGATATCTAATAAATTGCTTAGGTCTATTTTTTTCCGGCTATATTTATCTATTGATAGGATTTTTCCCATAAATATCTTCTAATTCTCATTTACATTACCTGAAACAATCTTTCCGTCTTCAATGTAAGGAGGTGTATAATTATTATCTCTTGATACACCCGATAGTATTGGGTTTAAATAAAAAATTATTATTGAAATTGATAAACCTAATATTAGCAATTTATAACCATAAACTTCCGGAATATCTCTGAGTGCTTTTGAACGTCCGCTAATTATATAAAAGAGGCTCATCAATATAAAGGGGATGGATAGAATTAGTAAATGTAATATTATTAATTTTGCCATTATTGAAAAAACCTTTCAGAAAGTGATTTTAATATACGGGCTGTTGCCCCCCAGATAGAATACTCCTTGTATTGATATAAATAAAATGATTTTCTTATTCCATTGAATTTCTTATCTACAAACTCTAAATTATTCTTATTTTCTATGAATTCCATTGGTAGATATATTAAATGTTCAACCTCATTTCTATTTATTTGCGGAACAAAATCTATATCTACAAGTCCAACAACCGGTAATATCATGTAATTCGTCCCTGTGGTAGTAAGGTCAAGATATCCCTGCTTCTTAACCTGCTCTTTTAACAAGCCTATTTCTTCAAAAGCTTCTCTATATGCAGTATCGACTGGACTCTTATCCTTAGTATCCACTTTTCCACCTGGGAAAGATATTTGACCAGCATGTGAAGGTAAATCATTGGAGCGAACGGTTAGGATAATCTCCATACCATTACGACTCTGAATTAAAGGAACCAGCACCGCTGAATTTCTATATTCAATTCCATCTATTACGGAGTAATATTTTGCTTCAGCCTCCTTTATTGATGATTGGGTGCTAAAGAGTGGCATATTTTTTATTAATTTTTGCGTGTAGTCCATGGAGATATTTTTTGTGTTTATGAATCTTCAATCAAGTTAACAGGAAATAACGTTCTGTTGCTCCAAAAGCCAAAAGTTTGTAGGCCATTTACTTCATGATAATCGCAGTAGTTTATTAAATCGAGCATGCACGATCTAGTAAAAACAGCTGTAATATTTTCTCTAATATTAATGTATGGAACAATTCCCTGATTTTTTTCATCCGCTAAATAACTTAACTGATCTTCTGTCTCTATTTTTATGATATCATTCACATTTGTCTCAACGAAAAAATTACACGAATTACCCTTACCCTTCATCCAAATATTTATCACTTTAAACGGCGCGTGCTCAACCCCTACAGCAACACGTTCATATGGTGTCACAATATTATATGCACCATCACTATCCCTTTTTAAATATCGAGAGAATAGGCATACCATTGCGTGCCTTTTTATCTCAGTCCCATCATAGAACCAGCGGCATTCTCCATCAATTTGGAACTTCGCCTGTGGATCTTTATTTTGATAATTATTATTGGTTTTTGGCAATCTTCTTAATCTATAAATTTATTAATTTTAATCTCTAGGCTATCCTCGATTATACTTTTATTAAATTCAATATACAAGACGCGTTCGAAATTTACAGGACCTTCAAATGAGATTTTCTTTGGCACAATTCTTTTGAAACCAACTTTTGAATAGTAAGATAAATCACCAACAAGTATAATTAGATTATGTCCATGATTTTTACAGTTCATTATGCTATTTTTAAGAAGCTCCATCCCATAACCCTGCCCCCTAAAATCTCGATGCATCGCTATGGGCCCTAATAGCAGGGAATTTTCATTATTCACACAGATATTCCAAAACCTAATTGTGCCAATTAATGTATTTTGGTGAATAAGGACCTGAGAAATATCGAGTATGTGATCATATTTTTCTCGATAGCGAAAAGCGCTCTTCGCGTAACGCCCTGGTCCAAAGGAGCTGAGATATAGACTATCTATTTCTTCTTTATCTATTTCCTGCTCTTTTCGTATAAATATTGACTCATTCATGTTCATGTTGAAATTGCTCTCAATAGCACAGTATAATAAAACGTTCTGTTGGCATTAATAAAATAAAAATGCTAGAAATACTACAACTAATTATTTTGTATAAGGATTTGGCTTCATGGGCAGATTAGAAAATGGTAAATGGATCGATCAATGGCATAATACTAAGGAAACAAAAGGTCGTTATGTCCGAAAACCATCAATTTACAGAAATTGGATAACAAAAGATGGAGCAGCAGGACCAACGGGCAGAGATGGTTTTATGGCAGAAAAAGATAGATATCATCTCTATGTATCTTGGGCTTGTCCGTGGGCTCACAGAACGCTTATTTATCGAGCTATAAAAGGATTAGAAGATATAATATCAATCTCTGTCGTAAATGCCATAATGCGTTCGCACGGCTGGACATTCGATGATGGTCAAGGTGTTATTGCAGATAGCATAAATAACAAAAAATATCTGTATGAAGTATATTTAGAAGAGGATAAAAATTACTCAGGTAGAGTAACAGTACCCTTGCTTTGGGACAAAAAAACTTCATCCATAGTTAACAACGAATCCGCGGATATAATTAGAATGTTCAATTCAGAATTTGATGATATTGGTGCAGAGTCAGGTGATTATTATCCCGTAAATAAAAGAACCTCCATAGATAATATGAATGACTATATTTATCAAAACATAAATAATGGTGTGTATAGATCTGGTTTCGCAACAACTCAAGACGCTTATAATGAAGCGATAGAAACACTTTTTCTTGGTTTGGATAAGCTAGATAGTATACTATCACAGCAAAGGTATTTAATCGGTAACGAGATAACAGAGTCTGACTGGAGGTTATTACCAACATTATTGAGATTCGATAGTGTTTATCATGGACACTTCAAATGCAATAAGAAAAAAATCAAAGAATATGAGAATCTTTTCAATTATGCGAGAGAGTTGTATCAATATCCAGGGATTTCCAATACTTACGATGACGAATATAGTAAGCTCCATTACTATGGTAGTCATGAAACAATAAATCCTAGTGGTGTAGTCGCAGCTGGACCCACGTTCGATTTTGCTCAACCACACAATAGAGGTAATTAAGTGGATAAAAATAAGGCAAATATTGTTCTACTCGGTTCCGGGTGTTTCTGGCATCCAGAGATGATATTCCACAGAACAGAAGGGGTTTTAAGTACAAAAGTTGGTTATGCAGGCGGTACCACAGAAAACCCAACCTACGCTGATGTTTGTTCAGGTCAAACGGGGCATGCTGAAGTTGTAAAAGTTGAATTTGATCCAAATATAATTGATTTTAGTAAGCTACTAGATATCTTTTGGGATATTCATGATCCAACTCAAATCAATAGACAAGGTGTTGACATTGGTACACAATACAGATCTTGTATATTTTCGAATTATGAGCCATACATCAAGATTGCTAAAAATGCTATTGAGACTCTTAATGCATCAAAGCGCTACAACAATCCGATTTCGACTATTCTTTACGAAAATATGACCTTCTTTGAAGCCGAAAATTACCATCAAAAATATCTATTTAGATAGAATCAAAAGAAGTTTTCATAAAATGTGTATAATATGATTATATCCCACATTTCAGACATCCATCTTCCAATAACAGTTCAGCCGAGTTTTAGTGATTTACTGAATAAGAGATTGTTTGGCTACATTAATCATACATCGAACAGAAAAAAAATTCATGACATTGAAAATCTTAAAATGATATTCCATGATATATTAAAAAATCCTGACGGACATACAATTTTAACAGGAGATATAGTTAATTTGTCACTGCGCAGTGAGTTCGAGTCGGCCAGTGATTTCTTGGGGAGCTACTTCCCGAAAGAGAAGCTATCGATTATACCTGGGAACCATGATAATTACGTAAAATGTAATTATGAAGATTCAATGTATATGTTGCGAAGATATACGTCTGATAACTCTGACCACAGACAAGGATCGCTCTTTCCATATCTAAAATTAATAAATGATATTGCAATCGTTGGAATTTCAACTGCTGTCACATCCCCTCCATTAATGTCTTGGGGGCGTGTTTCAGAAATACAATTAAACGCCATCACGGAGATATTACATTCATTGTCAAAAGATAATTATTTCATAATATTACTATTACATCATCCTTTGCATGAATTCGGTTTTCTAAACTTTAAAGGTCTGCTCAATAAGAACTCATTGATTAAAATACTTAACGATTTTAATATAAATTTGATATTGCACGGTCACTTGCACACTGAAAGTCAAAAAAAAATATCTCTAAAAGATGTTGATGTCCCCTGCTTTGGTGCTCCATCAACCTCTCGGGCAGACGGGGGCAAACTAACATTCTTAAAATATAACATTGACAAAGTGAATGACAAGTGGCGTCTGAAGGTGTATCGTCGCAGCTACATCATGCAAACTAAAAAGTTTGAAACACAAATTTTAATGAGTAATACTTATGACTAAGGGATTAACGTCTTTACAGCTTAAAATTATATGCGGCGGCCTAATTCTTGCTATTGCAGTTGGTATCAGGCAATCATTTGGGCTTTTTCTGGAGCCAATTAGTACAACACTGCAGATCGGAAGAGAGACATTTGCTCTTTCAATTGGACTTGTGAATCTTCTTTGGGGAGCCCTAGCACCATTTACGGGGGCGTTAGCTGATAAATTTGGTTTAAAAAAAGTTGCTATAGTGGGTGCATTATTTTATTCGTGTGGTATTCTGATTTTGTCAAACTCAGCCACTCCTCAGGAATTACTGCTTGGTGGAATAATTGTGGGATCTGGGCTATCCGGATTGGGGTTTACAGTAATTCTTGGTGCTGTTGGAAAATTTGCACCACCTGAAAAAAGAGGTACCGCCCTA
Source organism: uncultured OCS116 cluster bacterium (assembly GCA_902632055.1). Classification (GTDB taxonomy): domain Bacteria; phylum Pseudomonadota; class Alphaproteobacteria; order Rhizobiales; family TMED25; genus TMED25. The sequence continues at coordinate 14,557 of CACPAS010000012.1, read as the reverse complement.
GGTTTGACGACGATGGGTGGTTCAATAGGGATGTTCTTGGGTGTTCCGGTCACAGGCACTTTCATAGAATCATTTGGTTGGTCAGGGGCTCTATTTGGGCTTGCCGCAATTTCCTTGGTTATGTTACCTCTAGTTTATGGACTGGCACCAAATGATAAGATAACTAATCAAAATAACCAGACTAATGACACCGATGAGAGATTGAGTGAGGTATTAAGTCATGCATTGAAATCAAAAAACTTCCTCTTGCTAGTTTGTGGTTTTTTCATTTGTGGATTTCATGTGAATTTCATTGTTGCTCATCTGCCTGCTTTTATTTCAGATATGTCACTGCCGGGTAATGTGGCTACAACTTCACTCGCTTTGATTGGCTTTGCTAATATCTTTGGTGTAGCATTAGCGGGGCGCTTAGGTGATAAATACAAAAAAAATGATGTACTTGTAGCTTTGTATTCTCTTAGAGCCATTGCATTTATAATCTATATAATTACTCCGATCACTGTAATATCAACATTAATTTTTACCTTTGTTCTCGGTATCTTGTGGTTGGGTACCGTCCCATTGACAAGTGGTCTTGTTGCAACCTTTTTTGGACCTAAATATATGTCGATGCTGTATGGAATTGTATTTTTTAGCCATCAATTAGGCGGGTTCATAAGTTCTTGGATGGGAGGATGGATTTTTGACTTAACCGGTGATTATAATATTATGTGGTGGTTTTCTGTTTTACTTGGGTTGCTTGCAGCTTTACTTCATTACCCAATCAAGGATCGCCCTGTCATTATATTCGGCGCAAGATGATCTAAATCCCGTAAACTTTACTTGCTGTATTATGAAAAATATTTTTCTGATCATTAATTGGTATATTTCGTGTCGCCATTCGGAACGCATTGATCAAATCACCATAACTACACCAGATTTTCTCAATCGGAAAATTCGATCCGAACAAGCACCTATCTGATGGATAGTTTGCTAAAACTTTCTGAACAATGTTTGATATAAGTTCAGGATCATTTTTATTAATAAATGTTCCCAATCCTGAAAGTTTAATGAAAAGATTCTCACATTCAGCAAGGCTTTCCATAAATGTATTCCATTCAGTCCAACCACTATTCGATAAGTCATGCGGCATCCCGGCGTGCTGAAGAACAAAAGTTGTTTCGGGAAACCTTTCCAAAAGATTTTTTGTATGACTCAATTGACTTTGAAAAACTTGTAATTCAAAAATTGAGTCTTTTTTAGCCAAGTACTCAAAATTATTATTAAATATTGGATCCTCCATAATATCTGGCGAAGATGCAAATGAATATAATTCACGTTCATGCCAATGAAGCTGCATTCTAATGCCCCTTGTCAGGGGATAGTCAAATAATTTATCCAGCATCTCGGGAGCACTTGGATCTAGTAAATTACAATATCCAATAAACGCGTTCGGCCACCCTGAATTATTGAAAGAGTCATCAACAAACTTTGCTTCTTCGTGATATTTATCGATTGGCCAATTGCATTGGATATAAACTGACTGCTCCACTCCAAAATCTACTACATCTTCAATAAAGTCATCGATAAGATAGTCCTTTTTAATCGAAGTGTAATCTCCAAATATTCTTGGCTGTATTTCACCTTGGAGCCACTCTAAGTCTGATTGCTTCCATATGTGATGATGACTATCTATTATTGGAAATCTCATTAATGACAAACTTATAATCTTTGAATTGGAGATGACGAAATTATATAAAATCTTGGTGCGAGAATCAATAATGAACTTATAATTCCAATACCAATTCCAATCCATAATCCAATCAATCCAAAATCAAGTGTGACAGCAAAGACGTATGAAAGTGGTATTCCAAAAATCCAGAAACAGACAGATAATATAATAAATGGCCCCCATACATCTCCAGTACCTCTCAATGCCCCCAATGAAACTGCCATCAAAGTGTCAAAAATAAATAAAAATCCAACAAAAAATATTATCTCCTGAGTCATCATAATCATCTCTGGGTTATCAAAGAAAACTCGCGCAATCACATCAGGATTTATGAGCGTAAAAACAGATATTGGGAGCGTGATTGAAAAAGCGACTAGCATACCCATTAGCCCTGCTCTTTTCGTATCGCTAACTGATTGCTGACCAACCGCAATACCAACCCTAATAGAGGTAGCACCAGCAACTCCAATCGCACTCATGTATATTAAATTCACAACGGTGTAAGTTGCATGGTGCGCAGCAAGTGCAGCTGATCCGAACCATCCTGCAATAAATACAACCGCTGCAAAAGCTATTACTTCAACGCCTTGCAACAATGCCATTGGAAGCGCTATTTTTCTAAATTTCTTAGATATACTTGCTTTTAGAGTAAACATGTTCTCACTAATTTCTAAAAGGCTTTTTTTCATCTTAAATACATCACCATTCTTCTTAGATATGTAAGCAAGATAAATTAAGGTCAGAAAAAATGCTGTCCATCTCAATATTGATGAGATTACGATTGCTTCATAAGCACCACCTCCACTAAAAAATGAGCCCCATGATAGTAAGAAGATACCATTGAAGACCACGTTTAGTATATTGACAAAAATCATGACATACATCCCAGCTTTTTGGTAACCCATTGCTTCTAAAATAAGGTTTGTTGTTACAAAAAATAACATCCCAGGAATTCCATATGCGAACACTAGAGAAACTCTTGCGCCTTCCTCTGCAATGTTGAGCTCTTGCCCCGTTATTAGAAAAAAATCTTCAAAGAAAAAGGATATAAAGATAGAGATAATTGAAAATAAGATACTATGGATCATTGCCGAGTACCAAATGGTACCAACTTTATATCTTTCATTTGCTCCAATTGATTGTGATGCAAGTACGACAACCGCGTTAAGTGCGCCAATAAAAATAACCATAAGAGCAATCACTGGAGCCAGTCCAATTCCAAGGTATGCAAGTTGATCTGGACCGGCCCAGCCAGTCATTATTGCATCAACCGTAACCATAATCAAAATTGATGTCCTTGCAATAATAATTGGAAAACCCATGCGGAAGGTATCCAAATAATGAAACATAAAGGTATTTTTTGGCCTACATTGCATGCTGGGATATATCGATATAAATAATAATATTTTTGATAATTAAGTCTCTTTAATTGAGCATATCTGGTCACCAACGGATATGTCGTCACCAATATTGGCGTGAATTTTATTTAAAACACCATCACACGGTGCTTCTATCTCAGCAGTTGTCTTATCGGTCTCGATGGAATATAAAGCATCGCCCTTTGAAAAACTCTGACCTTCTTTTACATGCCACTCAACGATTGTACCCTCATCAACATTCATGCCCATCCTTGGCATTTTAACTATTCTTTCCATAGGCTAATTTGACTCCAATAACTTTTCAATACAATTCACAATATCGGCGACCTCAGGTATCACGTGGCTTTCTAAAATAGGTGAGTATGGGATTGCGATATCTTTTACAGTAACTCTTTTTATAGGTGATTTTAGATATTTGAATGCCTTATCGGATAGTATAGCCGATATATGACTTGCAGCACTACATGTGTCACGAGCCTCATCAACAATAATCACTCTTCCTGTTTTCTTTAATGAGCTTATGATTGTGTCCTCATCAATTGGCACTAATGATAAAAGGTCAATTAAGTCAACTCCTATACCTTTTTCATTAAGTTTTTTTGTTGCTTGCACTGCTTTTAATGTCATTGGACCAATTGATATGATTGTAACGTCATCTCCCTGGTTTATTACCTCTGATTTCCCAATTGGTATTAAATAGTTATCATCATCTGGCACTTCCTCTGGTCGCCCACCACCCGCTGCTGTTAGGTAAAATACTGGATTATCATCCCTGATCGCAGACTTCAATAAGCCTTTGGCTGTTCTAGAATTTGATGGAACAACAATCTTTACACCTCCTAAATTCATCAAAGCAGGATAAGGTATATCTGAGTGTTGTGCAGCTGCAGACCTCCCGCCGCCGATAACTGCCATATAAACTATAGGTAATTTCACTTGACCGGCTGTCATATACTTTAATTTTGCTGCTTGGTTGGCGATTGAGTCAAACCCTGTATATATAAAGTTTCCATATAAAAGATGGCAAATTGGTCGGTATCCAGCTGCTGCTGCACCAACAGCCATACCTGTCATAATATTCTCACAGATTGGCGTGTCTCTAACCCTCTCTCTACCAAAATTATCTTGAAGACCTGTTGTCTGTCCCAAAAGTGAAATACCGGCATCCTCTCCGTATAGGATAACTTTATTATCCCTTTTCATTTCTTCTTGTAATGCCAGATTTATTGCTGGCATCATTCTTTGCTTGGACATTACTTATTCCTCTAACATATGCTCCATGGCGCTGGCAATATCTGGCTCTGGACTTTCAATCGCAAATTTTACTGCATCGTTAACTTCGTCCTGAACCTCCTTATGAATTTTTTCAATATCATCTCTAGAAAATTTATTATCTTCAATAAAGTATAACTCAAGCCTCAATATTGGGTCTTTGTCATTTGTTTTCCATGACTCAACCTCGCTCTGATCTCGGTAGTTCCGCGATAAAAATGTATATTCAAATTCAACATGCCCACGTTGCCTGTATGTATGCGCTTCAATAAATGATGGGCCCTCATCATTTCGCCCCCTTTGAACTGCCTGATATGCTGCTTGCCAGACATCAACAGCGTTATTTCCGTCAACTTCATATTTTGGAATGCCAAAAGGTTTGGCCCTATCAACAATCTTTCCAGATGTTACCTCCGAGGTGTGAGTAAACTCAGAATATTGGTTGTTTTCACACATGAATATCATTGGTAAGTTCCACAATGAGGATATATTCATAGCTTCCATTAAAACACCTTGATTCGCTGCACCATCCCCAAAAAAAATTATTGAAACCGCTCCGTTGCCATCCATTTTGGACGCCAGGGCGGCACCTACGGCTAATCCCATACCACCTGCAACAACACCATTTGCTCCAATTATTCCCTTCTTGAAATCAGCAACATGCATAGAGCCACCTTTACCCCCACATATCCCCGTCGATTTTCCATAAATCTCAGCCATCATTTTCTTAATATCGCCACCTTTCGCAATGAAATGTCCATGACCTCTATGTGTACTCGATATCCAATCAGAGTCGTTCAACTGATCACATAAAGGTACGGCAATTGCTTCTTGCCCAATATAGAGATGAACGGCGCCTGGAAAGGCTCCATTCTTTGTGGCCTCTCCCAAATGCTCCTCACATTTTCTGATCATGAGCATTTTTTTATATAGTCTTTTTAGGTCTTCATCGGACAGATTATTTACATATTTCTTGATGGACATCATTTCATCAATTAATCGATTATTTTAATAATTTGATTTTTTTCAGCAGAATTAATTATAGATTCTAATATTTGAACATTTGATACTACTTCATCTATATTAATACGATATGTCGAATGACCTGCAACCGCATCCGCCCATTCTTCGAAATTCAATTTAACAGTATTTACAACCGGGTGCTCTTCAATCACTCTTTTGCCATGTTTATCGCAATAGATAAACTCAGCGGGATCGTCAAAATCAACATTTGATACTTCCCTTATTTCTACCCAACCTTTTTCGCCAAATACAGTAAACCGACCATAAAATGGAGTCGATATCATGACAGCGAGTGACGCAGTGACATTATTTTGGAACCGTATATTCACTGATAATGTATCTTTTTTTGGATGCTCCAAGACTATTGAGCCAGTTTTTGCATAAACAGTCTTTGCTGGACCCAGGAAAGACACGAAAAAATCCGATAAATGTATCCCCAGTGCGGTCATTCCACCGGCTGGAGCAGATTCTGGGTCCAACCTCCAGTTATCTTTATCTAGTTTCATAAAGATGTCGTGACTAAAATTTGTCTCCATATGCAAGATTTCTCCAAGCATACCTTCATCAAGCATAGCTCTGAGCTTGACCATGGCGGGTTCCCATCGTCTCTCATGGCCTACACCAAGAATAATACCATTTTTCTTGCAAGCGGAGGCCATTCTCTTGATGCTATCATATTTTAAGGCGACTGGTTTTTCACAAAATACCTGCTTTCCTTTGTTCGCCGCAGAGATTACTTGCTCTTCATGAAACTGATTTGGTGTTGCTAGGATCACGGCATCAACAGATAGACTGTTTATTATTGCATCAAAATCTAAATTCGGGTCAACAGAGAACTCAGAAAAAATTGGGTCATCTTTACTAACCTGAGGATCAAAAGCGTGTGTTATATCAATCTTTTTGCTCTCACTGAGACACTTTATTATTTGTTTACCCCACCAACCTAGACCAATTACCGCTGCTTTCATAATAAATGTATACCCTGTGTCTGTATATTTTGTAAGTTTATTTTTTTGTTAAATAAATATATATTCAATTATATATACACAAAGGGCTTTGTAAATGGGAGATCAAATTAAATTTAGCGCAGGAGAGAATCCGTATGCTGTTGAGTATGGAGGTTTCTACAGGAGGTGGATACCTATGTTGACTGACATAGACGAACTTGTGACCGCTGTCAGTAAGATCAAGAGTACGACTGAAGAGTCTTGGATTCCAATATGGAGTGAAGTTGCGAATAAACATGAAAAAAAAGGTGACGGATTCATAAAGGAAAATAGACATGAGGAAGCATATAATGAGTTTATGCTAGCAAAAACTTACCTATCTATTGCAAGATATCCCGGCGAGATTACCGAGAGTAAGAAAAAAATAAGCGCTGAATGCGCAAGGGTTTACAGGAAAGCATGCGAGCTACTAGAGCCCGAAGTTGAAATTGTTAAAGTCCGTTGTGGTGATAAGGAAATAACGTGCCATTATAGATGCCCGAAAGGAGCAGATAGAATTGCAGCCGTTCTCATCATGTGTGGAGCTGATATGTTTAAGGAGGATAGAGGTTGGGCCTCACAACATGCCATTGATAATAATCTAGCATCGCTTGTAATGGATGGGCCTGCCACCGGAGAAAATCCATTTCCGTGGGAACCAGAGTCAGTGTCAGCCTGGATGGCGGCTATCGACTACCTCGCAGGCAGACCTGAAGTTGATGAAAATAAGATAGGTGCCTTTGGCATAAGTAGAGGAGGCTATTCTGTTGTACAACTTGCAGGATCTTATCCTGAAATGGTTAAAGCTATAGTAGCAAATGCAGGGCATCCATTCGGTTACAAGATGACAGAAGAAGAAATGAGAAATTTTGTAAAAGCACGGAATGATAGAGCCCAGCATGTCTTTGGACAGATAGGTGACCCTCCATCTTTTCCACCTTGGACAGTTGAAAAGGAGCAGATGTTATTTGATAAGTGGTCATTAAGCAGTCTCGGTATACTTGATAAGATAAATCAGCCAATGCTTCTAATTAATGGTAAAAAGGATCATCTGGCACCTATTGGAAATATCTACTATATGCTGGAAAACGGACCGCCTCATGGAAGAGAGGCTCGTATTTACCCAGATGCTGGACATTGCGCGTTCAAGTATCAAGATCATTGGGCTGCAGCATCTTTTGAATGGCTCTCTAAAAAACTATCATAAATTAATTTGAGGCTAGTATCTTATCTGAAATTTTTTCCGCAGTCATAAGTGTTGGGAAATTTAAGTTTGCGCAGGGTACTATGGGAAAAATTGATGCGTCAACCACCCTCAAACCGCTGATTCCATGTACTCGTCCTTCATTATCAGTGACGGCCATTTTATCATTTTTGGCGCCCATTCGGCAGGTGCATGATGCATGCCACACACCAACAGTTGATTTTTTAATAAAATCTGCGAGGACTTCATCCTCTGACATCAATATTGATAATTCAGGGGCTTCGATAACAAATTTATTTAGTAAATACCTTCTCAAAGCATCCGGTCCATCAAGCATTTTGGAGAAGATCATAGTCATTAGTTTATTCCGTAGATTAACTTTTCCAACCTGCCTCACCTTATCACCATAGACGGCAGCAAAGACCTCTCTAGATATCCTCTGAAATGGTTCAGTTTGTTGGATTAGAACCATCTTCCGAAAGCCCTCTATTAGACGCTTTAGATCTCTCTCGTCGGAAAGTAGATTAAACTCAACAATTGGCTCATCATAAGGATCTATGGTGCTCAATCTTACTTGCCCTGTCTCAGAGTAAGTTCTATTTACAAATAGAATAAATGCGGCTAATTGATCACCAATTGAATGCCAAGCTGTCTTTGAACATACCGCGACATACATGTCTCCTTTTGGAATATTCTTAAGTCCCGATGAATAACGCATCCCCACAAGAAGATGTCGTCTTGAATATTGATTAATTCGTGCCTCAGGTTTTATAAATGAGGCAATATTAATTGATGGGTGATCCATTAACCTTTGCCCAACACCGCCAAGATTCTTTAGTACATTTATGCCCTTTTCTTTGAGGTGCATTGCAGGGCCTATTCCAGCCCTCATCAAATGGGCCGGAGAATGGATTGCGCCTGAACTTAATATTATTTCTTTTGCAAAAAATTTCTTGTCTTTTCCTTCAATTCTGACCGTTACACCAATACATTTTTTTCCATCAAAAAGAATTTCTTTAACAAATGTGTCAGTCATTATTTTTAGGTTTTTACGATTTCGGATGCCTTGGGTCAGATAGCCCATTGCTGCTGAAACTCTTCTCTCGTAAATAAATGAGCCTGTTACAGGAAAATAGCCATCCTCAAACTTTCCATTTTGATCTTCAAGGTATTTGAAACCTGCCTCCTCAAATGCAGATGCTGATGCTTTAGCATGACCATTCCAAATATCGGGAAAAATTCGGCTGACAGGGATATTTCCGTCATTGCCATGAAATGGACCCTGAAAATCTGAGTCCTTTTCTACTTTTTTGAAATATGGGAGTACGTCATCCCAAGACCAACCTTTTGCTCCCCTTTCCTCCCAGATGCTGTAATCGTTTGGTGCGCCTCTATTCGCGACTAAGCCATTTATAGACGAGCCACCTCCAAGTACCCTTGCTTGTTCGTATTTCCTAAGTGGAATTTGATCTTCATCCTTCATATTATGAGACTTAACTTCAGTACTAACTTTAAGCTCTGTCCAATGAAATCTTTTGTCAAGATAAGCATAACCGGGATATGTATCTAAAATTTGCTCCGGGACCTTTCCTGGCGGAGTGTCAGGACCAGCTTCACATAATAAAACTTTATTTTTTGAGTTAGAGGTTAGCCTGTTGGCAAGGACTGAACCCGCTGATCCCCCCCCAACAATTATATAATCAAACATACACCTAAACTCCTAATTATGAAATTGGAGGCCACAATCTCTCAGCGACTGATGGCGATCCTGGCGCATGAACCGTATAATTATGTATCTTGTGCGTCCATTTATCATCAGTTAACCCCATTGCTTCATGCTTTTCTTCAAAATTCTTTCTTCGATCTTCAAGAGATGTGAACTCATACAAAACTGAGAATTTGGCCCATCCCGCAGCGCAAAGCATCGTCCTGGCTGCAATACATCCCGAAAGCCTTGCAATCGCTGGAAGCCTGTGTTGTGTATACCATGAACATACATCAAACTCGTCATCGATAGTTTTTGTTCGAAAACTTCCCATTTGTATCACAGGACCAGGTGTTGTTCCTGGTGTTTTTGTATTAGTTTCAGGGCCATCTACTCTTGATACAACCTGAAATATACACTCGCGCATACCTTTACGTTTTTTGAGTTGGGTTTGTTGAGAAATACCTCTATTATTTACAAACTTTTCATTTCCAGTAAGTGTGGCAATGGATGCGGCTCCGATCAGCTGTATATATTGGGATCCTTGCCCAATATCATCAATTGCTCTGGGTAAATTATCTCTTATGGCTTTCATTCCACTTCCTTCATTTGCCCCAGCTTTATAGTGAGCTGCCCACAAACAACCAGTTTTGGATTGAATAAAGGGAAGGTAATCATTGTGCATCCAATCGAAGTATTCTTGATCATTACTATCCTCTAGATCATACCAAATTGCCCATATTGCGTTATCCATCACTATTTCCCTTTTATTGTATTCAAAAAATGATTAGTATTTTAATGCTAATGTATTAATAGTAAGATATCAAAATATTTTTTTATTCTTTGGAGGCGCTAAAAATGGGTAATAATACAGAATTCCAAATGTTACATACGATGCTAAGAGTAAGAGATTTAGATAAATCAATAGATTTTTATACTAAATTTTTGGGGATGACGCTACTTAGAAAAAGGGAGGTCCCCGAGGCAAAATACACTAATGTTTTCGTTGGCTATGGACCAGAAGACACGCATGCTGTTTTAGAGTTAACATATAATTGGGATCAAGACCAAGACTATGAAATTGGAACAGCGTATGGGCATATTGCCCTTGGAGTGAGAGGAATATATGATATTTGTGACAAGCTTGAGAATGCAGGAGTTAACATACCACGAAAACCGGGTCCAGTAAAACACGGCACAACCCATATCGCTTTTATCGAGGATCCGGACGGCTATAAAATTGAAATCGTAGACTTAGATACACGTACAATATAAATACTAGCTGCTTTTTATTGTTTTTGATGATGGTATTATAGAAGCAATTGCCAATGTAGTGATGCATACCGCAGACAAGATAAAAAAGATTATTGCCAAACCATATCTATCCGCAATAATACCAGCAATCATTGCAAAAAGTGCTGCTGAACCAACTTGCATCATGAATAAAAGACTAATAACACTGCCGGAAGTCTTAGCTGGAGCAATGTCCAATGCCCAGCCTTGTACAACTGGTCGCCCAGCATAAATCGCAAAACCAATTAACGCTGATAGTAATATAATAAATATACTGCTGCTAATTAGCGGATAAAATGATACCAAAACTCCAGAAACTAGGAGAGAGGAGATTGCAATAATTTTTCTTCCATGTTTATCAGATAAGTATCCGGCGATAGGACCTGAAATTAAGCCACCCATTTGCATTGCGAACAGAGAGGCCCCAATAACTGCGGCACTAGCGCCTACATTCGCGACCAGATATAAAGGCATAAATATAAGTACACCGTTTTGTGTAACAGTCCTAACCCCTGCCACCAGAAACAATGGTATTAATTGAATATTTTTCAATAAAAGTATTAAGTCAGCAAAATAATTGTTATCTTTCTCGCCAATGATTTCGTCATTACTATTTTTTTTATCCTTCAAAAAGAAAATAATTATTAGCACCAATATAAAAAGCGGTAAGGATAAAAGTATTGAAGTCGTATTCCAGGATAAATTACTACCATTAATTGTCACATATGTAAGAAAAAATGCTGCAAGTAGTGGAGATAACGCATCACCCAAGCTTGCGCCAATACTGTGGATTGATAGAACAAAACCTCTATTTTCTGGATAATTTACAGATAAATATGTAATAGCTGCAGGATGCCAAAGACTAATACAAATTCCTATCATCGCGACGCTGATGAACAGCATATATATCGTTGTAGACATACTCATAAGCACCATTGCAAACCCGCCAATCAAGAGTGAATATGCTTGGAAATTTGTATATTTTTCATTTCCACGTAAATCCACTAATGGCCCACTTATTGCATTTGCAAAAAAAGTAGAGAAGTGGAATACAGTCATAATTAGACCTGCCTGTGTATAGCTTAGACCGAGATCTAAAATAATATATGGTAATAGGATATATATTGCTGCATTAACCCAATGCGTGCCACCATGACCGGCACCAACAAGAATTGATGGCATTTGTGGTTTTAAAATATTTTTTACAATGTCCATTATTTTAGCTTCTGAGCCGGTCAACTCTATCTTTTGATGCAGATAGCAAGAAACTAATATCCTGCCCAGCAAGAAAGAAATTAGCTCCCATTTCTATATAATTCTTTGCCGCTTTTTCATCTTTCACGCCGCCAGAGCCAAGCCATTTATTATATTTTTTACAAGCCAATGCAGTTTTTTCATAAAATTTTTGTATTTTCGGATTACCAAAGTCCTGCGGACAGCCACTAGCCATTGCAAGATCATTTGTACCGATCATTATGACGTCAATTCCATCGACGGATGCTATTTCATCAATCGACTCAATCGCAGCTGGTGTTTCAACCATAGCAATGAGTAAGGTTTCAAAGTTTAACTGTCTCGTTGCCTCTGATAGATCAACATTACGATAATCATAGTGAACGATGCCCCCGCCAACACCACGTGAACCTTCTGGCTGAAATTTTGCTGTATCAACTAATTTCGCAGCCTCTTCTGGTGTTTCAACATGTGGTAATACAATACCCATCGCACCGTTATCAAGTATCCTCGAGACCATTGTATATCCATTAATTGGTATTCTTACTATTGGTGTCAAACCTGTTTTTAGTGCCATCGCAGACATTTGCGAAACCGTATCAATAGTCAATGCTCCATGCTCCAGATCAAGAAAAAGCCAGTCAAACCCTGCAGTTTTCATTAATGGCACAACTTCAACAACTCTTGACTGTACAATTCCAACCCCAAGGGTAAGTTCATTATTTGCTAGTTTATTTTTGGTTTCATTAATCATCGTTATCTAAAATTAAATTGTTCTCTTTGGCATTATGAATGACAACATCAACGCTAAAATACTTGTAAGTGTTAATAATACAAAAACCAATTTTAACCCAAATATATCTGCTGTTAAACCTCCAATTATTGGTATCAAACCAGTAAGGGCCGCTTGAGCCGTAAATAGCATACTGATCGCACTCCCTGATGTTTGACCTGCCGATATATCCATAGTCCAACTATGGATTACTGGTCGTATTGAGTAGAGAGAACAACCAGCAAAAGAAGCCATTAATATGAATAAATAAACGTTTTCAATTTGGGGTATAATTATTAATATTATTGCAGAAATGATTAATGAATAAATAACAACTGGTCTTCTTCCCACCCGATCAGATAATGTACCAATAATTGGTCCTCCAAAAACGGCACCTGCTTGTATCGAGAATAATGCAAATCCAACCAGCACCGGACCGGATTGCATTTCACCTACTAAATACAGAGGAATGAAAACGACAAGTCCATTTTGTGTCATTGACCATAATCCAGCAAGTACACACAGTATTAACATATCTTTATTCGCAAGAAGACCTTTGAGTCCTTCCCAGTAGTTATACTTGTTCGAAGAGCTATCTTCGGAGTCCTCATCAGAACTTATTTGAGGCAGTGACCTCAAAATATAAAATCCCATTAAAGCGACTGGAATGGACAGCAATAATGAAGTTTGTTGCCACGAGAGAACCAGCATAATTAGCCCTGCTATTGGAGGCGCAATCCCATCACCAAGACTTGCCCCGACTGTGTGTATTGATAGGGCTAGGCCTCTATTTTTCCTATACAAAAGAGATAAATATGGTATTGAGGGCGTGTGCCAACCGCTGACACAAATACCAACAAAAACTGCTGAGATTGCCACCATTAATGTTGTGGATGCACTACTCATTAATAAAAGCGCCAGAGCACCTGACATCAAGCACAAAAATTGCGCTAGTATGTATTTTTTTGAAATATCAATAACGGGGCCGCTTATAATTGTTACGGTAACAGCGGCAATAAAAAAGATAGTGACCATACTACCCGCAGTTGTGTAGTTAAGAGATAGATCTTGTGCAATAAATGGTAATAAGACAATAAATATACCATTCACCCAGTGTGTCACTCCATGTCCTGCACTGACAACAGATAGTGGCTTGACGTTTTTTATCTCAAGAAAATCTTTTACAATCGAATACATTTTGTTAAATAATAATGTTGGTAGCGGAGGAGGGACTTGAACCCCCGACACAAGGATTATGATTCCTCTGCTCTAACCAACTGAGCTACTCCGCCATCATAGTTAGAAAAATCTTCTAAATTAATACTTCATTACAGTATAATTGTATATAAGTTTATTAATTTAAATTCTGAGTCTGATCCTTGATTATCCATCCCCCACCGAGCACTCTTGCCATTGTTTTCTGCGACTCATAAATGACACATGCCTGTCCTGGTGCAACACCATATTCAGGATTTCTAAATAATACTTTAGCTTTATCTTCATTTTTAATGATAATAGCTGGTACCGGCTCAGATGTTGACCTAATTTTAACAAAGACCGGTATTTCTTCCTTATCATTCATGCCATTTTTAGGTCCGAGCCAGTTAAGATTTTTCAGGGAAATTTGATTGATTGCAAGAGCTTCTTTTGGACCAATTGTAACATTATTTCTTTCATGATCGATATCAATTACATAATTTGGTTCACCATTTATATATCCAATGCCACGTCGTTGTCCGATTGTGAAGTTCATAATACCAGCATGCTCACCAACGACATTCCCGGTTGTGTCAATCAAGTTACCTTTTACATTTGACTTCGGCTTAAGTGTATTAATTAAATTTACATAGTTACCACTCTGTACAAAGCAGATATCTTGACTTTCTGGTTTATCTGATGTTACCAAATCAAGTTCTTTTGCAATTTTCCTCGTGTCAGCCTTCGTCAGATCACCGAGGGGAAATTTGATATATTCAAGT
>CACPAS010000011.1 GCA_902632055.1 uncultured OCS116 cluster bacterium | reverse complement strand
CTTTTAATGGGCGCTCCATCGAGAGTTGAACCATCTCAGCTTACGGAACTATCAATTAAATCAATTGAAAAAAAATAATAAAAAAATAACCGTCATTGGGCATGCAATTATATCAAGAGATTGCTTTATAGCAGATGCTGTTGGATCAATGCCACCTGACTTGAGATCTGATTCTGATTGGAAATTATTTCAGGAGGATCTTTACTATTCAGATTTGGTAATGATTGGTAGGACTAGTTATAAAAAATTCCCCGAAAATAAGCGAAATAGGTTGATACCAACTAATCAAATTAATGGATATGATATGAGGGAAGATCTTTGTTTTTTTAATCCAAACGATATCCCAATGAATCAAATATTACTAAAGTATAAACCCTATCCAAAGAAAATTGCTGTCGCAGGCGGTCAGGGTGTATATCAACTAGTCTTTGAACAATTTGCCTACAGTGAATTTCATCTTTCTATAAAAGAAAATTATGAATTAAAAGAGGGTATCCACATGATAAAAGGAATAAATCAGCTTGAGCTAGTTAACGAATATATGAATAAGCATGGAATGTACCAGAGTGATAAAAGGCGCCTAGACTCTGATACGATCCAGCATAGATATTTAAAGTCTTAACTGCAACCACTTGTTGCGCCACAGGTATCACACTTAAGGCATGTTCCATTTCTCACCATTGTGAAATTACCGCAGTCATCACAGGCTACACCTTCGTAGCCTTTTATTCTTGCTTGTGTGATTAGATCACTCTTTTCAAGCTCTTTCTCAGTGTCAAGATTAGCTTGAGCTGGTTGTGCTTCGGTGCTCTCCGAAATGCTTGCGTTACTCATACTCACATTAGAGGCGGTTGCTGTTAGCATATCGTTTGTTCCTGTGAGCTGTAAGTCGGCAGACGGTAGGATAAAGAGATTATTATTTTTGCTTCTGCCGTATCCTGTGCTTATATATTTTGTTGCAGGCGCCGGATGATCGAGTTCAGCATTCCCTATAGTATCAGGAGATATTGTACTTGGATCTACGTGAGCTAAATCATTTCTTTCGAGGTATGAGATCGCCAGCTCCCTAAATATATAATCAAGGACAGAAGTTGCATTTTTAATAGTGTCATTGCCTTGGACTAGGCCCGCTGGTTCAAACCTTGTGAAAGTGAAGCTATCAACATACTCATCAAGCGGAACACCGTATTGTAATCCTAGTGATATTGCTATCGCAAAATTATTCATTAGTGATCGGAATGCTGCTCCTTCCTTATGCATATCTATAAATATCTCACCAATTCTGCCATCATCATATTCACCAGTTCTCAGATAAACTTTATGGCCACCAACAACTGCTTTTTGTGTGTAGCCTTTTCTTCTATCGGGCAGTTTTTCTCTTTCGGTCCTCTCTGCTATTTCGATTATTTTATCAATCGTTCTTTCTGCAGCTGGCTCTAAAATTGTTTCATCATCATCATTTTCTTCGTCCAGAACCTGGGCGTTTAATGGTTGCGATAACTTCGAACCATCTCTATAAAGTGCGTTCGCTTTAAGGCCGAGCTCCCATGACTTTAAGTATGCATTCTTGCAGTCTTCAACCGAAGCTGTATTTGGCATATTGATCGTCTTAGATATTGCACCGGATATAAATGGCTGGGCAACTGATAGCATCAAAATATGGCTATCAACTGACAATGAACGTTTTCCTGTCCTGCCGCATGGATTTGCACAGTCAAAAATATTCAAATGCTCGTCTTTTAAGCTTGGCGCCCCTTCAACAGTCATAGCGCCGCAGCAGTAAATGTTGGCATCAAGTATATCTTGCTCGCTAAATCCAAGATGCTCTAAGAGATCAAAAGAAAAATCCTCGAGCTGTTCTGCGCTAACGTTAAGTACATCTTTGCAAAAATCTTCTCCTAAAGTCCATTTATTAAATACAAACTTAATATCAAATGCATTTTCAAGCTGCTCTTCTATGGCATCAAGTTGTTTCTTTTGGAAGCCTTTACTTTCTAATTTTTCGTGATTAATTCCCGGAGCATTTTTTAGAGTGTTTTGACCGACAGCGTAGTCCACAATATTATTAATTGCATTATCTCCATAGCCAAGTGTTTTTAAGGCTTCTGGCACCGCTCTGTTGATTATTTTAAAATAACCACCACCTGCAAGTTTTTTGAATTTAACTAAGGCAAAATCAGGTTCAATACCTGTTGTATCGCAATCCATGACCAAGCCAATAGTTCCGGTTGGAGCGATTACTGTGGTTTGGGCATTCCTGTATCCATTCTTCTTACCCAGTTCAACTGCGTCATCCCAAGATTTTGTTGCAGCCGCTAGTAAATCCTTCTCTTTAATATTATCATGATTCAGAGGGACTGGATTTGTTGAAAGCCCATCATAACCATCTGTATTGCCGTGAGCCGCATTGCGGTGGTTTGACATTACTCTAAGCATATGTTTTGCATTTCTTTTGTAATCAGGGAATGGGCCAAGCTCTGAAGCCATCTCAGCCGATGTTCTATAGGCTATTCCTGTCATTAATGCTGTTATAACACCGCAGATTGCGCGTCCTTCATCAGAGTCATAGGCGATACCATTGGTCATTAAATAGCCGCCGATATTTGCATAACCAAGACCCAATGTACGATATTCGTATGAAAGTTTTGCTATATTCTTTGATGGGAATTGAGCCATTAAAACTGATATTTCAAGAACCATCGTCCATAATCTTACGGTGTGAATGAATTCGTCGATTTTAAAGCTTCCGTCTTTATTTCTAAACTTGATTAGATTAATTGAGGCTAAATTACACGCTGTGTCATCAAGAAACATATATTCTGAGCACGGGTTTGATGCACGAATTTCTCCACCTTCAGGGCAGGTATGCCAGTCATTTATTGTTGTGTGGAACTGAAGACCCGGATCAGCTGACGCCCACGCTGCGTAACCAATTTGTTCCCAGAGATCATTCGCTTTTGTAGTCTTTACAGGAGAGCCGTCTCTTCTCGATTTTAGGTGCCAATCATCATCACGCTTTAGTGCGTGGATGAAGTCATCTGATAAGCGAACAGTATTATTAGAGTTTTGGCCTGACACAGTTAGATACGCTTCGGAGTCCCAGTCAGTGTCGTAGGTTTCGAAAGCCATTGAGGTATAACCTTGCTCCGCGAATTGTATTGCTCTTTTTATATAATTTTCTGGTACTTGCAACTTTCTTGCACTAATTATCTCTTTCTTTAGTGCCGGATTCTTTTTTGGATCAAAGCAGTCTTTCGCAGAGCCTTCGCAATTAACGCAAGCTTTGAGAATTAAATTTAGATGTTTGGCGCAAATTTTTGAGCCCGTTACCAATGCGGCAACTTTTTTTTCTTCCTTTACTTTCCAATCAATGAATTCTTCAACATCAGGATGGTCGATATCAACTACAACCATTTTTGCTGCCCGCCTTGTTGTCCCACCTGACTTAATTGCGCCAGCAGACCTATCACCAATTTTTAAAAAACTCATCAATCCTGACGATTTCCCTCCACCTGAGAGCCCTTCTCCATCACCTCTAATTTTTGAGAAGTTTGAACCGGTACCAGACCCATATTTGAAAAGTCTTGCCTCTCTTGTCCACAGATCCATAATACCGCCTTCGTTAACCAGATCATCCTGTATTGATTGAATAAAGCACGCATGTGGTTGTGGGTGCTCATAAGCTGACGTTGATTTGGTTAATCTTTTTGTTTCATAATCTACATAGTGATGACCTTGCCCGGGTCCATCTATACCATATGCCCAATGGAGACCAGTATTGAACCATTGCGGGCTATTTGGCGCACACATTTGACTCGCTAAAATAAATCTGAGCTCATCAAAATAATTTTTCGCATCAATCTCAGAGTCAAAATAATTACCTTTCCATCCCCAATATGTCCATGTTCCGGCTAACCTATCGAATACCTGTTTAGAGCTTGTTTCTGAGCCCATTTCAGTATCATCTGATTCTGGAACACTTCTCCATAGCCAACTGGGTACATCATTTTCCTCTACTTTTTTGAGAGCCTGAGGCACACCGGCTCTTCGAAAATATTTTTGTGCAATTATATCTGCGGCAACTTGACTCCAACTTTTAGGTATCTCTATATCGTCAAGCTTGAATACAATGGAACCATCCGGATTCTTTATTTGACTTGATGTTTTTGTAAATTCTATTTGTGTGTATGGAGATTCATTTTCTTTTGTGAAACATCTTACTATTTTCATCTTATTCCTTCTTTCTTATGTATTCGCAGAACTACTAATTTAATTTTTTTGTTACTTATGTCTACAGATAATTTTAAATATTTGCACTTTTAAACAGTGTTTTACTTTTATACACAATTACAATAAATAGTGCTTTAAAAGATTCCATACATACTATATGTAGATCCTTACCAAAAAGTAAAGTTTGTTCAGAAAAAAGTTTTTTTTCAGAAAGCAAATAAAAAACTATATGTTTAATATAAAATTTGTTATTTAAATATAAAACTAACTTGATTCTTTTTTTATGTAACATAATATTTAATTTATGCAGAAATTAAAATGCTCAGACTAATAAAACAAGCCTTCACATGGTGGAATGGTCAAACGGTTTCAACAATGATTTACACAAGAATGTTTGGTCAGAATGTTGGCCACGATGAATTTGGAAACCAATATTACATAAGTAAAGCTAAAAATGGTAAGATTAAAAGATGGGTTATTTATAATGGTTATGCGGACTCATCAAAAGTCCCGGCAAGATGGCATACGTGGTTGCATGGTGTTGTTGATGAAATCCCAGCAGAACAGAAAGACACTAATAAGAAGTGGATGCGAAGTCATCTGCCAAACCTAACTGGCTCGGACAGTGCATATCGACCTTCAGGGAGTTTGTCAAGGAGGAAGGATAATGCAGAGAAAAAAGGAAACTACGAGTCTTGGAGTCCGTAACTAAAATAGGGGTATACGAATGAAAAGTAATTTTTTTGAAAGTCTTGTTGGACTGGGTGTCATAATTGTTGCAATGTTGTTTTTTTACTACGCATACTCTAATTCTGGGAAAAGTAATTCTACCCACACCTATGAAATATCTGCAATATTTACTGAGGTTTCGGGTCTTATGACGGGTGCCGACGTGAGGTTATCGGGAATAAAAATCGGATCCGTTACTTCACAAAATCTTGACGGACAAACCTATGACGCGGTGGTTCTGATGCAGATTAATAATGAAATTCAAATACCAACTGACAGTAGCGCAAAAATTAGCTCTGAAGGACTCCTAGGTGGAAACTACATTGCAATTGAGCCCGGTGGATCTGATGAAATGCTTATCGCTGGTGACTCCATAGAGCTAACACAGGGCTCAATTGATCTCATTGGATTACTTGGTAATGCCGTATTTGGCTCTTGAGGTACAGGCCATCCAATTCATCAATCAAATTATAAAGTTATTATTATTTAATATATTTTGCTTAGTCTCTATCTCAGAAATATTTGCAGAAGATGTCATAAAATATAAGAATGCAGTTATTTTAATATCAAATACAATCACACTCGATCGTGAAACATTAACTATTCCGATCAATTCAGAGACGCTCTATCAAGATTTAATAATAAAGGTAAATTCATGTTTCAAATTAATTGCTGCACATGAGCTTATTAGTAATTTGGATGTACAGATCAACGTACCTTATGAAAAAAGAATTTACAAAAATTTTTTACTGCACAGTCAGAAGCCAAATTTGAATTCCTTTATGGAGAATTCTTATTTCGAAGTGCGACTGTTAGATTGCCATAATAAGGAAGAAATAATATTTAATGAAATCTATGAATAAACTGGTCTATTGTTCTAAGTATTTCTCAAGCCAGTGGATGTTATAATTGCCTTCTTGAATATCACTATTTTTAAGCAGGTCTTTAAACAGTGGCAGTGTTGTTTCCACACCTTCTATTACAAATTCATCCAGTGCCCTGTCCAGCTTTGCAAGGCAGTCTTTTCTATTTTGACCAAAAACTATTAATTTTCCTATCATGCTATCATAGTATGGAGGAATTGAATATCCTGCATATGCTGCGCTATCAACTCTTACGCCGGGACCACTTGCTGGATGATAGGTTATAATTTTCCCTGCTGAAGGGACAAACGTCTCTGGATTTTCTGCATTAATTCGGCATTCTATTGCGTGGCCATTAATTATTACATCTTGCTGATTTATGGAGAGTTCATTACCTGCTGCAACAGATATTTGCTCCTTTACTAAATCCATGCTTGTTATTATCTCAGTTATTGGGTGCTCAACTTGTAATCTTGTATTCATTTCAATAAAGTAAAATTCCCCATTTTGATACAAAAACTCAATAGTTCCTGCACCTACATACCCCAGCTGAGATATTGCTTGCGCTGCGATACTCCCAATTTTATCTCTTTGAGAAGCGTCAATGACTGGTGACGTTGCCTCTTCCAAAACTTTTTGATTTCTTCTTTGGAGTGAACAATCTCTTTCACCTAAATGTATCGCATTCCCATGTTTATCCCCGAATACCTGAATCTCTATATGTCTTGGGGCATTTAAATATTTCTCTATATAAACCGTGTCATCGCCAAAGGATGCTTTGGCTTCAATTTTTGCTAAATTGAATGCACTTTCAAGTTCAGATGAGTCATGCGCAATTTTCATTCCCTTACCACCGCCCCCAGAGGATGCCTTAATAAGAATCGGGTAGCCGATTTCACTCGCAATTTTTTTTGCGTGATTTAAATCCTCAATTTTACCATCAGAGCCTGGTACAACTGGTATTCCTAATTTTGATACAGTTTCCTTGGCAGTTATCTTATCGCCCATAACTTGTATATGCTCCGAACTGGGACCAATAAAAGTAAGATTATGGGCTTCAAGTATTTCTGCAAAGTGAGCATTCTCAGATAAAAAACCATATCCGGGGTGAACAGCTTCAGCTCCGGTAATTTCACAAGCGGAGATAATTGAGGGAATGTTTAGGTAGCTGTCTTTGGCTTGGGGTGGTCCAATACAGACACTTTCATCTGCTAATTTAACGTGCATAGCTTCATTATCTGCTGAAGAGTGAACAGCGACGGTCTTTATTCCTAACTCTTTACATGCTCTGTGGACTCTAAGCGCTATTTCACCACGATTGGCTATTAGAACCTTCTCAAAAAATTTCTTCATTCTATTTCTATGATATCTTCACCGAACTCAATTGGCTGTCCATCAGTGACAAATATATTCTTTATAACGCCAGTCTCAGTGCTTGGTATAGTATTAAAGGTTTTCATCGCCTCGATAATAATTATAGGATCGCCTTTATTGATTTTTTTTCCAATTTCAATAAATGGTTTACTTCCCGGATCAGGTGATAAATAGCATGTTCCAACCATTGGAGATTTTATATATTTTGAGCTTTCTTGCTTTATTGGAGCTGGATGATCTTGTTCCGTGATATGTTGAATGGGTTCTGACGATACTGCCTGAGTTGCTGCCGAAGTGACGATTTGGCTTACCTGATTGGTCTGCAAAGCATGATTTTGTACTCTAATTTTTATACCATCTCTTTCAATTTCAATTTCAGAGAGATTTTGATCTTTTAGGATATTTGAGATCTCTTTGATAATTTCAATCTCGTCTATGGGTTTTTTTGCCATCAGCTGTTTCTTTCGTTCATGATTTTTGTGACTGCATCAATTGCGAGGGTATACCCCTGATCGCCAAGCCCAATTATTATACCGTCTACAACGCCTGAAATATATGATTTATGTCTGAATTCTTCTCTTTTGTGGATATTTGATAAATGGACTTCTATTGCAGGTGATTTTGAAGACTTCAGTGCATCATGAATTGCAATAGATGTATGAGTGTAAGCGCCGGCATTTATTATAATACCGTCGTTTTCGGACGCAGCTTGAATCATCTCAATTATTGTACTTTCGTCGTTTGATTGTTCAAACATTAATTCTATATTTTTTTTAGCCGCATACTCTATACAACTTTCTTTAATATCATTTAATGTCCTATTACCGTAATATTCAGGTTCTCTTTTGCCTAACAGGTTCAGATTCGGTCCATTAATAATGATAATTTTTGGATTGCTATACATAAGCACATTAAAGACTAAAATTGATTAAATTTGAATTAATTATTTATTTATTCAGTTAATATTTTGGATATCGTCTGCCATGAGCCATTCAGATGAATAAGGGGTGAGTCCATTCTTTGCACGTTTCGCAAAGTTTCTTGCCCTATCAGTATTCCCAAGTATTGAATAATATTTTGCCACATTTAGGTCAGCCATCGGGATGTTATTTAATTTAAAATATGACTTAGATAGTTGCCAATAAACTCTGACATTTCTTATTGTCTGGTCTTTATGGCGGTCTAAAAGTGAAATGCTTTCAAGTATATTTTCATTTCCACCAATCGCTGTTAAGATTTTTGCATATAAAATTGAAAATTCTAACTCAGGCTCCTCCAGAAGTTTCATGCCTTTATTCAACGCCTCAAGTGCTAGTTCATATTCATTAATTTCAAAGTATATTTGTGCTAGAAGTTCATAGAAATAGGCATATTCGAATTCTTCAATTAAACCACTCATTATTGATTTTGATTTTTCATATTTACCTCTTTGATAGTACGATATTGCTCTTGAGTAATTTGCATATATTGTGCCATCATCAAATTTATTTGGAAGATTGAGGTAGCCAATTATCTTGGCCCTAGCTAGATTATGTCTGTGTATGAGTTCTGTGCTATCCTGTGCTTTGTAAGATTTTTGTTTTGAGATTTTGTTTTCTAGGAAGTCTATTCGATTCTGTGGTAATGCATGTGTTAATTCTAAAGGATTTATCTCACCGCTATAGATTTGCTGCGACCTTTTTATTTTTTCAAGCATTTGAAGTAAACCAATTGATGACTCTCCAATTGACTCCATAATGCCAATGGCGCTCATATCTGCTTCGTATTCTTGAACGCGTGAATGTTGAAGATAATCTCTTCTTGCAAAGTCTGAACCACCAAGTGTTATACCTGTGCCAATATCAGAAAGTGCTTCTGAGTCAGTAAACATACCAGTTAGACCAGTACCAATACCAATAATTTGAGCAATATTTTGTTTCTTTTGGAAGTTTTCATATTCTATCATTCTGGTTATATGGTGATTATTCAGAATATGCCCGATCTCATGAGCTATGATTGATTTAACTTCATTAGGTTTATCAGCATTATATATTAACCCAGTATTTATGTATATATCACCCTGAGCAGTAACAAATGCATTTATACTTTGGTCAGATATGATAAATACATTCTGACTTGTTGTCCCAAGTGCAGTCTTGTGAAGGTCAGTGGTATATTCAGATAGAAGTTTCTCAATTTCAGCATCTTTAACAATGGTCTTCGAATTGGCAATACTTACTTGCAAGATTAGAATAAGTAAAATAATTATTTGTTTGCTGGATATATCTAAAGAAATACGATTTCCATTAATCATCCCACCAACCTGTTTTTGGATTTTCAACTGGTTTTACAGTATCTTGTGGTTTTGCCGTTGTGGAAGTTTTTTTCTTAATGGCATCTCTCTTCGTTTTGGTTTTTTTCTTATTTTCCTTCGTATCACTGGCGACAATTTCTTTCACTTCTGCCTTATCTGTGTTTATTTTTTTTCTTTTTCTTGCCCCGCCTTTAGAGACTTTCGGTTCTTCTCCGCTCTCGGACTTATCTTTTTTATTTATATCCTTGGTTGTTGTTTTTATTTTTTTCTCATTTTCCTTGGGTTTTTTCCTTACAGGCTTCTTTAATTTTCCTTCATTTTTTTCACTTTTATCCTGCTCAGGTTTTGTATCATTGGCCGTCTTTGAGTCTAAGTTATCTTCATAAACACTATCTATGCTTATGGCTGAGTTACTCATTTGTGGATCTATTTTTAATTCACTTCTTTCAATTTTAAATGTTTCATCACCATCTATTTCTGCAACTTTTATTTCTATTATTATTCCATATCTATCTTCTATTTCGAATAAATTTTTTCTCTTTGCATTTAGCAAATAATTTGATAATTCAATATTTGTGTTTAATATGATGTTATTTTTTCCATTCTTTATTAAGTCTTGCTCTATGGCACGGATTATATGGACTGACTGAGAGCTAATTGAACCTACTCTACCAACCCCATTGCAATGATTACATTTTGTCATTGAAGACTCCAATAAAGAAGACCTCATTCTCTGCCTTGACATCTCCATCAAACCAAATTGACTAATATGACCCACTTGTATTCTTGCTCTGTCCATTCGCAGCGCATCTTTTAATTGTTTCTCGACTGACCTATTATTTCTTCGCTCTTCCATATCAATGTAATCAATCACAATAAGGCCAGCTAAATCCCTCAGTCTTAACTGTCGGGCAACCTCGTCTGATGCCTCAAGATTTGTTCTCAGTGCTGTATCTTCAATATTGTGTTCTCTTGTGGATCTTCCTGAGTTTACATCAATTGCCACGAGCGCTTCCGTTTGATTAATTACAAGGTATCCACCTGACGGAAGCCTTACATTTGCATGGAACATATTATCGAGCTCTGACTCTGCATTGTAGTTAATAAATAGGGGGACAGCGTCCATATATTTTTTTATAAATTTGACATGGCTCGGTATTAGCATTTTCATAAAGTTTTTCGCCTCAAGAAATGCGCTCTCACCTGAAATTACAATTTCTTCAATATCTTTGTTGTAAAGGTCTCTGATTGACCTTTTAACTAAACTACCTTCTTCATAAATTAGCGCTGGTGCTGAAGAATTCAAAGTTAGATCTCTTATCGTTTGCCATAATCGAGTCAGATATTCAAAATCTCTTTTAATTTCTGTTTTTGTCCTTTGAGCCCCTGCAGTTCTTATAATGACTCCCATCCCCTCTGGGATTTTGAGTGAGCCTATTGAGTCTTTAATTTTATTTCTTGTTTTAATATCCGATATTTTTCGTGATATTCCACCGCCCCTTGCAGTATTTGGCATTAATACGCAATAGCGACCTGCCAATGAGATATATGTTGTTAACGCGGCACCTTTATTGCCTCTCTCTTCCTTTGTGACTTGAACAAGTATGATTTGTCTTTTTTTTATTACTTCCTGTATTTTATAGCGTTTTCTATGTTTCGTATTTCTTTTTGACTCATCATGATTGACAATATCTTCACCAATCTCTTCTTCAGCTATATCCTCAGCCTCATCAGAGGCAGGCTCATCAATTTCATCGGCCGTATCACTTTTGGATATCAATTCAGATTCTTCATCCAGTAATTTTTTTCTCTCCGAAGTTGGTATTTGATAATAATCTGGGTGAATCTCATTAAAGGCAAGAAATCCATGTCTATTCCCACCATATTCAACGAAAGCGGCTTGGAGTGAAGGCTCAACTCTTGTGACTTTTGCTAAGTATATATTTCCCCGAATTTGATTTTGATCTTTTGCCTCAATATCAAATTCTTGGATTTTGCCTTCTTTATTAAGAACAATGACTCTAGTTTCCTCATCATGATTTGCATCGATGAGCATTCGATTTGGCATCTTTTATTCCTTTTTATTGTAGCGCTGATCATTTGCAATCTAGCCGCATTAGCTCTTCTTGATGGCGCTATTAAATTTATGGGGTTTTTATGATAAATATAGCCGAACCTCGATGGGGCTCTTTCTTGGTTGTTTGAGTGTATATCTATCATAATAAATTCTCTTACAATGATGTATTAATGATTCTAAAATACATAATAATTGATATTATATTGATAATTTTGATATTTTAGCAAGAAGATTTATTGGAAATTAAATTTTACCATGTGGGGGAAATAAAATTGTACTTAAAATTTATAACAGCTTTTTTCAGTGTATGTGTAATGGCTGCTGTTACTTTTTTTTCTGTTCTAATTCTTATGTATTTTTATTATACGAAGGATACTGATGCTTTTGAGCGTATTTTAAAAACACAACCAATAAGTGCAAACAGATTCTTTTCCGAGGACGGGGTATTAATTGCTGAAGAATATGAAGTTCATCGTATTTATGTTGATCATAACAATATACCGGAATATTTGAAGCTTGCATTCATATCTGCTGAGGACAAAAGCTTTTATAGTCATCCAGGATTTGATTTAAAGAGTATTATAAGGGCAACCTCACAGAATATATATAACCATCTATTTCTTAGGGATAATAGTAGATTAATTGGAGCTTCAACAATCACGCAACAATTGATTAAGAACTTACTTAATGATAATGAACGAACTATTGGGCGAAAGATTAAAGAGATTATGCTAGCAATAAGATTAGAGAGAGTTTTATCAAAAGAAAAAATATTAGAGTTATATCTGAACGAAATATATTTAGGACGGGGAGCTTTTGGAGTTGTTGCGGCATCAGAGAAGTATTTTGAAAAAACCCTGAATGAATTGGATATCGAAGAAATGGCTCTACTGGCAGCGCTTCCAAAAGCTCCAAGTAATTACGATCCTCAGGAAAACTACGAAGCGGTAAAAGAGCGAAGGGATTGGGTTTTAGAAAGAATGGCAGAAAACGATGTGATAACAGGCGTGGTATCCCAGATAATGCAAGAGTCACCGATTAAATACGTTGACAGGAATGCATATATTAAGCCAAACCTTCTGGATAAAAGTATTAAAGACATGGTTCAAAGCAAACTTTACTTTGATGAAAATATTGCTAGAGATTATGGTCTCACCTATTTCTTAACCATAAATCAAGATGCAACAGACTATGTGAGTGATCGAATAAATAGACTTGAGGAAATTGAGGATCAGGAAGTGGTTCACGCCAATATTAGGGTCATATCTCTAATTTCTGGAAGAACTTTGGTTGATATTCGAAATAAGCAGACAGTTTCAGAAATCATGAAAATCAGAACAAACGATAAATCAATATTAAGACCTATTTATTATGCTGGCATTATAAATTCTGGAATAGACCTAAATAGTAAACTGCTTTCGACAGAAATTGCTGGCACTGATACTCGCACAAGTCTTGTCTCAGTTCGAAAATTATTTCTTTCAGGGGCAACTTTATTTGATGATAATTTAAGTGGCGACGCTAGCACATACTTATTAGAATATCTTATGGGTAAAATACAAGAAGATGCGATAACTATCACTTGGGATGAAAAAATAGAGCTGAACCTAGATAATATCATATCTCTATATACGCCAATCCTCTCAGATGGATCATCGCCCAAAATGCGTTACTTAGATAAGATCGATGATCTGAATGGAAATCAAATCTATTTGTATAAAGACGGGAATAATGAAAAATATCTTGAGAGAGAAATTGCCTTTAAAATAAAAAGTTTGCTTTGTGATATAGATAAAGTAGAAATAAGCAGAAATAGTAAATATATGGGATCAAATAATTGTGTTTATTATGCCCAAGCCGGAAATAAGTTATTTTATTTAAGGTTTACAGGAAATGTTGCTTTTTTTGCAATTGTTTCTAATGTTAATTTAAAAAACGAAGATCATTTAATATCTATAATGGATGATGTTGCTTTAGGTTCTCTTGATTTATTAGACCAGGCCCAGTTGAGTGACTTTTTAATCCCTGATGAAATTAATGTGCAAAAAATAAATAAAAATACTGGCAACAGGTTTAATTATGTAGATAACTATGTTTGGGAATTTTTTTAGGAGAATAATTGTATGGATTTTGATTTTAAAACAATAACACAAGATATTGATAATAAACTAAAAATGACATGGAGGGGTCTTTGAATTAGAATCCGCACAAGAAAAGATAAAAGAATTAGATATTTTAATCGAGAAAGAAAATTTTTGGAATAATCCAGAAAATGCCAAGCAGGTAATGCAAGAGAGACAAAATCTTGAATTACAATTAAGTAGTTACGAGCATTTAAAGGCATCTTTCGCAGACTCTGTAGAAATTTACCTACTAGCAATAGATGAAAATGATCAGGATTTATTAGAAGAGTCATTAAAAAATATCCTCAATATACAAAAAAAAGTCCAATCAAAATATCTAGAAACATTATTTTCAGGAGAAGTTGACTCCAATGATACTTATCTAGAAATACACGCAGGGGCAGGCGGAACTGAAAGCCAAGATTGGGTGAGTATGTTATTACGAATGTACCTAAAATGGGCAGAAAAAAGGGGATACAAAACAACCCAGATAAGCATGCATGAGGGAGATGAGGCAGGCATAAAAAGTGTTATAATCTCCATCAGTGGAAAATTTGCACACGGTTGGCTCAAACAAGAAAACGGTGTACACAGATTAGTTCGAATATCCCCCTTCGACTCGAATTCCAGACGACATACAAGTTTTGCTTCAGTCAGTATTTATCCAATAATTGATGATAAAATTGACATAAATATATCTGAAACAGATGTAAGGATTGATACTTATCGCGCAAGTGGGGCAGGGGGTCAGCACGTAAATACTACAGATAGCGCTGTGCGTATTACTCACATACCAACAGGGATCGTTGTTCAATGCCAAAATGAAAGATCGCAACATAGAAATAAAGAAACCGCATGGAATATGTTGCGCGCAAAAATCTATGAGAGTGAAATCAAGGCACGAGAAGAGGCCGCAAATATAGCAAATACGGAAAAGTCCGATATTGGATGGGGGCACCAGATACGCTCGTACGTATTACACCCTTATCGTCAAGTAAAAGATCTTAGGACTAAACTTGAAAGCTCTAATCCCGACGCAATTTTGGATGGAGATATCGATAATTTTCTTGAGTCAGCTTTGACAGGATTAAGCATAGATTAGATTTTTTGTACTGCCTCTAAAACTTCTTGGACATGTCCTGGAACACTTACTTTACGCCAAATTTTTCTAATTTTTCTATCCTTATCAATTAATATAGTAGCCCTCTCAATACCCATAAATTTCTTACCATACATACTTTTTTCAATCCATACGCCATATTTCTCACAAACCTTTTTATCTTCGTCAGATGCCAGAATGACTTCAAGTTTGTGTTTTTCAATGAACTTTTTGTGCTTGGTTGTCGAGTCGGCTGAAACGCCTATGATTGTGGTTTTGCATTTATTGAAAGCATCTATATGGGCGGTAAAATCAATTGCCTCTTTCGTGCATCCCGGTGTGTCATCTTTCGGATAAAAATATAAAACAATATTATTATCAGGAAATGATTTAAGTGTTATAAAATTTTTTTCGTCAATTGGCATTTCAAAGTCTATTGCATTATCGCCTTCATTTATCATTGCTGACCCCTGCTTAATTAATTGAGAATTTAAGATAAGATAACTAAATTTTTACATATCTATATTAATATTATTACATTAAGTTAAATTTACAAGGATTGTTAAGTCTAAAACTAATAATATTTATTGTTTTATAGGTTTCAGAATATTTCATGAAGTTAAGACCATTTTTTAAATACCTATCCTATTTCGTAGGCTTCGTGCTCGTAATTCTAATATCAGGTTTTTTTATTTTTAAGTCATGGTTGGACAGCAGACTAGAATCTGGAATACTTGACGTTACATTTATAAATTCTCACGTCCGAAATTACCTAAACCAAAATTACTCAGGGCTCAAATTTGATTTTGAGAAAATTATCCTTATGAAATCTGAAAATCAAGAAATTTTGCTATTATTGAAGGAGATGCAAGTGAACAGCAATCAAAATGGAATAACAATGAATGCTGCAAAAACAGAGTTCAGGAATGGAGTTATAAGTTCAATTCTGGGACCAATATCTGGCTTATTTAGTGAGAGAGAGTATAACGATATAAAAATTTTTGACCCCATGATTGATTTAAACTTGGATATTCTTCTTCAGGATCTGCGAACGAATATAATTGATAAAAACTTAATCAGTGATCAAAGCCAAGCCACTTATATTGATACAATAGAATTTGGCAATCAAGCGGTAACATCTCACCATTTCTATCAAAATTTATTGAGTGCCATAAATAGTGCTCTGCAAAGTCCTTATGCTGATAGCAATGCGGCCAATACCTTGAGTTTAGATAATGGATCTATTTCAGTTACAGCGTCTGAGCAGATTTTCACACTTAATGGCATCACTCTCAGTTCGGAACTAATTAATGACTCAAGAAAATTGAAATTTACACATATCGCGGGTTCTTCTGAGAATTCTCAAAATATTGAAATTGCATTGGATCATAATACTACCAGTGGAATTACAAATGCAGATATAATATTTAAGAATATGAACTTAGATCAGTCATTTGATGGCTTTGGCTTGAGGTCATATGCGAATATTTATGATGGAAATCTGTCTGGTCGACTAAACCTTAATTTCAATAAATTGGGAAGGGTTATTGACTCAACATTGGATTTGAATATTGGTGTTGGTAGTTTTGATATCGATCTACCATACTCAAAGAGTGATATTCACAACATTGAGGATGCATATTTTAGTGTTTCTTACAAAAGCTCAGATGAACAGATAGATATTAATGAGATACAAATAAAACATGATGACTTTAGCTTAAATACGACAGGGGTCATTGAATTAAATTACGACGGGAATGGATTAATATCCTCTCTTGATGCACATATGTCTGGCCTTAGCCTTTCCAAGGGTGAGCAAAAAATACTCAGCAACGCAAATATTATTATGAATATTGATCTTGTTAACAATGAAATACATTTTAGGGAACTTGATGGCGAACTGATACAGGGCAAAATAAATATAAAAGAGGAGGAGCTAGCAAATCACAAAGAAACAAAAGTAATTATCGAAAATTCAAATGTTGAGAATGTTAAAGAGTTATTTTCTTTCGTAAACGCAAATAAGATTACAAATTGGTTTAACGAAAACGTATTTTCAGGCTCTATTGATGAATTATCCCTCAACAGGAAGACTGATAAGGAGGGAAGTTCATCGGTGAATATGCGGATCGAATTTAAAGAATCTGAATTCTTATATTATAAAAATCACCCCAAAATCACAGAGGGTAATGGGCTAATAACATTCAATGATGATAAAATTTTAACTGAAATTTATGGGGGGAATTTACAGCTCGCAAGAGGCTCTGCAAAAATAACACAAACATCAGGTGAAATTAAAAATATGGATGGACAAAGCACGGCAACATTTAATATAAATGCCGAATGCAAACTTGATGTTTGCGTTGATTATCTTAGCTACCTGGGTATTGACGATGAAAAGCTTAAATCAGTCGAGTCAAGGATCTCAGGGAATGCAAAAATCTCTTCATCTGTTGAATTTCCAACAGTTGTGGGACCTAGTTTTGGTGTGGATTTAAAGGCTGGCATTGAAGTTGAACAATTTTCATTTCGACTTGACAATGAAAATGTTTTTATTTCCCCGCTTGCTGTATTTAAGATTGAAGACTCAAAGATAAGCTCTTCTGGCGAATTTAATATTAGTGGTATACAATCCAAATTTGATATCCTTGCAGACATCTCGTCATCCGACCCTAAATTGGAGATAGCAATTGAGGCGCAGCCCAGTCCAACTGAATTGAGCATACTTCAGCCAGCATTAGCAAATTATATTTCAGGGTTAGGTAGAATTCCAACAGAGGTAAACATTGTACTACCACTGTCAGATATAGATAGTTTAGATATAAACTCTTTTGATAATGTTAGCATTGAAAGTGATTTAACAAATGTAAGCATCCTTTACCCATTTTTTAGAAATGCAAAGCAGACCAATGAAAGGGCTGAAGTTCGATTTATAGTTGATAAGCCAACTGATGAAGGTATTGCAAAATACAAAATTGAGTATGATGCTGAGAATATCGTTTTTGAATTAGAGCTAAGGAGGGCTTTTAACTCGATAACAAATAATTGGGACCTTGTTGATTTTGAAGTATTAAACCTATCTTCAGATGATATTTCTGATGCTCAAATTATTGGTAGTGTTGAAAATAATATTTTAATAGCTGAAATAATAGCAAAAGAAGCTGATCTATCAGCCTTTATCCGACAGAATTTATTTTCTCGAGACAGAGACGATCAGAATATATTAAGAAATCTACCAAATATGCGCTTGAGCATATTAAACGTTGATAAAGTTACAGGTAATAATAGAGATATTTCATTACTTTCAGGAGAAATTTTTGTACAAAATAAAAAACTTAATAGGATGCAGTTAGACGGTTTTTTTAATCAGGATACTAATAAGAGAATCGAAGTTAAATATACCTTACAAGAAGAGGATCTGCCGGCTGATTTGGGAGTAAATACTGGAGATGCTGGTGCTTTTTTGGGTTTTTTAGGTTTGTATCAGAACGGTTTCAATGGCAATTTACAATTACGAGCAACCGGTCCAAATATCAACAATATGAGTGGGGAGATATTTATCGAAAACATAGATGTATATAATGATAAGTACTTGGCCAGATTATTTGTGGAGTCTAGCCCAAGCGAATTAATTGATATCAATAGGGTACAATTTGACTCCAGAGCAAGATATAGAATTATTGATGAAACCCTTCTTATTGACGGAGCAGAGCTTTTTGGTCAAAATGTAAAGTTTGAACTAAGTGGTCAATTAAATAATGAGACAGGCAGCTTAAAATTACCCGGCACTTATTGCCCAGAATATGAATTGAATGCTTCATTCGGCACCATACCAATATTTGGACCAGTTCTAACAGGCGGCGATAATAATTGTATGTTTTCGCTTCCATTCCAGATCCTAAGGGAGTCATGGGGTGAGCCAACTCTTCTTAGAAGAAATACTACAGGACTATTGGCCCCCGGTATACTCAGGGACGCTTTTGATTATGATTAATTACTCACTCTTAAAAGCAAATGTTTTTTCTTACCAAAGGATAGTTTTGAGCCATTAATTTCTTCACTTGAAAGAGTCATGGATGGATCGTCAATATTTACGTCATTCAGCCTTATTGCACCATTTTGTATAGATTTTCTTGCATCACTGTTTGAATTTGCAAACCCTACCTCAACCAAAACGGATAATAGCCCATAGCCTTGAGAAAAATTGCTAGAATTTAACACTTTGACTGGGAGATTTTCTGATATTAACCTCTTTTCAAAGGTCTCCAAGGCAGAATTATAAATCTTCTTCGACACCTCCTCACCATGTGTATTTTTGGTGAGTTCGTTTGCAAGAATTTTTTTAGCTTCGTTAATCTCTTCGCCCTCAAGTTTTGATAATTTATTTATTTCTACCATTGGGATATCAGTAAAAAGTTTTAAAAATCTGACTACGTCCTTATCATCGGTATTCCTCCAAAATTGCCAAAAATCATATGGATTTGTGAGGTCTTCATCTAGCCAAATTGCGCCATCTGCTGTTTTTCCCATTTTCCCGCCTGAGGCAGTTGTAATTAGAGGGGTAGTTAATGCAAATACCTCATTCTTAGAGGTTCGTCTGATGAGCTCTATACCGTTTATAATGTTTCCCCATTGATCTGAGCCCCCCATTTGTATTCTACAACCATGCCTTTTGAACAACTCAAGATAGTCATATGCTTGAAATAGCATATAATTAAATTCCAAGAATGTAAGTGGCTGTTCCCTATCTAATCTTAATTTTACAGAGTCGAATGTTAGCATTCTGTTGATTGTAAAATGTTTTCCATAATCTCTTAGGAAAGAAATATAGTTTAGATCTCTCAACCATTCTACGTTATTTTCAATAATTAGTTTACTTTCGTCAAGATTGAGAAATCTTTTAAATACGTTTAAAATTCCCGTCTCGTTTTGGCGAATATCATTCTCCTCGATTATTTTTCTAGTTTCATCTTTTCCTGAGGGATCTCCAATTAATGTTGTTCCGCCCCCAAAAAGAATGATAGGCTTGTGTTCAAAAACTTGCATCCACTTTAAAAGCATAATTTGAATCATTGAACCAACGTGTAAACTCTTTGCTGTTAGATCAAATCCAATATATCCCAACCCATTTTCTGTATGTAAATGATGATCAAGGGCATCATCATTGGAGGTTTGGTGAATGAAACCCCTTTCCATAAGAGTTTGCAAAAATTCTGATTTAAATTTTTTCTTGTTTAAGTTTGCCATGTCATAAGATAAATTGATTAAAAGTTATAATTATATTAAATGCGTTGGCTTACATATCAATACAAATGTGTAAAAAAAATGTAAAAAAATTTTATTCTATTGGTTTGATGAGTGGAACTTCAATGGATGGTATAGATGCTTCACTAATACGAACCGATGGGATTATGGTTTATGATTTTGTTAATAATCATTCAATTGAGTACCCGAATGATATCAAAGTAAAAATCAAAGAAGCTTCAGAGCAGTTCATAGAAAAAAAGGTAAACTGGGTCAATTTAAAAAAACTTAAAAGGTCCCTTGCAATGCTCAACTCAGTTGTGATCAAAGAAATTTTAAGGAAAAATAATGACCCCTCATTAACAGTAGATCTAATAGGTTATCATGGTCAGACGGTCTATCATAGCCCACTAAATAAAATTTCAATACAGCTTGGCGATCCAAAATACTTGTCAAAAGTAACAAAAATTCCTGTTATTTTTAATTTTAGAATATGTGATATTTTAAATGGTGGTCAAGGAGCTCCCTTGACCCCAATATATCACTCCGCACGATTTAATCAGAGCTTTCAGGATCCTGTTGCTATTGTTAATATCGGCGGGATATCAAATATGACTTATATTGACAATAAGTGTTTAATTGCATTTGACGCTGGACCCGGCAATTGTCTGATCGATGATGTGATGCATGAATATTTTTCAAAAAATTATGATAATCAGGGTACAATAGCATCCCAAGGAGATGTTAATCTTGAATTTCTTGAGACTCTTATGACTGATAATTTTTTTAATATAAAGCCACCAAAATCATTAGATCGAAGTTATTTCCATAAATACCTCAAATATAGTTCATTATCACCTCAAGATTTAGTAAGCACGCTGAGTTATTTTACGGCAAATGCAATCGTGCATTCTCTGAAGTATTTACCGACCCGTGTTAATAAAATTATTATATGTGGTGGAGGTAGTAAAAATGAATATATAACAAGGAAAATTTCACAATTATCGAAAAAAGATACAATCATCGCTGATAGCATTGGTGTTGATAGCAAATATGTTGAAGCTGAAGCATTTGCTTATTTAGCGGTGAGGTGTCTTTTAAATTATGATATTACATACCCAGCGACGACAGGTGTAAATGCCCCGATGAGCGGTGGATCAGTATTTAAGCCATAAGACTAAATTCACTTTTTTTGTAGTATTTTTGCTATGTATTTTGAGATTTCGTTGTTAAGTGACCCAATTTCATTATCAAAAAAATGATTTGCACCATCTATTAACGAGTGATTAATTTCAATACCTTTCTGAGATTTGAGTCTATCAACAAGCTTCTGGATATCATTTTTAGGCGCAACAATATCATCCGTGCCGTTAATAATTAGCCCGGAAGAAGGGCAGGGTGCAAGAAAATTGAAATCATATAAGTTTGCTGGTGGTGAGATTGAAATAAATGACTCTATTTCTGGCCTTCTCATCAGCAATTGCATCGCAATCCAGGCTCCAAATGAAAATCCTGCAACCCAGCAGCCTGTTGAGTCCCTATTTAGCTCTTGTATCCAATCTAAAGCAGATGCTGCATCGGATAATTCACCGATACCCGCGTCATATTCACCTTGGCTTTTTCCAACACCTCTAAAGTTAAATCTTAAGACAGAAAAGCCATTCTTTACAAAAGTGTAATATGCATTATGAATAATCGGATTATTCATGGTACCGCCAAATTTTGGATGAGGGTGTAACAAGAGGACAATCTTTGATTCAGGATCCTCGTTGTGATGGTAGCGTCCTTCAATACGACCCGATGGACCATTGAACATGATCTCTGGCATTTATCCCTCCCAATGCATTCAACTTGCAATAATTAGCATATATGATTATCAATAGTAAATATATTTGTTCAAAAGGATGATTTTTTTTATTAACGACATATATAGTAGTTAATTCTTGTTATATAAGATTTGAATGATGTCATTTTATTCTTTCTTTGGATTTTTTTTCTGTAACAGTATCGAGGTACTTGACTTATGAGAGTATATTTTGATAACGCCGCCTCAACACCGATAAGGGATGAAGTTAGTCAATTTCTAAAAAGTGGGGATGCGGAAGAGTTTTATAATCCATCTTCTGTTCATCAGGAAGGTCAAAAGTCGAGGATAAAAATAAACCAAGCAAGAGACTTAGTCTCAGATATCTTCGAGTGTCAAACGGAAAATATTCTTTTCACTTCAAGCGGGACTGAGGCATGCAACTACATTATTAGCCATGCCATTCACTCCTACAAAATAGAGAATATTCTATATCTTGAAACTGAGCACAGTGCGGTCATTGACACAATATATTCTACAAATGCAAAAAGAGTTAAATGTCAAATGACGCGGGATGGTGTAATTAATTTGGCTGACCTCGAAAATCAACTTAAGTGCTTATCTGGCAAAACACTTGTTTGTGTAATGCTGATTAATAATGAAACCGGTGTCCTTCAACCGATTGAGGATATTTCAAAAATATGTAGAAAATACGAAGCACTTCTCTTTTCTGATATGATACAGGCACTTGGAAAAATAGATATACTACAAGCAGTTAGTCTTGCTGATTTTGCATCATTTGCTTCCCATAAAATCGGGGGTCTTCATGGTGTTGGCCTTGTATATATGCGTGATAGCCAGCCGGTATTCAAACAAGTATATGGGGGTGAACAAGAGTTTGGTCGAAAAGCTGGTACTGAAAATGTAATCGGTATTACAGCCTTTCAGATTGCACTTGAAGCGTGTCTGAGTAAAATGGAATCCGAACAGGCTAATAATAAGAAAATCTATAAGAAACTATTTGAAGGTGTATCTCAAATCTCTAAAAATATAGCAATTCCATCTATAGCTGCAGAAAAAGATGAGAGTATTTCAACATTAATATTTCCTGGGCTTAAATCAGAAAATATAATTATTGCACTAGATATTGAAGGAATCGCAGTTAGTGCTGGCGCTGCCTGTTCATCAGGGAAAATTGGTGGTTCGCACGTTCTTCGCGCCTTAAAATATAATGAAAATGAGATAAATAGCGCAATAAGAGTTAGTTTTGGGTGGCATAACTACCCCGAACAAGTAGATTTTTTTCTCAAAACGTTAAATAATACACTTGATGGGATGAATTTTAATTTTTAAACAATTATGTTAAAATAAACTTTTTTAATCAATCATAACGTTATAATAATATGCCTGCAATAAAAGAGACAGTAAAACAAGTTGATGACATCGGTGTAGACAAATACAAATTTGGTTGGTCTACAGACCTTGAAACTGAAAAAGCTCCAATTGGTCTATCAGAAGAGACCGTAAGATTCATCTCACAAAAGAAAAATGAGCCTGAATGGATGCTGCAATGGAGACTGGATGCATATCAGAGATTTTTATCGATGAAGGTACCCGAGTGGGCAAAGGTTAATTACCCAGAAATCAATTATGATGACATGTATTTTTATTCTGCGCCGAAAGATGTTGATGGCCCAAAATCCCTTGATGAAGTAGACCCAGAGCTTTTAAAGACCTATGATAAGTTGGGTATTCCTCTAAAAGAGCAAGAAATATTGTCGGGTGTAAAAAGTAACATTGCTGTGGATGCTGTATTTGACTCGGTGTCTGTTGTTACAACTTTTAAAGAAAAGCTATCAGAGGAAGGGATAATCTTTTGCTCAATTTCAGAGGCCATTAAAGATCACCCTGAATTGGTAAAAAAATATCTAAGCTCTGTTATTCCAAAATCTGATAATTATTACGCAGCACTCAACTCTGCAGTATTTACTGATGGATCGTTTGTGTATATACCGCCAAATACACGTTGCCCGATGGAGCTATCTACTTACTTTAGGATAAACGCACAAAACACAGGACAATTCGAAAGGACACTAATCATTGCAGATAAGGGATCTTATGTAAGTTACTTAGAGGGGTGTACTGCACCACAAAGAGATGAAAACCAGCTTCACGCTGCTTGTGTGGAATTAATCGCGCTTGAAAATGCAGAAATAAAATATTCAACCGTACAAAATTGGTATCCCGGTGATGAGAATGGGGTTGGGGGTATATACAATTTTGTTACCAAAAGAGGTGACTGCAGAGGGAAAAATTCAAAAATCTCATGGACTCAAGTCGAAACCGGTTCTGCTGTTACTTGGAAATATCCATCCTGCATCTTACGAGGTGATAATTCAGTAGGCGAATTTTACTCGATTGCAATTTCAAATTCCTATCAACAAATAGACTCTGGAACAAAAATGGTTCATTTGGGTAAAAATACTAGTAGCAAGATTATCTCCAAAGGCATATCTGCGGGGCATTCATCTAATGCATACCGAGGTCTGGTATCATCACACCGACGTGCCGAAAATGCAAGAAATTTTACTCAATGTGACTCATTGTTAATCGGAAATAAATGTTCAGCCCACACAGTGCCATACATAGAAACAAAAAACTCAACTTCCATCTTTGAACATGAAGCAACCACATCAAAAATATCAGATGATCAAATATTCTATTGTGGTCAAAGAGGCATCAGTATGGAAGATGCAATTGCGCTCATCGTAAATGGATTTTGTAAAGAGGTCTTACAAGAGCTCCCGATGGAATTCGCTGTAGAAGCTCAAAAGCTCGTTGGAATCTCACTAGAGGGCAGTGTCGGTTAAATAGGAAATAAAATGTTTAATGTATCAAATCTTACAGTAGCAGTTGAAGATAATGAAATACTTAATAACTTTAGTTTAGAAGTTGGCCCAGGAGAAGTTCATGCCATTATGGGTCCTAATGGTTCTGGAAAATCAACTCTCGCCCATGTGTGTGCGGGTAAAGAAGATTATACGGTTTTGAATGGGGAAATTATCTTAAATGGTGAAGATTTACTTGATTTTGAAGCTGATGAAAGGTCAACAAAAGGATTATTTTTAGCATTTCAGTATCCAATTGAAATTCCTGGAGTTACAACACTCACCTTTCTAAAAAGCTCTTTAGAAGCCCATTACAAGGCTAACAACAAAGAAATTCTCTCAACACCAGATTTTATGAAACTAGTAAAGAAAAAAGCCGCAGAGCTAAACATTGATGACGGTATGATAAAAAGACCACTCAACGTTGGGTTTTCAGGGGGTGAAAAAAAACGAAATGAAATCTTACAAATGGCACTCTTAGACCCTCAAATTTGTATTCTAGATGAGACTGACTCGGGATTAGACATTGACGCACTTAGGCTAGTCGCTGAAGGGGTGAATAATTTAAGGAGTGAGAAAAGATCCTTTATTGTTATCACGCACTATCAAAGATTATTGGACTACATAAAGCCTGACTTTGTCCATATTATGTACAATGGGAAGATTGTAGAAACAGGTGATAGTTCGCTCGCTTTGGAGTTGGAAAAATCTGGTTATAATAACTACACTAAATAGTTTTTAAATGTTAGCAGAAGATAAAAATATCAATGTGGAAGAGCAAATCATTTCCTATTGTAAAGACAACATTTGTAGTCAAGATATAAAACATCCACTATACCCAAGTCGCCTTGGTGCCTATGAGCTTTTTAGAGCGCACGGCTTACCTACAACTAGAAATGAGCAATGGAAATACACAAATATAGCAGCTAAGCTTGAGAAAATTCCTTCTCAGTCTGAGATAAAGCCTGTGCCCGTCAACCTCGATAATTTTATTAATAATTTTGAGATTGTGAAAAAGGCGAAAGAGAATAAAGATAGTGTTTTAGTATTTATGGACGGGGCAATGCAAAGTCAACTATCCGCAGTCAATAGTGAAAGCAAAACAATCAGTATCTCATCGCTGAAAAAAGACCCTATTCCAGATTGGGCAATTAAACTTAATTCTAAAAAGCATTCACAGAATGTTAATGAGCTCTTTAACCTAAATACTGCGCTGATGGAAGATGGAGCCTTGATTAATATTTCTGATAATGGAGGAATCGCTGACACCATATACATTATCCATGTTGGAAATAATGATGGTTTTTATAATTATAGGCACATGATAAATGTAGAAAATGGTGCCCACGTCAATATTATCGAATTCAAGATATCAAATAAAACAAATATTGAAGCATTATATACATCATCTATTATTTGGAATATTAGTGATAACTGTGTTGTAAATAATGTTAAATATCAAGCTCATAACCAAATCACAATAGGATTTAACCAGCAATACGCAGATATTGAAAATAACACAGAATTTAATAGTTTCACAATATCTTCTGGATCTAAACTACTGCGTGAATTCAGGGACATTAATTGCAATGGATCTAATAGCAATATTTCTATTTCTGGTATTAACCTTCTAGATGGAGATAGCCATATAGACACCATGCTGTCTGTTAAGCATAAGGCACCAAACACCATAAGTAGAGAAAAATATAAATCTATATTAAACGACAACTCAAAAGGTGTATTTCAGGGCAACATAATAGTTGATGATATTGCGCAAAAGACAATCGCAAAGCAGTCAATTGATGCTCTAATTTTATCAAAGACTGCAGAGCATGATGCAAAACCTGAACTAGAAATTTATGCTGATGATGTACAATGTGGGCATGGCGCAACCACTGGGCAAATAAGCCAAGAATCACTATTCTATCTGAAGTCTCGTGGCATACCAGAAGAAGAGGCAAAAAGACTTCTTGTAAATGCCTTCTTAACAGATGCACTTGAGGAGATTAAGGATAAGAAGATCCTAGAAACTTTTTCAGATGTGATGAATAGCATGCTCAATCGTGTATCAAAAGGTAATCTCAATGTTTGATATCAAAAAGATACGCGCTGATTTCCCCTTTTTAAATCTTAAGATAAACGAGGGTAATGCCGTTTACTTAGATAATGCGGCTTCATCTCAAAAACCAAAAACAGTAATTGATCGTTTGACAAAAGCCTATGAGCAAGAATATGCAAATGTTCACAGAGGCATACACTACCTGTCAATGAAGGCTACTGAAAATTTTGAAGATGCAAGAAATGAAATTACAAAATTTATAAATTCAAAATCAAGTGATGAGATAATATTTACAAAAAATGCAACGGAAGCTATCAACTTAGTTGCAACATCGTATGCTTCAGTAAATATACAGGATGGTGATGA
This sequence comes from uncultured OCS116 cluster bacterium, assembly GCA_902632055.1. Taxonomy (GTDB): domain Bacteria; phylum Pseudomonadota; class Alphaproteobacteria; order Rhizobiales; family TMED25; genus TMED25. The sequence goes on along the minus strand of CACPAS010000011.1, from coordinate 11,174 downwards.
GATTATACTTTCTATGCTTGAACATCATTCAAATATAGTTCCTTGGCACTTTTTAAGAGAAAGAAATGGGGCAGTGCTTAAATGGGTAAATATTGACCGAAACGGTCTGATTGATATTGATCATTTTAGTTCACTAATTACAAACAAGACTAAAATGGTTGCTTTAACCCATATGTCTAATGTTCTTGGTACAGTGCAGCCGATAAAAGATATTGTAAACATTGCCCATCATCATGATATTCCTGTGCTAATAGATGGTACGCAAGGTGCCGTACACGACAGTATTAATGTTGACGATATTGGGGTCGATTTCTATGTATTCACAGGTCATAAGCTCTATGGCCCGTCAGGTATAGGTGTACTATACGCAAAAAAAGAGCGTCAGAAGGATATGATACCCTATCAAGGGGGTGGAGAGATGATCGCTGAAGTAACGCAAGAGAATGTCACTTATGCCGATGCCCCGCAAAAGTTTGAGGCGGGGACCCCTCCCATTGCTCAGGCTATTGGGCTTGGTCATGCGATAAAGTATATCAATGAAATTGGGATTGATGAAATCCATAAACATGAAGCGAAAATCTCAGATTACGCAAAGGTTAAACTGCAAGAAATTGATGGCTTATCCTTTTTTGTAGAACCGGTTCACAGCAAAGGAATTTTCTCATTTAATATGGCTGGTGCACATCCGCATGATGTGAGCACTATTATAGACAGAAAAGGCATTGCTATAAGAGCGGGGACACATTGCGCGGAACCTCTTATGCAATCCTTCGGGGTCACTTCTACTTGCCGTGCTTCCATAGCAATGTATAATAATGAGAAAGATATTGATACTTTATGTGAGTCTTTGGTATATTGTAGAAAATTTTTTTCCTAAGGGAAATTGGTATTATGACAGAAAAACCATTATTGGATGAACATACAATAGCTGAATTAACTGACAAGATTGTTTCCGCCCTAAAGACAGTTTACGATCCTGAAATTCCTGTCGATATATATGAATTAGGCCTTATCTACAAAGTGGATATTGATGAAAACTTTCATGTGGATGTTGAGATGACTCTAACAGCTCCAGGGTGCCCCGTGGCTGGTGATATGCCAAAATGGGTTGAGGATGCTGTGCTATCTGTTGGAGGCATTGCATCTGCGAAAGCAAACTTAGTCTTTGATCCGCCATGGGACATCTCTATGATGTCAGAAGAGGCGCAAGTTGCGCTAAATATGATGTAAAGAAAGTTGTTATATGAGTAAATCAAACATATTCAAATTAACTTCAAGAGCTATCGAGAGGATCAATTACTTAATTGATGACTCAAATCAAGATAATAAAATACTGCGCATTGGTATAGAAAAAGGCGGCTGTGCTGGTTTACACTACTCTATGGATTATGTTTCTGAAATTTCCGAAGGTGATGAGGTTGTAGAACAGGAAGGTATTACTATTGTTATTGATCCAAAAGCAATCTTATATCTACTTGGCACTGAAATGGATTATGTTGAAGAAAAATTTAGTGCTGGATTTAAATTTAATAATCCGAATGAGACATCAGCATGTGGTTGCGGAGAGTCGGTCGAGATTACCCCATTATCTGAGCTGGAAATCAATAATTAATTGTTACGAATACAATAACCAAACCCGTGCACAGTGTGTATTTTACATGTGCCGTGATAATTATCACTCAACACCTTTCTCAGTCGGCTAACATGAACATCAACTGTTCTATTGTCAATATCTGGCATGTTGTTCCATACAAAATCTATAATTTGGTCACGAGAAAAAACATTTTCTGGTCTGCTCATCAAAAGGGAGAGAATCTTAAACTCTGTTTTCCCAATTTTTACAATCTTATCAGTAGCTTGTAGTATTTTTTTATTATTATCAATTAATAAGTCTTCGTACTCAATTATAGAGGAATTTATTTCAGAGTTAGTACGCCTTAACAATGAGTTTACTCTCGCAATCAATTCAACTGGTGAGAAAGGCTTAGTGATATAGTCATCAGCGCCTGAAGATAAGCCGTGAGAGGTGTCAATATCCTCACCGCGGGCACTCAATATAATTATTGGTAGATTTTTGAGTTCTTTTGTAGATCTTATGCGACGGCAAACTGAAATGCCTGAGGAGTTTGGCATCATCCAGTCCAATATTACAATATCAGGTCTGTGTTCGACTATTAAATCAAAAGCCTCATCACCATCTCCAGCGGCAATCACATCAAAATTATTCTTTTTTAGATGAAAAGATATCAGCTCAAGTTGATTATTTTCGTCGTCAGCTATTACTGCAAGGGGCATTTTATTGCTTTAGAATGTTGTCATTGCCTTCGGGCGCTTGGTCTGTGGAACCGTTCCCTCAATTAAAAAATATGTCTGCTTGGCGATGGATGTCGTATAATCACCAACTCTTTCTAAATTCTTTGATATAAAGATCAAATGAGTCAGCATCTTTGCATCGTCGGGATTTTCAGTCATGTAGCTCAGAATTTCTTTAAAAATACTTAGGTATAGTCGATCTGTATCAATATCTGACTCCCAGATATTCATTGCCTTTTCAATATTTAATTCCATATACGCGTCAAGACTTTTATGAAGAAGGTCTTGAACGTGCTGTCCAAGTCCAATAATGTTTACCGGAAGACGATCAAAATTCTCTTCAGATACGATTACCTGACTTCGTCTCGCAATATTTTTTGAATAATCGCCAATCCTCTCAAGAATTGCGCCTACTCTATCAGCAACCAATAAACTTCGTAGATCGTATGCAATGGGTGACCATAATGCCAATAATTCAAAAACTGATGAGCTGACATCCGCGGTAATCTTATCCAAACTCTTATCGCGATTTATAATGGACTCAAATTTTTGTATATTTTTCTCTTTAAGGGCGGTCAAGGAGTCATCAAGCTGAGTTTCTGCAAGCGCTCCAAGCTTTGCTATTTGTTTGTTTACCTCTTTTAAACCGGTATCAAAGGCTGAATTTATGTGCTCCGTCATTATTTTCTCCTAACCTATTCTTCCTGAGATATAAGCCTCAGTCATTTCATGTTTTGGATTTGTAAATATATTGGATGTGACGTCATATTCAATCATTTTTCCTAAATGAAAGTAAGCCGTTTTTTCTGATAATCTCGCTGCTTGTTGCATTGAATGTGTTACGATAACAATTGTATATCTCTCTTTTAGTTCATTGATGAGCTCTTCTATTACAGCGGTTGCAATTGGATCGAGTGCTGAACATGGCTCATCCATCAATAAGATATCGGGATTTACAGCAATAGCCCGTGCTATACAAAGTCTTTGCTGTTGACCACCAGAGAGTGATAATCCAGACGCGTCAAGCCTATCCTCTACTTCATTCCATAATCCTGCCCTTTTCAAGCTCTTCATAACAATGTTATCCAAATCCTCGTTTGATTTTGCTATGCCGTGAATTCGAGGCCCATAAGCAACATTGTCATAGATTGATTTTGGAAATGGATTGGGCTTTTGAAAGACCATACCAATTCTCGCGCGCAGTTCAACAATATCTGTATCTGAGGAGTTTATATCAACGTCATCAATCATAATTTTCCCCTCAACCTTACACCCTTCGATAAGGTCATTCATACGATTTAAGCATCGAATAAATGTTGACTTTCCACAACCAGAAGGCCCTATCAAGGCTGTCACTTCTTTCTCTTCAATCTGTAGATTTATATCATGTAGGGCTCTCTTGCTGCCATAATCAACATTTACATTACTTGTAGTTATTTTGTACTGATTTGGAATCATGCTACCAACGTCTTTCATATTTTTTTCTGAGTAGTATAGCTAATAAATTCATCATTATCAAAATAACAAGTAAAATTAATATTGCAGCACTTGTTAAATACTCAAAGGATCTCTCGGGATTATTGGCCCACATGTATATCTGTGCCGGAAGAACTGTCGCCTTATCCGTAATCTTCGATGGCACATCAACGATAAATGCCATCATTCCAATCATCAGCAATGGCGCTGTTTCGCCGGCAGCCCGAGCAATACCAATTATAGTGCCAGTAAGAATACCAGGTAGAGCGAGTGGAAAGACATGATGAACTATGACTTGCATCTGCGATGCGCCTACACCATATGCTGCTTCTCTGATCGATGGAGGGATTGAAGCCATTGCAGCTCTTGTTGCAATAATTATAACCGGTAGTGTCATCAAAGCTAATACGATACCTCCTACAAGAGGCGCGGATCGAGGCATATTCATATAATTCAAAAAAACAGCCAAGCCTAACAGTCCGTAAACAATAGAGGGAACGGCCGCAAGATTATTAATGTTTACTTCAATTATATCTGTAAATTTATTTTTTGGCGCAATCTCTTCAAGGTATATTGCCGCCAAAACACCAATTGGAAAACTAATAATAAGTGTCACAAACATTGTCAGCAGCGTACCAACAATTCCACCTTTAAGCCCCGCTAACTCGGGCTCTCTGCTATCACTGTTGCTGAATAATCGCCAAGATAAAGTTTTCTTAATTCTATTGTTGCTAATTAGTTTATCCAAATAGGATATTTGGTTATCAGAAATTGTTCTCATATCTTGCGGTAAATCCCTATCAATTATATCTTTGATCAGAAGATCAACGTCATCAGATGCGGGTACATATATTATATTATTATCGGAAAGTTTATTTGGGTTATCCAAATAGAATTTTTTAATTTCTATATACGCACCAGTGGATAATAGCTTATTAAGTTCTTTCTTATCTTTGCGTGTTTCAACATCTGGAAACATTGAATAGAATGATTTCTTTTGCAGGGAACGCCATGAGACATTTTCAGGATCTTCTTCGAATTGCAGAATTTGATCATCATTCATTTTTATATCAATGCCTATATTTATTTGCGTGAAAGCGGGTATAGATGATATTGCAATTGATGAAATCAGAGTTGCAAGTATTAGCAAAGCTAAAATTAGAGCGCTAACAGAGTAGATCTTAAATCGTTTTTCTGCACTATACCTTTTTCTTAGACGAGTCTCTATAAAATTATCAGTCATATTGCTCCCTATATTTTCTAACGATGTATATTGATAGTACATTCAATAGGAGTGTTATGATGAATAGCGTAAAACCAAGTGCAAATGCAGCTAGTGTTTTTGCGCTATCGAATTCTTGATCTCCAATAAGCAGAACGACAATTTGAACAGTCACAGCTGTTACTGACTCAAAAGGATTGAATGTCAGATTTGCAGCAACCCCTGCGGCCATGACGACTATCATAGTTTCACCAATGGCCCTAGATAACGCTAGTAAAATTGCGCTTACTATTCCAGGAAGAGCTGCCGGTAAGATTACGAGTTTAACAGTTTCTGATTGAGTAGAGCCCAAGGCGGCAGATCCTTCCCTCAAGCTCTGAGGCACAGCATTGATCACATCATCGGATAGAGATGATATCAAAGGTATGATCATAATTCCCATCACCAGTCCTGCTGCGAGGGCCGACTCTGATGATAAGCTTAGCCCAACACTTGCGCCACTATTTCGTAAAAGTGGTGCAACAGTTAAGGCTGCAAAAAACCCATAAACAACTGTTGGAATTCCTGCTAGCACTTCCAGCATCGGTTTAGCAATTGCGCGAATTTTAGGTTTTGAGTATTCTGATAGATATATAGCCGATAGCAAGCCAATTGGCACGGCTATGAACATGGCAATGAGCGTTATTAAAATCGTACCAATAAAAATTGGTATTGCACCAAATAGCCCTTCACCTGCAACTTGATCTTCCCGAAGAGCAATTTGCGGGCTCCATTGCAGGCCGAAAAGAAAATCAGTAATTTTAATTATTTTAAAAAATTCGATTGTTTCTATGATTAAGGAAAGTACAATTCCGATCGTAGTGATTATGGCAACGCAAGAAGCTAAAATCATCGAAAATTTTAAAATATTTTCAACTTTACTACGCGCATTAAATCTCACTCTAATACGGTTTAGGGCAAAAAGAAAAAAACTGACAGACACAAGAGCGCTAATTATAATTAGGAAATTTGTACTGATAATGTTAGCGCTGTTATAAAAATTTACCAACATTTCCATTTGTTCGGAGTCTACTGGTAATATGCCATCATATGCTGAAATTACTTTGGATTTAAGGATATTAATTTCGCCCAAACTTAGATCAGGAAATGAGTTTTTAATTTTACTCTTTAAAAGAGAGTCGATAATATTTGGGCTTGATGCCAACCAAATAAGCGTGAGTATGACAGATGGTATGATTAAATAAAGAGATAAATATAAGCCATGATAACTGTCTCTCGAGTGCTGACTAATTTTTTGTTCATATACCCGCCTTCTGATTAATCTTTTTCCATAAAAATAGGATACAAAACTTAATCCAAGTAACATTATGAGATAGATTGTTAGCATACTAATTTACTACAAATATTGATCTTAAACGGAAATTACCTCCGCACTTTTTTAGTAAAAATAAGTGCGGGGGTAGATGTAAATTTCCATTACATAGACAGTTTTGGCATATTCTCTGCGGCTTCACGATATATTACTCTCTCGACTTCTGGTAGTGGAATAAGCCCCTTGTCAACAAGATAGCTATCTTCTCCATACGCATCTTCGGATGTAAATTCTCTTGCATAGTCCTTAATGCCCGGAACAACGCCTATATGCGCATGTTTAACATAAAAATAAAGTGATCTTGAAATATTATAAGAACCCTCAGCGATATTCTCAAAAGTTGGTGAAATACCGTCAATATTTGCACCCTTTAGCGTATCAGAGTTTTGATCTAGAAAGCTAAAACCAAATACGCCAACTGCGTTAGGATTTGTAACTAGCTTAGAAACCATGAGGTTATCATTTTCGCCGGCGTCAATCCACTTTCCGTCTTCACGCATCCCATGAGCAACAGCTTCCCATTTCTTTTTGTCAGCTTTTTTCATAGCGTTTAGGCATTCAAATGATTTAGTCCCACCTTCCATCGCCAGTTCTACAAACGCATCACGGGTTCCGGATGTTGGGGGAGGGCCCAAGACCTCAATGCTTATATTTGGCAGTGATACATCTATATCATTCCATTTTGTGTATGGATTATTTATGAGTTTACAATCATCATTAGTAGCTTCAGAACTTGGAACTTTTGCCGCAACAGCTTGAAATAGTTGACCAAGGGTCAAATTTAGCTCAGCCCCTGAGTTAGAGTTAGCTACAACTATTCCGTCATAACCAATAACAAACTCACTCATATCAATCCCATTAGCTTGACATTTATCAAACTCACTTTTCTTGATGCGCCTAGATGAATTTGTTATATCAGGATGCTCAAGCCCAATACCTGCACAGAATAACTTCATTCCGCCGCCTGAACCTGTTGCCTCAATAACAGGGGTACTATTTCTAGACCCGCGACCAAATTCTTCAGCAACAACTGTTGCAAAGGGAAATACCGTTGATGATCCGACAATTGAAATTGTATCACGGGCATCTACCCTACTAGTCGGAAGCAGATACAGGCCACTAAAAAATATAAATATAAAATATTTAAAGATTCTCATTTTTCAAAAGCTCCAATAACAAGTTAATATTCAAAACTACTAACTTTATGCTTTTTATTTTTTAAATTATTGTTACGTAAATATTACAAAAATATTACAAGTTGATTTTATTTATTTTATCCACAGGGAAAGGATACAATAAATTTTGTTTTCCCATTTATTTTACTTGTAATCTCCATATTTGCATTATGTCTGATTAGAATATGTTTGACTATTGCTAAGCCAAGTCCAGTACCCCCAATGTCTCGCGACCTCGCCTTATCTACGCGATAAAATCTCTCAGTTAATCGTGGTAGGTGTTCTTCGTTAATACCGGCGCCATCATTTGCAATTGTGGCCCTGATATATTCTTGGGTATCTACTAAATGAAGATCGATTATTGCCGTTATTGTGCTCCCATCATTTGAGTATTTAATAGCATTATCAAATAGGTTATGGAATACTTCAACAATCTGGTCAGCATCACCTTTGATTTTCGGTATGTCTCCTTTGATTACAACGTTTATCATCTTCCCAGACTCGGCGGCGCGATGCTCTAGGGCATTTTTTGCAATATTAATTTGGTCGATTACATTTACTTCATCCACAAGCTCCTTATACATATCTATTTCAATTTTTGATAATGAAAGGAGGTCCGATATAATTCTATTCATTCTATTGGACTCTTCCTGCATAATGGATAGGAAGCGACTCCTTTGATCCTTGCTTACATCCTCATTTTGTAATGTTTCGATAAATCCTGTTATACTGGTTAGAGGAGATCTTAATTCATGACTGACGTTCGCAATGAGATCACGCCTTATATTCTGAAATTTCTCTTCCTCTGTACGGTCATTGATAACAATAATTCCAGGGTTTTCATGTTTTTGATAATAGTGAAGTTGTAAATTATGCTTCCCAATACTTGACGCATACGGAAAAGAAATATTTATTTCTTGAGATTCATTAATTGCATCAATTACTTCACTGTTCCTAATGAGATTATATATTGGTTTGCCAACAATTTTTTCCCCAAAGTAGGCAATAGCGATTTCGTTAGCATACATAATATCAAATTCTGATGATGTAATTATTACCCCTTCATCCAGCTTTTCGAGCAGTGATATGAATTGTTTTTCACCTAACATTGATAACTTGTTTTTCGTTAATTAAAGTTTGCATTTTCTTGAATGAATTTAAATCTTGCGTCTGGTTTGTTACCCATCAGTTCATAGATCGTTTTTGCGTATTGGTCCGAGGAATAGCTATCCATTGATATTTTTAATAGCTTCCTTGTAGACTTATTCATTGTTGTTTCTCTCAACTGGTTTGGAAGCATTTCACCTAAACCTTTGAAACGTGATGTATCGATCTTTTCGCTTTTCTTATAGTGTTCTTTTATTATTCTTTCTCTATCGTCGTTATCAATGGCGTAGAATATTTTATTATTTGCTGATAATTTATAGAGGGGTGGAACTGCCACATACAAATGCCCGCTATTTATTAATTCAGGCATCTCAATATAGAAAAACGTTATCAATAGAGATGCTATATGGGCCCCATCAACATCAGCATCTGTCATTATAATAATTTTATCATACCTTAAATTATCTTCATTGTAACTATGAGATGTACCGCAGCCTAGAGCCTGCACAAGATCCTTCAGTTGTTGATTTTGAAAATATTTTTGCGCACTACTGCTCGCAATGTTTAATATTTTACCCCGCAAGGGCAGGACGGCTTGGTACTTCTTATCTCTAGCCTGTTTTGCAGATCCACCTGCTGAGTCACCTTCAACAATAAATAATTCAGTACCCGCAGCTTTATCTTCAAGACAATCAGCTAATTTTCCTGGTAACCTCAGTTTTCTTAGGGCAGACTTCCGGTTTAAATCCTTTTCGTGTTTGCGATTAATTCTTGTATTTGCTGTATTGATAAGGAAGCTGATTAGTTTTTCTGCGTCGGTCGGGTTTTCCGATAGCCAGTAATCAAAGTTATCCTCGATGATCTTACTTGTAAGTGTAGTAGCATTTTTTGAGCTTAATTTTTCTTTTGTTTGACCTTGAAACTCTGGATCTGCAATGAAAATAGATAATATACCATCCATGCTTTCTATTAAATCATCTAGCGTAATGATTTTTGTATTTCTTAGGCCAATTATTTCGCCGTATCTTTTGATTGATTTGAGGATCGCGCTTTTAAAAGCATTTTCGTGAGTACCTCCGTTTATAGTTGGAATTGTATTACAAAAAGATTTTATTCTATTTTTTCGATCTGCCGTCCATATGATGGACCATTCAACTTTGCCGGCTGAGGATTTAGCTGATGATGAACCAGTAAAACGTGAGGTAATAATCAAGTCTTTTTGTCGAGCATTTTCTTCTATGATATCTGCAATTCCATTGGGATAATAAAATTGTACTTGTTTAGAATTAATTGGATCACTTGCATCAGTAAAAGTTATTTTTAAACTAGACACAAGATACGCTTTTGTTTTAAGTATTTCGATTAGCTCACCTGAATTAAAATCAATCCCATCCTCAAATATCTCCTTGTCTGGCCTAAAGCGAATTGTAGTTCCGTTTTGTACTTTGGTTTTACCTTTATTTTCCAATTCTGTCGTGGGTTTGCCGCGTGCAAAATCTTGTCGATGCAGTGACTTATCGCGAACAACCTCCACAGACAAATATTCAGATAATGCGTTCACTACAGATATTCCCACCCCATGTAGGCCACCCGAGGTTTTGTATGAATTATTATCAAATTTACCACCAGCATGAAGTGTTGTAAGGATGATCTCTAAAGCGGACTTATTCGGAAACTTTGGGTGTGAGTCAATAGGGATACCACGTCCATTGTCGCTAATAACTAGCTCATTATCTATGTTTAATATCACATCGATTTCACTTGCATGCCCAGCCACAACCTCATCAACTGCATTATCAATAACTTCACTAAAAAGATGATGAAGAGCCCTGAAGTCTACTCCGCCGATATACATTCCAGGTCTCTTTCTAACAGGCTCTAAGCCTTCCAGAATTGTAATATTCTTAGCTGTATAGTCAGCAATACTTGACCTATTAGTCTTTTTTACTTTATTTTTTTTTGGGCTTTGTTCAGGCAATTTCTTAAAAAAATCATTCATAACGCTAAAAGATAAGAATCAATCGAATCTGTATATTATATGAAAACTAGCAGATAAAAAAAACCAAAAGTAGTGAGTGAACACTACTTTTGGTTATTGTTAGTAATATTTGATTATTTACACGCTGTAGTACATATCGAATTCAACTGGATGAGGGGTGTGCTCGTACCGAATAACATCCTCCATTTTCAGCTCAATGTATGCTTCAATCTGGTCTTTTGTAAATACATCTCCTTCAGTTAGGAAGCTATTATCTTTTTCCAAGCTAGTGAGAGCTTCTCTTAGGCTGCCAGCGACTGTTGGTATTTTCTTTAGCTCCTTAAGTGGCAGATCGTATAGATCTTGGTCTGTTGGTTTTCCCGGATGAATTTTATTCTTAATGCCATCAATTCCAGCCATGAGCATACAAGCGAATGCAAGATACGGGTTAGCTGATGGATCAGGGAATCGTATTTCTATTCGTTTTGCGCTTGGTGATTGACCGAAAGGAATTCTACAAGATGCAGATCT
>CACPAS010000010.1 GCA_902632055.1 uncultured OCS116 cluster bacterium | reverse complement strand
CATTTTGAGATCTTTCATCTAACAGTAGTCCCTCATCTTCACTGAAGAAAGTGACTAATACACCGCTATTTTCTTTACTAATATCCACAAATGAAACTTTCATGACAATCACCTAACTGATACTTTATTAGTACTATTTATTTCCCGTAAATGTTGTTATAAATGTATATATAAAAATTATTTATTACAAGCTAATCGCTTCATGAGATTGATCAATATATACATTACAGTGAATTTTATCAGAACATTCTTCATTGTTTTGTTTGTGATGTCAACACTTGCTTGGTTAACGCAAATAATAGATGACCTCACGCTTATCCTGGATAGAGATAGGACTATCAATGATTTCCTTGGTCTCACCATCTTACTATATCCATACATAGTGTCGATAATGGCCCCATCCTCAATACTTATTGCGTCGATTATTATCATAGATAGGATGACACGAGACTCGGAAATAGTAATTATGAATGCTAGCGGGATTAGCTTAATGCAAAAAATCTTCCCCTTTGTTATGACTTCACTTCTCATTACAACACTGATTTATGTACTCAGTATACACGTATCACCTTTAGCCATGAAAGATTTTCGCGAAAAGATTACTGAAATCAAATCAGATATTATCAGTAGCTCATTTAAGAAAAACGAATTTAGATCGCCAGATAGTGACTATACGATCTACGTATCAGATATTTCCAATACTAATGATTTCTTGGGGATCGTTATAAAAGATATGAAGTCTCGCGACATGATAATAACGTACACGGCAAAAGTTGCGCGAATTATTGATTCAGAAGACCAAATTATTTTAGAGATGGAAGACGGAAAGATATATAGTGAAAATTTAAATTTATCTGATAAAGAGACGAGCACCATAACATTTGAAGAGTACAAAATAAACTTATCCAATGTATTTCAAGCCGTCGATGTGTCTTACTTTAAGGCGTCTGAAAAATCACTTGGTGAGTTATTTAATACTGGTAAAATATCATCAGCTGAGGATAAGGCAAAGAGTATTGAGTATATCAATGAAGCACACATAAGGATTTCCAATCCACTTTATGCAATCGCCTTTTTATTTATATCACTCTTTTTTCTTCAAAAAGATTTAAACTTCAGAAACATCAAATCCTCAGATATAATTCTTGTTGCAGTATGCTCTTTCTGTATAAAGTTATCTGGCCTTGTATTATCAAATAAGATAATGGTTTATGAGTTATATTTTTTGCACTACCTAATTCCTGTATTTATTATCGGCGCATATCTAATTTTCTTAATTTCAAGTCATATTAAGGAGGCTAATCATACAAATGCTGCTTTACAATAGATATTTCGCAATCCAATATTTAAAATCAATACTTTTGATATTTTTTATTGCTTTGGCACTAATCTTTCTAATTGACATCTCTGAAATATCACGGAGGCTAGCTGATGTGGGCGATATAAGCCTTATAAACATAATCATATTATCTATATACAAACTTCCATCAACATTTGAAGAAATATCCCCAGTTGTGATATTATTCGGAACTTTATTATTCTTAAATAGACTATCGAGACATAGCGAGCTTATTATTTCAAATGCATCGGGACTTTCATTCTGGCAGGTTATTACGCCCCCCGCCGTAATATCGGTATTATTTGGGCTATTTATGATTCTAGTCGTAGATCCACTCGGTATTCAATACAAAGATAATTTTTCAATACTAGAAAGAGATATAAAGGGTCAAAACAAGCTTATTAATCTTGAAAATAAAAAAGAGTTTTGGTCAGCACAAAAAAATTCGTCAGGTGAGCTAATCGTAAATGCTGATCAGGTGTATTTAAATCAACTAACTTTAATTGATGCAACATTCCTACAATTTGATAATAATAAAAATATAAAGGAAAAATATGATAGTGCATATGCAAAATTTGAGGCAAATCAATGGCTTTTATATAACGTTTGGGTTGATAAGGAGGGCAAAAGCCGGGAATATTTTGAAACTTATAAAGTTGATACCGAATCAAGCGAACTGTTAATGTTTGAAAATGCAATAAAAAATAGTAATCAGTCAATTTGGACTATTTTTGGGGTAATAAAAAAACTCAATCTTAATGGCATCTCGCCCACAAAGCAAATTGTTGACCTAAATTTTTTGATAGCAATGCCAGCCTTAATGCTTGCGCTAGTTTTAACAGCTGCTTGCTTTTGTATTAAATTATTTCGTGTGCAGCACTCAATCTTTATGATAATATTAGGTGTAATTGTCGGTCTTTTATTATTTTTTGTGAACCACATTTCATACATTTTGTCGGAAAATGAAATATTTAACCCTATATTAGGGGCTTGGTGGCATATTATAACGGCAATTTTAATTGCTTCGAAGGTTTTAATTTCGAAAGAAGATGGTTAAATAGTATGGTAATGATACTGAAAAAATATATATATTTAGCTGCTATAGTCATGCTTTTATTTTACTCACCACATCTGTGGGCGAATGAGCATGATAACAATGAACTGTACCCATCAATATATTTTGAAGCCGATAATTTATTGTACGAAGATGATGGTAAAAATATTAAAGCCAGTGGTAATGCAAAGTTATTCTATAAATCTTACATAGTTGAAGCCACACAAATCACATACCTTCAAGAAGCCGACCAGGTAATCGCAGAAGGAAATGTGACGATGTCGGATAAAGGTAAGGTAAAAATCACTGCAAACAAAATAACCTTATCGGATGAGCTAAAGAATGGCTTTCTTGAGGGCGCAAATATGATCCTTGCCGATGGCAGTAAAATTAGAGCAAATAAAGCCAATATAAACCTGACAAAATCTAGTAAGTTTACCGACGCCAGTTACACATTCTGTGAGAAATGTATTGAGGATGATGACTGCCCATATACTTGGGAATTTCAATCCGAAGAAGTAATTCATGACGAGTTGAATAAAAAAATTATCTTTAAAAATATTAAATTCAATGTGCTTGATAAAACACTCTTAAGCCTGCCACAATTCACCTACCCAGACTTTACTGTCAAGCGCCAATCAGGATTTCTTGTTCCCTCATACTCATTCTCAAATTTTTATGGTCATGCCATAAAAGTGCCTTACTTATACATCTTGGATGAAACAAGCGATCTTACGGTATCTCCATTCATCACGACAAAACAAGGCCCTCTGTTTGACTTTGAATACAGAAAAAAAACAAAAAATGGCGGCGACATTTTTTTTAATCCAAATTTTATATATCAAGCAGACCCATTAGATGTTGCGCCTGGAGATGAAAAAGTGAGAGCGAGCATAAAGACGCATGGAGTTATTCCCATCAATGATAATTTTGAGTGGGGCTGGGATGCTACATATGCAAGCGATGACACATACATGAGAAAATATAGCCTAGATAATCGAACAAAATATAATTCTAATATATATGTTGAAGGCCTTAGAGGAGAAAACTATTTAAATATTGCGGCTATAAATTACAAAAATTTACTTAATGAGACTGAAACAGCTCAAGCAACACTGCTACCAAGAATAGACCATCAATATAACTTTAATCTACCAAATCTGGAAAATTTAAGCTTTGATAATAATATTGTTAATGTTCAAAGGGCAAGCGGAGATGAGCAAATTAGAATTACCTCAGAATTGAAATGGGATGAAAGATACATATCAAATAATGGAATAATTATTGAACCAAAGCTATCACTGAGAGCTGACCATTTGAGGACTTTTGACGAATCAGAAGATGAGTTTACGAATTTCTCAAGAGTAATACCAAATCTATCTACATCAATTTCTTGGCCATTCTTCGATAATGCGCCATATGGGAAACAGATTATTGAGCCAAAGATAGCTGTTGGTTATGTTGGCGATGAAGAAACCCATGAAGATTTTCTCAATGAAGATGCGCAAACATTCAATTTCAATAGCCTAAACTTATTTGAAATGAATAGGAGTCTAGGCTTTGATAGAATTGATGGAGGATCTAAAGTATCACTTGGTGTAAACTATAGTCTTCAAGATGAAATTGGTGGACTATTGAACGCAAATATTGGTCAATCATATCACATCAATGGACTAAATTCACTTGAGTCAGATCAGTGGTCTGGAACAGATAATTATCACTCAGATATTATAGGTTCCATATCATATAACCTGAACGATACAGTTATGCTAGACTATAAAACTAGATACGACAAATCTTCCAGCGATAACTCCATAAATGAGTTTAATCTTGAGATGCATAATTTTAATAACTACAGTTTTGGTTTAAACTACACAGACATAAAGGCTGAAGCTAATTGGTTAAATTCTGGGCTTAATGCAAATGACCATGTTGCTTTAAGTGAGCTTTCTGGATTTCTTGAATTTGGACTAAGCCCAGATTGGTCCGTGATCTCAAGTGGAACATTCAATTTAGAGTCAGATGATTTTGTTAGCAATCAAATTGGACTTAGGTACGATGACGAATGTCTCTCATTTGACATAGGTTATCGTGAAAATCTATTTACAGATCGCGATATAAAAAAGGATCGCTCAATACTATTAAATTTTGAATTAAAAACATCAGCCGAAGATTAAAAATTTAATGAATAAAATCTATGCAAATGTTAAGAGTCTTTTTTATAACAACATCATTATTAATAATTTTTCTATTTAGTCATACCCCAATTTCAAAATCTGAAATAGTGACAAAGGTAATCTTACTTGTTAATGACATTCCAATCACACAATCAGATTTCCAACAAAGGGCTAAATTTATTCAATCAAGTAATCCACAGCTGAATGAAAATAGAGTCTCTAGTCAAGCTATCCAGGAGTTAATTGATGAGGCAATAAAAATTGATGCTGCCGAAAGTATGGGGATAACATACTCCCTAGATGAGGTCATAATTGCCCTTGATAAACAATTAAAAGATCAGGGAACGAGTCTTGAGAAATATACTGAAAAACTACGCACGGATGGTACGGACATAAAAACAATCATAAGCTCTCGAATAGCTGCCACATTATGGAATCAATACATCATCAGGAAATATCGGAGATTTGCCAACATAACTGTAAGTGATGTTGATAAGTACAGAAAAGAACTATTGGAAAATGAGATCTTTCATATTCAAGTATTAAAAATAAAAAATAATGAGAAGTCTGTGGAGGGTCTAAACCTCGCAGAAAATATATCAATAAACTTTCAAAGCTGTGCAAATAATTTAACTTTGTATAAGGATAATGCTGATATTGAAATTGATGATATGCTTGATGTGAGAATTAATGAATTAGATGAACCACTTAAAACCATACTGAATTATAAAAGTGATCAATTTTTACTACCAATGCAAATAATTGACGATGAAATCATGGTAATGATAAATTGCACCCCAAAGAAAATAATACCAGAGTTCCAGATTCAAAATATTCTTATATCTAATCAACTTAAGGCATACTCAGATAAGGAGTTGCGAAATCTAAGACAGGATAGTGTTATTGAAGAAAAATAAAAAATTACCAGTCGGCCTAACAATGGGTGATCCTGCTGGAATCTCAGCTGAGATTACAATCAAAGCATGGTTATCAAGAAATATCGAAAACGTACCTCCTTTTGTTTTTTATGGTAGTGAAGAACTACTGCATCGGCGTGCCAATTTAATTAAATGCAGCATAAGAACAAAAAGAATTGAAAAGGGGGAGGAGAGTATCGCCGATGATATATTCAAAGAATTTATTCCTGTTTTTGATATCCCAATTGCAGAAGAAACTTTGGGGCGATACGAAGAACAAAATGACCAAGAAATTTTGGAGTCAATTTTAACTGCTCACAACTCCGTCATGAAAGGTAATGCATCGGCGCTTGTGACAAACCCTGTGAATAAAAATTCTCTAACGTATGAGGGTGTTAAATTTAGTGGCCAAACTGAGCTTTGCGCCCACCTATGTCGATCCAAAAACCCAGTAATGTTGATGATGAGTGACTCTCTTATGGTTGTACCACTAACGCGACACATACCAATCAGTGAAGTTTCACAATCTATAAATAAGTCATTATTGCTAAACACAGTATATATTATAAACAGTGATTTAAGAAAGTACTTTAATATTTGTCAGCCTAAAGTTGTCGTTGCAGGTCTAAATCCTCACGCGGGAGATAACGGATTAATTGGGAATGAGGAAATAAATATAATAGATCCTGTGATAAGAAAACTTCAGAAAGAAAAAATTAATATCCATGGACCAGCTTCTGCAGATAGCCTATTTAGCTCGAAAGATCTGGATTTCGACCTAGTTATCTGCATGTATCATGACCAAGCCTTAATTCCAATTAAAACTATCTCAAACTTCTCTGCAATCAACATAACTCTCGGAATTGATCTTATAAGGACGTCACCAGATCATGGAACGGCGTATCAAATCGCTGAAAAAGCCATTGCAAATCCATTAAGCCTAATAAGATCGTTAAGAGTTGCAGACCAAATGGCTCAAACAAATGCCAGAACATAATAAATATAACAATCAATACAAAAAGGATCTGGAGCTATCAGGTATTAAACCATCTAAAAGATTAGGTCAGAATTTTATATTTGATAAAAATATACTGAACAAGATTGCAAGATTAATTAACCCCAGTGCATGTGACCTTATTATTGAAATTGGCCCAGGTCATGGTGGTCTCTCTGAAGCGCTCATAAATAATAATGCAAAAAAAATATTACTCATCGAAAAAGATATACAATTTTTACATCTACTCAATGACTTCAAGTCAAAATACCCCGATCAAGTTGACATAAGGTTTGAAGATGCAACAAATTTTAATTTTGATTTTGCGGATTATCAAAATATTAGCATTGTTTCAAATTTACCATATAACGTGGCCACTAAAATATTAATCTTATTACTCAAAACTCAATACTCAACAAATAAATTAAAAAACATGATCCTCATGTTTCAAAAAGAAGTTGCCCAGAGAATTACCGCAAATTACGGCAATAAGCATTATGGAAGGCTATCAATCGTATCCCAATATTTGTATCAATGTAATATTGAATTTGATCTAAACCCTGCAATTTTTTTTCCAAAACCGAAAGTTGACTCCTCAATCGTATCATTCAAGAGCCTTCGAGAAAAATCAGGCCCCGGCATAAAAATGCTAGAAACCGTTACTAGAATGGCTTTTAGCCAGAGAAGAAAAAAAATTAAAACAAGCTTAAAAGATTTAATAACTGTGGCTGAATTAACTCAAAAGCTAGATATTGATGTTGATTTGAGAGCTGAGCAGTTATCACCAAACGATTATTTTAAAATATCAAAATATTTAGAGAAACGAACTAACCCTTAAGTCTATCTGATAATTCCTCAAGCAATTGATCAACATGCTTGCTAATGTTAGCTGTATTCGGCTTGGATATTTTCAATTTATCAGAAGACACTATTGATTTTAATTGTGAATAAGCTTCGTCCAAATCATCATTGATAATTACATAGTCATATTCATTCCAATGCTTGATTTCGTCATAAGCTGCATTTAATCTGTTTTTTATTATATCAATTGAATCTTGATCTCTCTTTATTAATCTGCTCATCAATTCAGTTGCCGTTGGCGGAAGTATGAATATTGATACTATATTATCTTCATAATTATTTTTTAATTGAGCTGCGCCTTGCCAATCAATATCAAAGATTACATTTTTTCCAATTTCGATATTTTTAATCACACGCTCTTTTGGTGTGCCATAATTAAAACCAAAAACACTTGCATATTCCAAGAGTTCCCCATCTTTGACCATTTGATTAAAAACCTCGTCATTTATAAAAAAATAATGCAAACCCTCCTCCTCGTTATCTCTTTTCTTTCTGGTTGTGACAGAGATAGACAAAACTGCATCGTTCAGATCCGATACTAACTTTCTTGTCAGGGTGGTTTTCCCTGCCCCAGAGGGTGATGATATAATTATCAAAATACCTTTTTGGCTGGCTAAATTTGTATTCATAATTGCTTATTAGATTTTTGTGAAAATCAATGACGCATTCGTCCCACCAAAACCGAATGAGTTACTTAATGCACTATTGACTTCACGTGTAAGTGATTTTTTCGGTACAAGATTAATTTTTGTATCAACGCATATCTTATCAAGATTAAGTGTTGCTGGTATTTTTCCTGTATTAATTGCCATTATTGAAAAAATTGCTTCAACTGAACCTGCTGCACCAAGCAAATGCCCAATAGATGACTTTGTCGATGACATGTATAAATTTTTACTATGATCTCCGAATAATCTCTCAACAGCCTTTATTTCAATTTCATCACCTGCGGGTGTAGATGTTCCATGCGCATTTACATAGTCAATTTTATCATATGAGATACCAGAGTTTTCTATTGCAGCTCTCATAGACCTAAAACCGCCATCCCCATCCTCGGATGGAGAGGTTATGTGAAATGCATCACCTGATAAACCATAACCCTTCACTTCAGCATAAATTCTCGCACCTCGGTTTAATGCATGCTCATACTCCTCAAGTACAACAACCCCTGCACCTTCGCCCATCACAAAGCCGTCCCTATCATCATCAAAAGGCCTTGATGCCATTTCAGGTTTATCATTAAATGCAGAAGAAAGGGCTCTACATGCAGCAAAACCAGCTATTGATAGTCTGCATAAAGGAGACTCAGTTCCACCAGCTACCATCACGTCAGCATCACCAAATGCAATTAGTCTTGACGCATCACCGATAGCATGGGATCCAGTTGAACAAGCTGTAACAACAGAATGATTTGGTCCTTTAAAGTTATTTCGAATTGATATATGTCCAGATGCAAGATTAATGAGCCGACCAGGTATAAAGAATGGTGATATCCTCCTCGGACCTTTTTCTCTCAGAATAATTGCAGCGTCTTCAATCCCCTGTAATCCACCAATACCTGACCCAATTAGAACACCAGATCTGACCTCCTTGTCGTAGGTATCAGCAACCCACCCTGAGTCTTCGATTGCTTGATCTGATGCACAGATTGCATACGTAATAAATTCATCTACTTTCCGTTGTTCTTTTGAATCTAACCAATTATCAGGATTATAATGACCAATTGCATCACCTCTTGGTATTTGTGCAGCTATTTTCACTGGAAGATCTTCAGTGTCAAAACTATTAATTTGACTTATACCGGACTTGCCTTTTATTAGGTTATCCCAAACAAAATCAATCCCAACCCCCAGAGGAGTTACTAAACCAAGTCCAGTAACAACAACGCGTCTCATCTTTATCTAAAATTAGGAGTTTTGCTTCTCAAGAAATGAGATCGCATCACCAACAGTTTGAATAGTTTCGGCTGCATCATCTGGAATCTCAACATTAAACTCCTCTTCAAAAGCCATCACTAGCTCAACAGTATCTAAGCTATCAGCGCCAAGATCATCAATAAAGCTTGCTTTTTCCTCTACTTTATCTGCCTCTACTCCAAGATGCTCAATAACAATTTTTTTTACGCGATCAGCAACATCACTCATTTTTTACCTCTGCAATTATTAAATAAATACTTCTATATGTATTAATATATTTATAAATATTTAACTACAATCAAAAAATTTATTTTTGCTATGTAAATATTGTCACTACTGCATTACCATACCGCCGTTCACATGAATTGTCTGTCCCGTGATATAGTCAGACATGTGACTTGACAAGAATAGGCAGGCCTCTGCAACATCACTTGGTAATCCGAGTTTTGCCATTGGTATTCTTCCAATGATTGCCTCCTTTTGTTTTTCATTAAGAGAGTCAATCATATCTGAGTCAATCATACCCGGGGCCACACAATTAACTGTAATCCCTCTGGTCGCCACTTCCATAGCTAATGATTTTGTGAAACCCACTAAGCCCGATTTTGATGAAACGTAATTTGTTTGACCAGGATTACCAGAAAACCCAACAACGGATGAGATAGAAATAATTTTTCCATAGCGCTGCTTAAACATTTGCTTCGTTATATTTTTTGTTAATTTATATACGGAGTTCAGATTCATATTAATTACATCAAACCAATCTTCATCTTTCATCCTAATTAATAAATCATCTTTTTTTACGCCCGCATTATTTATAAGAATATCTATCGTTCCAAAATCACGAATTACATCATCTGATAGCTTATTTATGTTATCAAAATCCGATAAATCACATGGATATATTGAGTGATCAGATCCCAGATCAGATTGCAACGCCCTTAATTTATCAATATTCGTTCCGGACAACGCTATTTTTGCACCAGAAGTTGAAAATTTTTTTGCAATCTCCTTTCCAATACTACCGGTTGATCCTGTGAGAAAAACTTTTTTACCTTTTAATATATTCATTTAGTGTTCCTTGAATTTAGACTAATATAAAACTTTCAATTTGATCAGGTGTTTCAATAGAGAATGATTCTAGTGAATTATCTATTCTTTTTGTCAGCCCCATCAGAACTTTTCCTGCCCCGATCTCAAATACTTTTTCAATACCATTTTTTTTTGCAAACTCTATTGTTTCTCTCCACCTTACTCTCCCAGTCACTTGCCTGACTAATAAATCAGTAATTTTCTGTGCTTGTAACTCGGGTTTTGCAGTGACATTTGTAATTATTGGAACGATTGGATCCATGATATTAGACTCGTTCAGCGCCTCATTCATTATATCCGCAGCCGGTTGCATAAGACTACAGTGAAATGGTGCGCTTACCGGTAGCTTCACAGCTTTTCTAGAGCCATAACTGCCAGCTAACTCAATAGCAGCATCGATTGCTCGAACATGCCCACTAATGACAACCTGCCCTGGCGCATTATCATTGGCAACATCACAGACCAAGTCTGTTTTTTCATTGTTTATTTTGTTAGCCAATTGTTCCACTTGCTCAATTGAGCTACCAATTAAAGCTGCCATCGCCCCTTGACCAATTGGTACTGCTTTCTGCATTGAAATTCCACGAAGTTTTAGAAGTTTAGCGGCGGTTGCTAAATCTAATGCCTTCGAAGCCACTAGTGCGGAATATTCACCTAACGAGTGTCCTGCACAATAGCCAACTTTACTAAAATCAATACCTACTTCATTTTCTAAAACACGAAATACTGCGATACTGACAGACATAATTGCCGGTTGCGCGTTCTCGGTTTTTGTTAATTCTTCAATATCACCATCCCACATAATTTTTGTAAGGCTTTGAGATAATGAGTCATTTACCTCATCAAAGATATTCTTTGCCAGTGTGAAGTTATCAGAGAATGCTTTTCCCATACCAATAAATTGACTGCCTTGACCCGGAAAAACCAACAAATTTCTCATTTTAATACCTTTTTTGTTGCAAAATTTATCACTTCAATATAGTAATCTACTATAATTTTGTTATCAAATTATTGACATACTAGATTATGATTTAAATAACCATATGTGCTGTATTGTTTAATATATTTGATACACATATATAGTTATAATAGAATTTTACAGGATTTAATAAAATATGCCATTATATGAACATGTTTATTTAGCTCGACAAGATATCACAACACAACAAGTTGAGTCCATAACACAAACGATTGAAGAGTTAGTTAAAAAAGATGGCGGCAGTATAGACAAAGTTGAATATTGGGGCTTGCGACAACTCGCCTACAAAATTAAAAAAAATAGGAAAGCACATTACACACTCATGAATATTAATGCATCATCTGATACCTTAAAAGAGCTGGATCGGCAAATAAGCCTTAATGAAAATGTATTAAGGCATTTGACTGTAAAAGTGGATAAATTTGAAGAAGCGCCATCTATCATGATGAACTCTAAATCAACTGACTCAAACGAAGATTGATCAATGCAAGCATCACAACAAACAAAGAAACCATATTTTCGTAGCTCACGTAATTGCCCGCTCTCCGAGCCAGATTCACCTCCTGTAGATTATAAGAATGTCAAATTACTCCAGAAATATATATCTGAACGTGGAAAAATGATACCAAGTAGAATTACGTCTGTTTCAGCAAAAAAACAACGAGAACTAGCGGTGGCGGTGAAGAGAGCAAGATTTCTTGGTTTATTACCATATCTACAGAGATAAATTTTTTTATTGGTTGGGTCTCAACCCTAACCGCAAACAGAGCGGGACAGCAAAATGATAACAAAACAAATATCCTTTCTATTTCTTGCAATTTTGCTACAGGTGTTGTTCTTCATATATCCATTATCGGGTAATTCCGGAATTTTATTTAATCTGTTTTTGCTTTGTCCCCTACCCCTCTATTTCTTAGGAATTTTATTTGGATATAGATATGTTATATTTGCGTCGATTCCTGCAATCTTAATTATCTATTCATATGGTGTTAATATCGCTATTGCATACTTTTTTCTATTTGCAATTCCAAGTGTTTATTTGTCATACTTCATTGGACTCAATAAAACTACCAGTACTGAAGATAACGAAATAATCTGGTATCCACTCTCACTCATTTTTTCAAAAATAATTATGCTATCTTTAATACTGAGTATAATTGGAATACTGTTTTTGGGAACGAATATTGTTGACTACAATAATACAATATCAGCAATTTACTCAGATGTTTACCAGATTAGACCCGACCTTGAAGAAACAATTCAATTGAATAATATAGCCCTGATGTCAGCTAGCCTACCATCAATACTAGTGGCATTTTGGATAATGATTTTTCTGGTGAACCTATGGATTGCAACAAAAATAACAAAAAAAGTAGATGGTAAGGCCAGAAGTTGGGATGGTTTTGATGAAATCAGCTTACCAAAAAATTACATTTACTTATTAATAGTTTTTCTGGCGCTAGCATTTGTGACTGAGGGTATTATAAAGGTAATGTCCATAACGGGTGCAACAGCAATACTTGTTGGTTATTCTATAAATGGGCTATCTGTTCTGCATAATGTTACAAAAAATTTCAATCTTAGGCCACTAGTGCTGACCACGCTATATATTCTAGTCCTATTATTTGTGCCGTTCATAATCCCTGTCACTATTTTAGGGATTATGGATTACAAAAATAATTTAAGAAATAAAATCAAATCAAGGAGATAAAAAAATGAAAATAATTTTACTAGAAAAAGTTGAAAAACTTGGCTCACTAGGAGATCAGGTAGAAGTTAGGAATGGATATGCTCGTAATTATCTTTTGCCAACAGGAAAAGCTTTGAGAGCAACCGAAGAGAATATTAAATATTTTGAAGATAAAGCATCTGATCTAAAAAAGAAGAATGACCAGAACGTGAAGGAAGCAAATAAATTCTTGGATAAAATCACAGGAAAAACTTTTATTGTGATCAGACAAGCCGGAGAAAATGGACAGCTTTTTGGTTCTGTGACAACGCGCGACATTGCAGAAATTCTTAAAAATAATGGTGTTGACCAAATTAATAAAAATCAAGTTTCACTAATTGAGCCAATTAAATCACTTGGTATTACCGACGTTAAGGTTAATTTGCATGCCGAAGTATCAACAATAATAAAAATAAACGTTGCAAGAACTGAAGAAGAGGCAGTGCTGCAAGAAAGTGGTAAGGTAATATCCGCAGAAGACGATCAATCGGATGACGACGCTTTAGTTGATGTGTTTGATGACGGGGTGGAAGCTGAGCTCGGTGAAGAAATTGCTGACGCTGCTATGGATGATAATCATGTGGAAAGCGGTGAAGAAAATGTCGAGCGCCTTGATGAAAATAATGAAGTTGAAGAATCTGAAGAAAAGGAATAAACACTTCAGTCAAGATATTTTTTGATAATTACGATCTAATAAATATTAGATGTGGATTATTTTGAATAAATTTAAAAATAATTCTCTCTCATATCTCATCTGCTGTAATTTTATATTAGATAAAAATATAAATTTTAATATGACATCAATAATTCAAAATATAGCTGGCAATTCCGAAAATGAGTTCAGGCAGCTCCCACATAATTTAGATGCAGAACAGCAATTACTTGGTGCATTATTGGTCAATAATGACTTGTTTGATAAAATATCAGGTTATTTAAAGGTTGAACATTTCTTTGAACACATTCACGGTATAATTTTTGAAAATATTTCTAAACTTATTTTATTAAACAAACTTGCCTCGCCAATAACATTAAAAACTCAAATCGATAATGATGAGAGATTTGAAGAGATTGAAGGAAGCAAATATTTAATTGAACTTGCCGCCGAGGCCTCCTCAATAATAAATATTGAAGAGTATGGGCAAATCATTCGTCATTTATACACATGGAGGAATCTGATCGATCTTGGGAATGATGTTGTCAATATATCTTATTCACCACCCGCTGATATGACACCATTTGATCACCTCGAATACATTGAGCAAAAATTATATTCACTTGCTGAAGATGAAAAATATGGAAATGATTTTAAAAATTTTTCTACGGCATTAACGGAGGCAATCGATACAGCGGCAAGTGCATATCATAAAGACGGTCAGGTCTCCGGATTATCAAGCGGCTTCAAAGATCTTGATAAAGTTCTCGGCGGTCTGCAATCATCTGACCTTCTGATTATTGCAGGCAGACCATCAATGGGTAAAACAGCGTTTGCTACAAATATTGCCTTTCACATTGCTAACGCTTTTAATGCAAATGACAAAGATAATGAGAAAAAGCCTGGTCAGGGAGCAGTTGTTGGTTTTTTTTCACTAGAAATGTCTTCATCGCAGCTTGCAACAAGAATTATATCTGAGCAAACATCCGTGTCCTCAGAAAAAATTCGTAAGGGTCAAATCTCAAATATTGAATACGATAAACTTATTGATGTCGCACGAAAGCTTCAAGATATTCCACTATTCATTGATGAAACAGGCGGGATTAGTATCGGACAATTAATTGCCCGAGCACGTAAATTAAAGAGGCAAAATAATTTAGGCATCCTCATAATTGATTACCTTCAGTTACTTACATCTAGCAATAGAAGATACAACGAGAATAGGGTGCAGGAATTATCTGAGATTACCCAAAGTTTGAAAGCGCTTGCCAAAGAGTTAAATATTCCGATAATAGCCCTTTCTCAACTTTCAAGACAAGTTGAGAGCAGAGATGATAAAAAACCACTACTCTCTGATTTGAGAGAGTCTGGTTCCATAGAACAAGATGCTGATATTGTAATGTTTTTATACAGAGAAGAATATTATCTAGAAAAAAAACAGCCAAGAGAGGGAACAGAGGAATATATTCAATGGCAAGAAAGTATGGAAGAAGTTCACCAAAAAGCCCAAGTAATTATAGGAAAGAACAGACACGGACCAACACCGGTAATTGATATGTATTTTGATGGCTCTGTAACACGCTTTAGTGACTACACATCAGATGATAAGCTTCCAGAGAGATTTGAATAAATTTGATATAGCTAAGGTTATTAATGAAAAATGAATGATGACTCTCAAAACATGTTATCAGCATTTATGAATGTAAACCTTGCCTCTATATCTAATAATTATCGTAAAATTAGTGCAATGATTGGAGGATCTATTTGCGCTGCCACAGTGAAAGCTGATGCCTATGGTCTAGGTCTCGAAGAAGTTGCAGTCACTCTAAAAAACTCAGGATGTAAATATTTTTTTGTATCAGATCTGTATGAAGGGATCAGATTAAGGGATATTTTTGGTTCATATGATTATATCATTTATGCACTAAATGGACTAAAGCCGTCCATGACAAAAGAGTATATTTCTAATAAAATTACGCCTGTTATTGGAAGTTCTGCCGAGCTTGCCGAATATAATGAAAATACTGAAGTAAGGACAGAACATCGCATTGCCCTACACTTTGATACTGGGTTCTCAAGACTTGGTTTTGACGACGATGAAATTGATAAATTATCAATTAATGGAGACAATATCGACTTAATAATGTCACATCTATCGACTGCCGAAGACCCTGAGTCCAAATTGCCTGAGAAACAACTTAATAAGCTATTAAAATTGACCAATAGATTTATCGGGATAAAAAAAACGATCGCAAATTCGGCCGCAATTTTTAGAGATAAATCTTTTCTACTTGATATGGTTAGACCAGGTATTAGCCTTTATTGTGGGTATAATGAAAATGAGTCATCGAGTTGGTTAGAGTCTGCCATCGAATTATATGCTCCTATAATACAAATAAAAGATATAAAAGCCGGCTCAACAATCGGATATGGGGCTTCATACAGAGCCATCAAAGACATCAGGATTGCGCTTGTAGAATTTGGTTATGCTGATGGCCTTCCATGGTCATTAAAATCGACGAATCATCAATCTGGTGGAAAGTTTTACATTGATGATACTGCCACACCAATATTGGGTAGAGTTTCCATGGATATTGTTGCAATTGACATCACAGATATGAAAAGTGATGTTAAGAGGGGTGATTTTGTAGAAATAATTGGATCAAATCAAAATATTGATACCTTAGCTAAAAATGCTGGTACAATAAGCTACGAAATACTGACAAGATTAAACTCAAGAGTCAAAAAGCACTATAAATATGAATAGATATATTTATATTATTCCAGAAGCAATAGGCAGGTCTTTTTTAAGGATATGCGCAAGTATTGGCAGTATTGCAGTTTTCTTTTATGATTTTGTTCTATGCCTAATAACACCCCCTATTTATATTAAATCATTATTGAGTCAATTGGTTAGAATTGGTTACAATTCACTACCTGTGATTGGTCTTACGGCGTTTTTTACAGGCGGTGTATTGGCATTACAGATATATGTTGGGGGATCAAGATTTAACGCCGAAAATATTGTTGCTTCAATTGTTGCCCTTGGAATTACCAGAGAGTTGGGTCCTGTAATAGCAGGATTAATGCTAGCAGGGAGAGTTTCAGCGTCAATTTCAGCAGAAATTGCAACAATGAGAGTAACAGAACAAATTGATGCACTTGTTACTCTGTCAACAAATCCAATGAAATACCTTGTTGTGCCCCGGGTGCTTGCAGCCGTAATAAGCCTCCCAATATTGGTAATTATTGCTGATATTATTGGAATCATGGGTGGCTTTGTTGTTGGAACAAAAAGTCTTGGATTTATTGAGCAAAGCTATATAAAAAATACACTAGATATTATAGAGCTACGCGATGTTATGTCGGGTCTTATTAAAGCTGCTGTCTTTGGCTTCATTGTCGCTTTTATGGGCTGCTATCACGGATATAAATCTACTGGAGGCGCGCAAGGAGTAGGCAGGTCGACAACGCTGGCAGTCGTTTCTGCTTCAATTTTGATACTAGCATCAAATTATATATTAACCTCACTTGTATTTACGAATTAAGTTAAATGGATCATATACTGAAAATAAAAAACTTATCAAAATCTTTCGGTGATAAATCTGTTTTAAATAATCTGTCAATCAATATTGAACGAAATAAATCTCAGGTAATCATTGGCGGATCTGGTACTGGAAAATCTGTACTATTAAAGTGTATTTTAGGTCTTATAGAGCCTGATAACGGCGAAATATATTTTAATGAACTTATACTGGATAAAAAAAGTCGTGCAGATACAGATTTTCACAGCAAAATTGGTATGTTATTTCAGGGTGCCGCCCTATTTGATAGCTTGAATGTTCAAGAAAATATTACATTTGGAATAAAAAAGATTGGCGAAAAAACAGACAATCTCAAGGATATTGCAGTTGATAAATTAAGAAAAGTTGGTCTAGACTCAACAGTATTAGACTTATATCCATCGGAGCTATCGGGTGGAATGCAAAAAAGAGTTGCACTCGCGAGAGCGATTGCTCGAACCCCAGAAATTCTATTTTTTGACGAACCTACCACTGGGCTTGATCCAATTATGGCTGATATTATCAATGATCTGATCAATGAGGTCATTGAAGAAGTTGGGGCAACCGCAATTACAATTACACATGACATGGAAAGTGCAAGAAAAATAGCTGATAAGATCTCCATGCTTTATGAGGGTAATGTGATATGGACCGGAGATGCAAAAGATATAAATGACTCTCAAAATCCATATGTTGATCAATTTATCAATGGTAAATCTGAGGGACCTATTAAAATAAACCTAAATGATTAAATAATGACTGACGCGATTTCTTTTTTTGACACGATACTTTTACTTTTATTATTCTTATCATCATTTTTTGCTATGTTGAGAGGTTTTACAAGGGAAACCCTTTCAATCCTATCATGGTTTGTCGCAGCGATAGCTTCGTTTCTAGCCTATACCAACGACCAATCGCGTTCTTTTGCAAGCGGAATATTACAGCCTGATTGGCTTGCTCACTCTTTACTGGTGGGTATTGTTTTTGTTATTGCATTGATTATTAGCGCATTCATTTCATCGAAAGTATCCAAACTTGTTCTCAAGAGTAATATTGGTATTTTGGACAGGATATTTGGAATTTGCTTTGGTTTTATTAGAGGTTATTTAATCATAATGCTTCTATTCATTGGCTTGACGTGGCTATTTGATCCAAATGAACCCGACTGGTTAAGTAAATCGATTTTTTATGATCATCTTGAGTCAAGCAAAGAGAGAATTTACCGCTATTTACCTGAGAACCCGAGTGTAATAATGGATAACATAAATTTTGAAAATATTGAAGAGAAACTCAACCTTAATAATATTGAAATACCAAATAGTTAGATATGAATAATCATTTAATAGACGATAGATTAAGAGAGGAATGTGGAGTTTTTGGGGTTATTGGGCATGGTGATGCAGCTCAATTAACAGTGCTGGGGTTACACGCGTTACAGCATCGCGGTCAGGAGGCCGTTGGAATTGTAACTTTTGATGGTAATAAATTTCAATCCGAAAAGCGACTTGGGCTTGTTGGAGATAATTTTACAAAGCAACCAATAATAGAAAAATTATCTGGTATTTCTGCAATTGGTCATGTTCGTTATTCAACGCGTGGGGAGACGATCTTAAGGAATGTACAACCCTTATATGCAGACCTTGATACGGGGGGATTCAGTGTTGCTCATAATGGTAATCTAACTAACACACTGCTATTGCGTGAGAAGCTAGTTTCTAGTGGGGCAATTTTTCAATCTACCTCTGATACAGAAGTCCTACTTCATTTGGTAGCAAAAAGTAAAAAAATAAAATTTATTGATAAATTTATCGATGCTCTAGGTTACTTAGAGGGAGCTTACTCGCTTGTGGCACTGACCAATAAAAAACTGATTGGTGCAAGGGATCCACTTGGAATTAGACCTTTGGTTCTTGGAAAATTAAATAAATCCTACATTCTAGCATCTGAGACATGTGCACTGGATATTATTGGTGCTGAGTTTATTAGAGAAATAGAAAATGGCGAAGTAATAGTCATTACAGATGATGGAATAGAGAGCCATTTTCCTTTTCCAAAGCAAAACCCAAGACCATGTATATTTGAATATATTTACTTCGCAATGCCCCATAGCGTAATTGGAGGTAAGAGCGTCTACGAAATACGAAAACAACTTGGATACCAGCTTTCAAAAGAAGATAGCATAAGAGCAGAAATTATTGTTCCTGTCCCAGACTCCGGGGTTCCAGCAGCACTTGGGTATTCTGAGGGATCCAAAATAAATTTTGATTATGGGTTAATTCGAAATCATTATGTAGGAAGGACATTCATTGAACCAACTCAAAATATTAGACAATTTGGAGTAAGATTAAAGCATTCAGCTAATGCAGAATTGGTCAAGAATAAGAGCATAATACTTCTGGATGATAGCTTAGTAAGGGGTACTACATCCATAAAAATCGTGAGAATGCTCTATGACGCTGGCGCGAAAGAGGTTCATTTAAGAATTGCATCACCACCTATAAAATTTAGCGATTACTATGGAATTGATACCCCTGAGAGGGATAGCTTGCTTGCTGCAAAACACAATATCGATGAAATGAAAGATTATATTGGCTGTGATTCTCTGAAATTTTTATCAATTGAGGGTCTATATAAAGCATTAGGATATAGCGGAAGAAATAACGAAGTACCGCAATTTACAGATCATTGTTTTACCGGCGACTACCCAACCAAATTAAGTGATATGGAACAAATTTCGGATCACACTAGCCAACTGTCACTCCTAGAGGAATAAATTAAGGTGTCTGTTGATTTTAAAGGAATGAATATATTGATTACTGGCGCTTCTAGTGGAATCGGCAGACAGGCTGCAATTACATACGGAAAACATAATGCTAGAGTTATAGCACTTGGTCGCTCACAGAGTGCACTAGAGATGCTGGATGATGATCTTGCTAGATACAATTGTGATGTGATCAATGTGCCATTTAATTTGATGGAATTTAATCTTATTAAAGATATGGAAGAGAAATTATCCGAAAGAATTGACCGTCTGGATATCTTATTTTTAAATGCCGCAACATTTCGAGGACTTACACCGGTTACGCATATAGATGAGAAAGAGTGGAATGAGACTTTTGCAGTAAATTTGACATCAAACGTGATATTGTTGAAATTATTTGAGCCGTATTTGAGAAAAGCAAAAAAATCACAAGTTCTTGTATCTACTTCAGATATTACCAATCAGAAAAAACCTTTTTGGGGATTATATTCGGCATCAAAGGCAGCATTAGAGCAGATTGTATACAGTTACGCTAAGGAGATTCAAAGCACAAACATAAAAGTTAACTTGATTGATCCCGGTGACGTGAATACTAATCTAAGACTAAAAGCATATCCTGGCGAAGATAAAGAAAAAATTACTCAGCCATCGGACCTATCCGAATTTTTTCTTGATATAGTATTCAATCAAAATTTCGCCAATGGTGAATTAATTAAATATGTTGATTGGTTGAAATCAACAAAGCTTATTTAATTAACATAGGGGTTATCACCCTTTCTAAAATGAATCCTAATCGGTGATAAATTGTATCCAAAGGCATTTCTCAGTTCATTAATTAGATATTTGCGATAAGAACTTGGAATAGCATCTGGCGCAGATGAAAATATAATAAATGTAGGTGGCTTAACTGATGCTTGAGTTATATATCTAAGTTTCACCCTTCTTCCAGATTTGGCGGGAGGTTGATGTTTTTGCACTGCCTCATTTAGCCATGTGTTGAGCTTTGCTGTCGTGGTTCTTTTTGTCCATTCATCATACAGGAGAATAACTCTTTCCATCATTTCTTTTGTGCCCCTACCATTTATGGATGATATTTTTAGGATGTTTTTTTTATCAAGCTGAATTAAATTTGTTGAAAAGATCTTACCCAAATCATCGTCAAATTGAGTCTTATCCCTCACTAAATCTATTTTATTGAAGACAATGAGAAGAGCTCGCCCCTCTGTTAAAACTTGATCAGCAAGCCTCAAATCCTGTTTATCGATGAAATCTATGGCATCAATTAATAGAATCACAATATCGGAATATTTAATTGTCTTTATTGAGTCAAAATATGCGAGTTTCTCAGTATCTTGATATACTTTAGATTTTCTGCGAAGACCTGCGGTATCTATAAGTTTAATTTTTCTACTATCCCATTCCCAATCACTAGAAATCGAGTCTCTTGTTATTCCGGCAATGTCACCAGTTAACATTCGCTCATGGCCAATTAGAGAATTTAATAGTGTAGATTTACCAACATTTGGTTTTCCTATTATAGCAAGATTGATGGCACCTAAGTCATTTTCGACGTTAATCACATTTGATGGTATTACTTCTATAATTTTATCTATTAGGCTGCCTATACCTACATTATGCTCGGCCGATATTGCAAGAGGTTCACCAAAGCCTAGTTCAAAAAATTCATAGATATTATAACTTGATGAACCACTTTCGCATTTATTTACTATCGTAACGGTCATAACACCAGATCTTCTTAAATAATCAGCAAATTCAATATCTTTTGTTGTTAATCCAGATTTTGCGTCAACAACAAACAAGCATAGGTCTGAATTTTTTATTACTCTTAAGGCGTTATCTTCAACGGACTGGGATAAACTATCTGATCCAGACTCATAAACCCCTGCCGTATCAATAAGAAAAAATTCTCGATCTTTTAGGATTATTACTTCTTCACGGAAATCTCTTGTTAACCCAGAGATATCAGATACTAAAGCTTTCCTTCTACCATACAATCTATTAAATAAAGTAGATTTACCAACGTTTGGTCTGCCTGCTAAAACTATTCTTGGAGTCATGATAATATTTCATCTATACGATATTAGTTCACCGTCATTAGATATAACATATAAATTCTTATTTACAATAATTGGAGAGATTGACGTTGCTTCTATTTTATTTTGAAGGACATCAGTCAATTTCCCTGTGCTCGGTTCATAAATAACAAGATTGCCTGATGATAAAAATAAGTAGAGGCTGCTTTGCAGCAACTGTATAGATATAATTTTATCATTCTTAAATTCGTAATTTGTATTGACATCTTCTACCCATAAAACTTCTCCGCTATCTATATTAATCGCAAAAAGCATATTATCATTGGACACAATAAATAAATAATTATTTGATGCTATGGGGGTGACTGAAGATGAAATTGGTAATTCCCACATACGAAATCCATTATTTATATTATTAGCAATGAGCCGTCCTTGGAAACCTATTGTTATCAATATATCCTCATATATTATTGGGCTTGCTGTGATGTCCTTAATTTGCGAGAGAGAATTTTTGATATTTTTTCTATTAACCGAGTCTGCCCACAGTCTATTTCCATTATTTTTTTTAAACACAAAAACCTCACCAGATTTATAGGGGACAATTATATTATCTTCAAATATAGCCATGTTACTTGTTTGCACTAAACCCGCTGTGTCAGAGAACCATGAATATTCCCACTTCTTATCCCCCGATTGTATATCAAACGCATTTACTTTATTGTCCACACTTAATACAAATACCAATGAGTTATCCGCTATTGGGGCGGCTCTGACAGGGGAATTAACCCTATTCTTCCAGAGAATATCACCATTATAAGGGTCTAAGGCGTATAATTCACCAAAACCATTTGTAAAAAATATTATTCCTGAGTTTGCAAATAAACCGCCGCCAAAACCAATTTTAGGATCCTCTTCTTCCGGAAATAATGATTTTGTCCAATTAATGTCACCATTCTTTGGATTTATAGATGAAATAGTATTCTCAGTATCGACAGTGAATATAGTGTCGCCAATATATATAGGCGACACCGAAGATAGGCTGAGTGAGCTTGAACCTTGACCAATGCTTACTGACCATTTTTTTATGAATTCCTCAGAGAACGCAATATTATCTCTGTTATTTGTTGTTTCTCTATCAGAAGATATCCAACGTTTTGTTACAAGAGGCTCCGATAATTGAATTATATCATAGCTTTCAGCTAATTTTATATTAGCCGAGCCAATTAATATATCTTCCCGTTCGCCAGGAAGAATATACTCTTTTCCCCTAATGATGCTCTCACATGCAGATAGATTAAGAATTATAAAAAGTAATATTAATCTAGATATGTATATTTTTGCTATGTTTAATTGCACAATATATACTTATTTTGAATTCATAACTCTTAGCATCATCTGAGCTCTATCAAACATGCCATTCGTGGTTTTTTCATTTTCGATAATCATATTAAGATATTCAGCACCTTTTTCATATAAACCATGCTTATATGCACTCATCGCTAATACCTCATAAGCAAATAGCTTCAATGGACTATCTTCTTCTTGAATTGTTGATAGCTGCTGTTGAATTTGATCAAATGAGTCAAAGTCTACGTTCAGATATGAAAGTTTCAGAATTGCCAAATCTTTTATGAGCCGATTCTCAGATTTTTTTATAAGTTCGGTATATGTTTCTCGTGCGTCTGTAAGTTTATCTTGTGAAATAAAGTTACCAGACTTTAATAACAAGGCATATGTTTTGTAATCACTTGTTCCGTTCTCGAGTAATTCATCAATATAATTATTAATTCGCTCGGGCTCATCCTCAATTATACTCTCAATAATTTGAGATAACAGTAGTCCAGACTTTTCAGTTTTACTCTTTGAAAGATATTGATAAGACTCAGAGCCAATTAAGACTAAAGAGATGACTATGACCACAGTATATATTGAGTTTTTATAGTTGGCCCATAGACTCTTAAGCCTATCCTGCCTCAGATCATCATCAATTTCATTAAATAGATTTGACATTTCATCACCAATAATGGATTACGCGTTATTTATAACTATTTTTTACAATGTTTCCAATCAAAATCATTCTAATTATGGAAAATATTCAATCTTACTTTTGTCATTAATCCACTCATCATATTTTTTCATTGTGACTTTAAACGCATCCGAGTCAATAAAACTTTTAAGCGATTTCTTTACTTTTTCAAATCTAAAATACCCTTCAAACCATTCAGGGTCAGCAATCATAAATTGCCTTACTAGAGGCAAGATACATACTTCGTACACAGATATCTTATTTCCATAAACAAACCCAGTATCTGTAATCTTATCATCAAATAACTCTAGAATCTCGGATGCTGCGTCTCTGTGCTTATTTTTCTCCGCAGAATCATATCTGCTTGAGTATTTATACCTATCAAGATGGAACTTAAATTTGTTATCAAATAAGCTTATGAAATAATCAACATCTTCGTTCTTATCGTGTAGCGGAATTAATAGTTCATTTGGATCGCTTTGACTTAGAATCCATTTTACAATATCAATGCTTTCATCTATTACTGAATGGTCTTCTTTTAATAATACGGGTACAGTTGCTTTTGGTGATAAAGAAATAAATTCTGGTGGTTTCTTCTTTAGAGAGATCTCACGAATTTGGCATCTGATTTTTGAGTAATATATTGATAATCTTGCTCTTATTGCAAAAGGGCATCTCCTAAATGAGTATAATATTAATTCTCTATTTATCTTGTCTTTGCTCAAGTTCTTCTCTTTCCTGCCTTAGCTTCATTTGAAATTTTCGTTCCTCAAACCTCTTAATACTTTTCGGTGTTTGTCTATCATGACAATGTGGACATGATATTTCTGGGATATACAGCTCACTTGATCTATCTCTCTCTGATAACGGCATCCTACATGCGTGGCACATCTCGTGTTTACCTTTTTCAAGACCGTGCTCAAGAGACACTCTATAGTCAAAAACAAAGCATTCTCCGCTCCATTTTGATTGATCTTTTGATTTATTCTCAAGATATTTTAAAATGCCACCATGAAGCTGAAAAACATTCTTATAACCCTTAGCCAATAAATATGAAGAAGCTTTCTCACATCTTATTCCACCAGTACAATACATTGCAATTTTTTGATTTTTCAACTCTTTTAGGTTTTTATCCGCCCATTCAGGGAAATCTCTGAAAGACTTTGTACTTGCGAATCTTGCACCAATGAACGATCCAATCGAGTGCTCGTATGTATTTCTAGTATCAACAACAATTACATCCTTTTCGTCAAGTAGTTTGTCCCAAGCCTCAGGGCCAAGATACTTTCCTGTTCGTTGAAAAGGATTGATATCACGTTTTCCCATCGAAACAATTTCTTTCTTTAATCTGACCCTCATTTTACGAAAGGTTTTTCCAAATGCTTTTGAATATTTAATTTCCAAATCAGAAAAATTTCTTATTGATTTTAAATATATGATTACATTTTTAACTTCAATTTCACCACCAGAGATAGATCCATTTATACCTTCGGAAGCCAAAAGGATAGTTCCGAGAACTCCATTATTTTCACAAACTTTTTGAATGATTTCCTTGAAAGACTTATATTCTGCCCATGGAATGAACTTATAAAAAGACGCAACAATATTATTATTTGAGATCATAGAATTTTGCCTATCTAAATCTAATATTAGCCTTACTTAAGTCAGAGATTTTGTTACAACCCATCAACTTCATATCTCTAATAATTTCATCTCGCATGAGACCTATCGCTCTCTTTACACCGTTCGAGCCAGCACCAGCGAGTGAATAGAGATAAAATCTCCCCCCAGAGCACGCGTTTGCTCCTAATGATAAAGCTTTTAACACATGGGTACCTCTTCTAATTCCCCCATCACAAATTATTTCTATTTGGCCACTGACAGCACTGACGATTTCTTCCAATTGATCAAATGGTGACCGCGATCCATCCAGCTGTCTACCTCCGTGGTTTGAGAGCATAATAGCGGTTGCGCCGACATCGATTGCCTTTTTTGCATCATCTACAGACATTATACCTTTTAAG
Source organism: uncultured OCS116 cluster bacterium (assembly GCA_902632055.1). Classification (GTDB taxonomy): domain Bacteria; phylum Pseudomonadota; class Alphaproteobacteria; order Rhizobiales; family TMED25; genus TMED25. Next base: position 13,049 of record CACPAS010000010.1, on the reverse strand, counting down.
CAAAGGGGTTTTGGCCATATTTTTCTAATTTCCTCAATTTTTTTCCAGTTTAATTCTTGATCTAACATATTTGTAAAATAATCTCCCACCGATATTGCAATTTTTGTTCCCTCATTCAAATGAGAATCCAACTGAGGTAATGAGAATTTCTCTCTCGTTAGGTAGTTAAAACTCCAAATTGGCGAGAACATAAAGCTCATGAGACTTGCAATCGTTAGCTTTGGTGGTGATGTAAAGCCAGTTCTTAAGTCTCGCTCCCTATTGCCACCCACGATAGTGTCAACTGTAATCGTTAACGCATCAAAATCACAATCAATAGATTTCTGAAGCATGTCTTGATTAAGTGCTTTATCTTTGTGCACATATAATTGAAACATCTTGGGGCAACTAAATTTCTGACCTACCTCTTCTATTCCAACCGTAGCAAGCGAGGATATTCCAAAATAGGTATTATAATCATCAGCAGCTTCTCCAACAGCTCTTTCTCCCTGATAGTGAAATAACCTTTGGAGCGCTGTTGGTGACAAAAATATTGGTAAATCTATTCTTTTTCCTAATATTTCAACAGATATATCGATCTCTGTAACAGGTTTTAGCACACTTGGAACGAGGTCACATTGATCGAAGGATGCCGTATTTCTAGCGTAGGTTCTTTCATCATCTGCAGCGCCATCTATATAATGAAAAACTGGAGATGGTAATTTTTGTTTAGCCAGCAAACGAAAGTCGTCAGTGTTATGGCAATTTTTTAACCGTTTGAACATAAAGAAATACTACAATCTATTAAAAGAAACATCAAAATTATTATTTAATGTTTTAAGTGGCTATATAAAGCTTGTAGCTTTTAACATTGCAAATGAAATAACAAAAAGGATAATACTTGTAATAACGTCAACAGATTTTAAGAGTGTAATATTTTTTGATAATGATGAAAATAACCTTGAGAGAATTGCCACACCATAAAAGAAAACAATACTGGCAACCGTAGCACCCAATATATAGAAGATCTTTTCATCCCTATTATATTGTAAGGAAGCACTGCCAATTAAAATGACTGTATCAAGATAAACATGTGGATTTAATAATGTGAAGGCGGACATTGCTAAAATACTTTTTCTAAAACTTCTTTGAAGATAAATCTCGTCACTCACTCCATATGACAAAGACATAATATTCTTTATTCTGTAAATACCATAAAACAGTAAGCACAGCGCTGATAATATTAGAAACAGATCAATATAGAATTGGCTTACAATAAGAGACATCCCATAGACGCCAGCCATTATTAGAACAAAGTCTGATATTGTGCAGAAAGCTGCAAGTGAGTAAACGTACTCATTTCTAACGCCTTGACGGAATAAATAGGTGTTCTGGGCACCAATTACGCAGTTCAGCGAAAAGCAGAGCATAAAACCTGTTATTATTGCGCTCATGATGTATTATAACCAATTGATTTTTCTTAATTTGAAGAAGCGAAGCAATATAAGTACTAGAATAATAATAAACGTTGTGATTGCATCATTTTGCAGTGTTTTTTCCATCATAAGATAATGCACACCACCCAAAATAATTGCTACATAAATCAGCTTATGCAATTTTGGCCAATATTTTCCTAATCTTTTAATGGAGTAATTATTTGAAGTGGCCGCGAGTGGTATCAGTAAAAGGAAACCCATCATACCAAAAACAATGAAAGGCTTCTTTGTGACCGACTCGACTATCTCATACCATCTTAACTGCATATCTAGTAGTATCCATGTGGAAAAATGTAATGCAATATAGAAAAAACTCATTAAACCGAATGCTCTCCGAAATCTTATAAAATTAATAGCCGTTAATGTTGAAAGTGGAGTAATACATAGTGTTAATATAAGTATATAAATACCTGTAACTCCTAAACTTTTTTCTAACTCTCTCATTGGATCTACCCCTAATTGACCACTAAGTAAGTCAGAGGTAAGTAATAATAAAGGTATTAATAAAGTTACGTAGACATGCCAAATTCTTATCTTTCTCACGAGCAGCCTTATAAGATCAAAGATACTTTTTATATTTAACGATTTGGTAGCTTTATACATAATAATTATCCAGCCACTCAATAATATCGGGATAGATCCATACCTTCATATAACGGTGCGACGTCTCCATAGCCATTATAGAGCTTAGTATCATATCTCTTCGTAAATAAATTTCCAAGATACCCCTCACCTTCCCCGCCAATATATCGCTCGCTTGCTTGGGACCATCTTGGGTGATGTACGGTTGGGTTCACATTCGAATAAAAACCATATTCTGCAGGGTTTTGTTGATTCCATGATGAAATAGGCTCTTCTACCTGCGCCGAAATCTTAGTTATTGATTTAATTGACTTGAAACCATACTTCCATGGTACCACCAACCTGAGTGGCGCGCCATTTTGTTTCGGCAGAGGCTGGTCGTAAACACCGGTTGCGATTAATGTGAGGGGGTGCATTGCTTCATCTAATCTCAGACCCTCTCTGTATGGCCAATTTAAAATATTTGTCTCTTGCATATGCATCTCTTGAGGTCTATAGAGTGTTTCAAATGATACATACTTTGCCTCGTGTTTCACCCCTATCTTATTCAATAGTTCAGATAGTTGGAAACCGTTCCATGGAATTAGCATCGACCAGCCCTCTACACATCTCAGGTTGTAAGTGCGTTGTATAATATTCATTTCTTTTAAAATTTCAGAGAAATCATAAATACCTGGATTGTCTACTAAACCGCTAATCTCGATTGGCCAAGGTGATGTTGTTAATTTATAGGCATGCTTTGCAGGATCAGTCTTGTCAATACCAAACTCATAAAAGTTATTATAATTAGTAATTTCTTCTAAAGAATTAATCTTGCGGTCAAAAGTTTCTTTAGCAAGAGCTGGTGTTATTCTGCTGGATGCGACATAGGCACCCAATGCCAAACCAAGTTTTAATATTTTTCGCCTATTGTAGAATAAATGTTTTGGCGTGATTTTATCTTGGGATTTTTTATGCATATCTCTCATATTTTAAATATAGTCATTAAACATCAGAAAATTCAATATTCTAATTCAGAATATTATGATAATTTGACGCTGTATGCATTATTTTGATTACATATTAGGAAATTGAAGATGATAAAGGGTCTCATCTCACCAATTTTAAGCCCATTTGATGATAATCTAAGCTTCAATCAAGAAATGTATAATATCCTTGCAAAGGATCTGCTATCTGATGGCTGTATGGGACTTGCTCCATTTGGCACTACCGGGGAAGCACTATCATTGAGTAACGATGAGAGGATCAGGGCTCTAGAGTCCCTTATACAATCTGGGATACCCGCAAATAAACTCATTCCCGGAACTGGTCTGTGTAATTTTCCTGATACGGTAAATTTATGCCGTCATGCAACGGACTTAGGTTGCCATGGAGTTATGACGCTACCGGCATTTTACTATAAAGATGTAACAGATTTGGGTCTTTTTGAGTATTTCAAGAGGCTAATTGATGAGGTAAATCATCCAAATCTTAAAATATATCTCTATCATATTCCACAGGTGTCTGGGATTAGTTTATCAGTTGATCTTGTTAAGAAATTAAAAAATACATATTCAGATATCATCATGGGCATAAAGGATAGCTCAGGTAATTGGGACAATACAGTGCAACTATTACAAATTCAAGATCTTGCAGTTTATCCAGGGGCAGAATTACCTGTGATTGAGGCCATAAAATTAGGTGGCCTTGGTTGTATATCAGCAACTGCAAATTTTAATTCAGAGAACATAGCGCGAGTCATTAAACTCTGTCATGAAAAAAAATGGGGTGAGGCTGAGGATCTTCACAAGGGCGTTAAGAAAGTTCGGTATCTATTTCAAGATTATTCAGCAATACCGGCTCAAAAGTCAATGCTAGCCATTAAATACAATGAACCTAGATGGAGAAATATCCGACCGCCGCTATCACAAATATCAGAAGATAAAGAAAACCAATTGATGATGAAGCTAAGAAATTTTGGTTTTAATATTTAATTTTACTTAATACGAATTGTATCAAAAGCAGCTAAGGCTCGATCGCGTGAGTCTTGCATGTTGACAATTGGCATTGGATAATCTAATCCTAATTCGACCCCAGCATTATCAAGAACTGATTTAGGTGCCTCCCACGGATTGAATAAATATTTGACGGGAACATCTTTTAATTCTGGTATATATTTTTTTGTGTATTCCCCATCTGGATCGAACTTTTGCCCCTGCATTACTGGATTAAAGATCCTGAAATAAGGCGCAGCATCCGCACCTGAACCAGCTACCCACTGCCAGCTTGCGCTATTACTTGCCATGTCAGCGTCAAGCAAGCAATCCCAAAACCATCTCTCCCCATGGTTCCAATGGATCAATAAATTTTTTACAAGAAATGAGCCTACGATCATTCTAGATCTATTGTGCATGTATCCAGTTTGCCAAAGCTCACGCATTGCCGCATCAACTATTGGGTACCCAGTATGACCAGTTTGCCACTTTTTAAGTTGATCATCATTATCTATCCATGGGAAGACATCAAATTTTTTATATAAATTGTCACTTTGTAAATTCCTATTATGATAGAGAAGACTGTAGGAGAATTCCCTCCATCCAATCTCGCTTTTGAAATGATATAAATCCTTTTCAGAATAATTTGGATCTGATATTTGTTCAATCCTATACCAAATCTGGTTTGGTGATATTTCTCCGAAATGAAGATGCGGTGATAATCTGGAGACATTTTTTTGTGCTGGAAAATTTCTTCCCTCTTTATAGTTCATCAAGCCGTCTTCAACAAAATTAGACAGTTTCTTATTGGCAGCAATTTCGCCAATATCCCATTGCTCTTCAAGCTTTTCATACCAATCATTTTTTGGTAATATTGTGAGTTCATCCAACTCTTTCGAATTCTCCGCCTTTACTAAGTTTCTAGCGTCTGCTTTACTTAATGGAATTCGAGGTGGGGCCGCATTAAGGCAACCCTTTCTGAAAAAAGGCGAAAACACCATGTATGGAGTGCCATCATCTTTGTGAATTTCCCATGGCTCCCAAAGTAATGATGCATTATGTGACTCAACATTAATTCCTGATGACTGGAAATGATCTTTTATCTTAGTATCTCGGTCAATCATCCATGGCTCATACAACCTATTCCAAAAAATATTTTTTATATTATATTTTTCCGTGAGATCTATCAGGATTTTTAATGGATCACCTCTAAAAAATGATATTTTATCATCGAGGCTTTTGTTAAAAGCTTTTAATGAGTTATGCAACCACCAAGAGCTTGCTTCACCAGATAAGGTCTTTTGATCTGTATTAACATCATCAAATATGTATACCGCAAGATACCCCTCTTCCGCAGCCTTGAGTAAAGCAGGATTATCAGCAACTCTTAAATCCTGTCGAATCCAGTAAATTGAATGTGGTGTAGTTTCAGTTTTTGTCATTTATCTATATATATGGAACAATCGAGGTTATCATACAAGTCTGATACTCCATATATATATTTACTGACTTTACTGAATTCAATCATTTTATTATTTTCAATTGCATCAAGCTGTTTTTGATATGATTTTTCGATTTCATTTACCAAGGTGATACAATACTTTGAGAGAAATTTTCTAGCGTCATTGTTAGTTTCAATATCAGCTTTTGCGCCTGAAATACTTATTGAAAAAAGAACTACAAAGAAGTAAATGAGAGTGATCCTGAAAAAAAAATCCTGACTTAATCTCATGTGAGCTAACTTCTATATTTATTAAGTGGTTTAAAACTTGACACTTCAATTGACCTTGGGCTACTTACCCATAAATCACGATTTGGGTGCATGCCAGCACCATGTATTGCGGACACGGCATTACATCTCATATTATTTAGTAACCTTGTATCAATTTCACCAAGAGATGGATGTACACCGCTATTTTTTTGTACAATTTTGTTCCAGTTATCTTTTCTCTTTGTGTAAATAGAGTGATCTTCAAGCTCAATACAAGAAAGAGAATTGTTATTGAGATTTACAATAATTTGGTCGCCATCTTCTATAAGCGCAATCGGCCCACCAAGAGCTGCTTCGGGTCCTACATGCCCTATGACCAAACCGACAGAACCGCCTGAAAAACGTCCATCAGTCATCAGTGCGATTACTATACCTTTATCCCTACACAAAGTAGTGATCCTTGACGTTGAGTCTAGCATTTCAGGCATTCCAGGCCCCCCAACAGGTCCTTCGTAGCGAACAACGACCATATCTCTGTCTTGAAAAGAGTCCGGATCATTCTCAAGAGTATCCAGTAAACTTTGCTCTCCATCAAATGTTTTTGCTTTCCCGTGAAACACATTATCTTCGAGCCCACCTTCAACGCCAGCGAGTTTCAAAATTGAACTATTTTCAGGTGATAAATTACCACCAAGGAGTCTCAGTCCGCCTGTTTTCTTAAATGGTTTTTTTATTGAAAAAATAACATCTCCATCTGGCGTATTCGGTTTTAACCTCTCCACTTGTTCGCTTAATGTCTCTGAGGTACAAGTCAGCGTATTCCCGTTAAGTAAACCCGCCTCTATCATATCTTTCACAATTACTTGCATTCCACCCATACTGTCAATATCAACCATTGAGTATTTCCCAAATGGGCGAGCATTCACAACAACTGGGATTACATTTTGTGATAAATAATTAAACTCTTCGTGGCTCATTATATCACCATAAAAATCATCATATCCCGCGGCTCTAGAAAGCTCCGGAGCATGCAGCATAACATTTGTAGACCCACCAATCGCCATTGCCACAATTATTCCGTTTCTTATAGAATCTCTGGTTACAATATCCCTTGGTGTTATATTTTTTTCAATGAGCTTGGCTAAATAATCTATCAACTCATTTGGAAAATCTGTTTTACGCCGATCATCTTGGGATGCGGGTGAAACCATATGTATTGGTTGCATTCCTACAACAGCAATAAAGGTTTGCATCGTATTATATGTAAAGATCCCTCCACAGCTGCCATAGCCGGGGCAAGATTCAAGCGCAATTCTCTTTTTGAGTTCATCGTCATCACTTCCAGCAATTTGATAGCTTGAGATGATATCAATTGCATCCCCCGTCACGCTGTCTACACCTGGTCTAATTGAGCCATCGGACATTATGATAGCCGGACGATTATGCTCCAATATTGCAGCCAAAGTTCCAACAGGTGGCTTATCACATGCAACGACAGCAATTGTGCCCTCAAGTCCTGAAGCACTTAAATGCTCACAAACTGACTCATTTGTGACCTCTCTACCAATTAGAGAATACCTCATCTCTTTAGTACCATTTCTAATTCCATCAGATGTTGCAATACTGAACTCAGGCTGCACAAGCCTCATCTTCAGTTTTTTATCATCGTTTCCGATTCTTTCTCTCAACTTATCGTGAATAACCTCAACCTTTTCGCGAACTCCAACATAGCATTGTGAGTCACCTTTATTCCCAATCACTCCAATTGAAGGTTCATGAATTAATTCGACATCGGTATTTAGCTCTCTTGCAATGCCATAGGTTTGAGAATTTCGGCCAGGATTTCTATCTATGAGTACAATTTTTGAATTCTTCATTTTATAATCGTTTTTTTGATATAATATTAGAAAATAATATATACATTGTTAACACGTAATTTAATAGTTATTCTATATTTTTTTGTCTGAGCTACCACTACTTCAATGTATTTAGAAAATTTACAGTTCTAGTTACAGCAATAATATCTGACTTCTTATATTTTAAAAGGGTAAACAATTTACTCAATATTTGAAGATATAATGGTACATCCAACGTCTTCTGCCACTGAACTGGAATAATATTACTCTTATACGCATCCACAAAAGCTATTAATTCCGGCTTTACGACTTCGAATAACTTAAACCAACTATGAATAAATAGATAGAAATCAATGGATAGTTTACGATTTGATCTAATTAATTCGCCAAAAGACTCTAGATCTAATAATGTTACAGCGGCCCCATCCCAACAAACATCCCGTAGGGCCAAGCCGCCATGCGCATATCTTTGTTTATGCAAGGCTGCCATTATTTTCCCAGCAGCTGAGAAAATTTTTCTTTTCTCAGCAACTCCTATTCTTTTGTCAATTGCAATATCTTGTAAATTGGGACCTGCGTCCTCTGTTACAATACACCTTGCATCCTCATAAACTACATTCGGGGCAGGTATGTTGTATTTTTTGAGTACTTTTATTCCAGCAAGCTCTCTCTTAATTGCCTTCGCAGGGTGACCTTTTAAAATGTGCTTAAGCTTAAATCGCTCACGTCTCTTAATCCAATATTTGAATCCACCCTCCCGCTTAAAGGAGTCAAATCGTTTACCGTTTTTGACCAAATTATCATGGATTATATCTATCTCAGCTTTGTTCATCATCTTTATAATCTATCAATCTCTCCTGACCAACGCAAACCTCTCCCCCGCAACACGGATCGGTAACTTGTTTACAGTTGAGGCATTGGTAGTGTGACTGGACATAAATTAATCCTTTTTTCGAAAAACAAAACGGGCAAATAAACCTATCGTCTTTCTCTCTATTATTTGAAGTCAACTTGACCATTTAATTAAGAATAAGGCTTCATTCCTTCTTAAAAAGCTTGGTGTAAATGGCCCGTTATATGTGGCCTTTATTGGTTCGCTTAATATTTCAAATCCATCATTAGAAAGCGCGCCTCGAAGAAACTTAGCATGTTTTAGAAAATTGGAATCTGACGACCTTCCTCCGTATTTTATGACTGCGTAATGCCCTCCTGGGACAGTTGATATTTTCACATCATCATCTGTTGGGATTGGCGTGTTTCCTTTGTCAAATTTAATTGGGAGATAAAATTGCATTAAATTATCTGTTTGTGTAACTGGAACAGTCATTGCGATCTTTTCTGAATTGCTATTTTTTCCTGATATATAATTAAATAATTTTCGGAAACCGCTGTTTTGGTTTGTATTGCGGGTTTGCACAACAATACGCTCATTATAGTAACGTATCTCATAGGCTTCGTTTGCTTGTACTACTGCAAAAGATGGTTCTTCATAGGCCATTGAACTTCCGATTCCAGAATAAAATATAAACAAAGTTAATAATATATATAAGTGCTTCATAGAGAAATTACGTTTCGTTCTTGCAAACAGTTTTTTATTAAAATAACTATAATCATTAAATATTAAATATTAACTTAAGGCTTGCGATAAGCAGAACCAATCCGAGTGTTCTTTTTATTGCCGTATGCTGAAAATAATGGATTCCTATTCGTGATCCGATTATACCGCCAAGTAATGCGGCTCCGCCATAGAGAGGAAGAGTGGGAGGAATCACCGCGAGAGATGTTATGTTACCCATCAGGCCAAATAAAGAATTAAAAAAGATAAATATTGCCACAGTACCGCTAGCCCCCTTTGTTGTCGTCCAGCCTGCAAAAATTATTAATGGTGATAAAAATATACCACCCCCCGTTCCAGTGAGACCAGCAAGGAATCCAATAATAATACCAGTAATAACTGCGTAAAAAAGCTTGTATTGCATAATTGGTTTTTCGTCTTCTTTTTTAACTGTTATGAACCTATAAGCGGAATATAGAAGCATCAAACCAATTATAGGTTTATAAACATCACCTGGAAGATTTATATACCCACCAATAAATGCAGCTGGTATGGCACCAACAAGTAATGGAATAACAAGTTTGATATCATAAAATTTAGCCCTTACAAATTGATAACTTGTATAGGATGAGACAATAATGTTTAGAGATAATGCTGTTGGTTTAATTGTGGTCACCGGCACTCCAAATATTGACATAATTGCAATGTATATGGATGCACCCGCATGCCCAACAGATGTATATAAAATTGCACCGGAGAATAGGCAAATACAAATTAAAATATCAACCAGTTCAATCATTTTATTTACAATTTACTGATTGGGACCGGTGATGAGTGATGCAAAATTATTTTTAAATTATTTGAAAATTTTTTTAATATAAAAGTGAATATAACCTGCGAATAACCCTCTGATTTTAATGGATAAAAATTTAAAGATCCCATTGCATAGGCAATGTCATTGATCAGCCTTATATTCGGCTCTTGGCCCAGTTCAATCTTAACCCATGGCTTGAGCGCAAATCCATTATCCTCATCAAAAGCACCTCCAATAAAGTATGATAGAGCTTCCTCAAAGTTATTTCTGAAGAGTTTTATCGTTGTAAATGTTGGCTTAAACATCACATCGCCTTCATCGAATGCATAATGATGGTTTAAAAAATCAATTGCAGCCCTCTTAAAATCCCTCTTTTCTTCGTTGGCTATTCCTATATCAACTACACCATTAGTCCATGATAGAAGAAATTTCTTAACTTCATCTTTTTCAATTTGCATCTTATCTCCTATCTAATAAAAATGTGATACAGCAACAAACCTATAATCAAACCTTTAAGAAAAGAAATCCACAATAAAGCATACTCAGAAATGCCAAATTTATCTTTTAAGTACTTGATTAATTTTATGTGTGTATTTAACATATATTTTATAAACAATTGTTTTATATATATAAATATGAAATAGTTCTTTTTTCTATATATTATTAAAGTTTTTCTTAGCACCCTCAATCATTTTTTCTAGTATCTCACCATTCTGGCTTTCTAGATTTTCATTAAGGCCATTGTTAACCAAATCTTGCAATTTTGTAAAACCATCTTCATCAGGGCTCAAGCAAGTGACTGTGGAACCAATAGTATTCAGCATTGCTGAGATCTTTTGTGTATTTGAAGGCAGCACTGCGAATGGAGTGCCAATACTAAGCGCTGCGATTGTGTGATGAAATCTAGCTGAAAAAAAGAATGTAGCAGACCTAAATTCATCGGTCCAACTTTTGAAAGACTTTGCCTCCACCAATGTCATATCCTTGTGTTTTGAGGCTTGTTTAAGATAGTGCCAGAATTTATATTCGGCCTCATCGGGATCTGATTTTGCCCCCAATAGAAACCTTACAGGAATATCCTTGCTGTGTAGCCAATTAATAAATTTCATATAAAAACTAACATACTCTTCTGGCATTTTTACGCCACCGGATAGTAAGACACATCCATTTGGCTTCATTCTCCCTGTTAGATTGTACCGAAATAAATAACGAGGCAGACAATCAAATCCAGATGTTGCCTTTATTCCAACTTCTTTCAAGATATTCTCTGAGAATATTTCTCTGACTACTATATTATCCAACATTTTTAATACATCAATATAGATAGCGGTATGGTCCTTTGGAGCAGTGTTATCACCATTCGGAAAGCAAGAGAAATTTATTAGATGTACAACCTTTTTAAAATATTTCTTACATACCAACATTAGGTACAATAAATTTATTGGCCCTTTTGCCAAGCCATGAAGCGTGCCTTCGGCATTTATCACTATGATGTCACTATTTTTAATTGACCTACATAGATCCTGATTTTCTTCTGAGTATTTTTTAAAAAAATTATTATCATTAAACTCCTTATTATTTTGAGGGGTTGGCTTTAATGTGTGCACCTCATAGACGCTTCTTGTTTCAATAAAATACCCAGACTCAATTAGGGTGTCGTATATTTCCATGGATGTCCCATAGCATCCCCAATGGTATGCATCAGCAGTAAAATTTATCAATAAAGCTTTTTTCTTATCTATCATTCAAATTGCCTCATACAGCAAATATATCATTGTGTTTTTTAAAAATATAATAAATTGTTTAACATTCATTTTGGTTGAGAAATTATCTTGACTATGCTTAGTCCAATTGAGACAGCTGGTCCTATCAATAACGCAAAAATTATAGTTCCTAAACCAACCGTACCACCAAGTAACCACCCCAAAATAACAACAAAAATTTCTATTAATGCCCTAACTAATGCAATTGGCTTCCCTGTGATCCTCTGAAGACCTGTCATTAGCCCGTCTCTTGGACCGGGTCCCAAGTTACCTGTAAGATATATCCCACTTCCAATCCCACATATAAATATACCAATCAATAATTGAATCAGCTGAAGCCACAGGAGATTGTCGCCCGGCTTTGGGAGCCAAGGTAGGGCAATATCAATCATAGAAGCTACTACTATTGTGTTTATGATAGTGCCAAATCCAGGTATTTGACGAAGAGGTATCCAAAGCAATAAAACCGAAACACTTACAATGAATGTAGCAAACCCAATACTTACACCGAATATTAGACCAAGACCCTCTGCTAAGATTGTCCATGGGTCTAACCCCGCCCCCGCTGCTATGATTACGGCAACCCCAAATCCAAATATGATATTACCGACAAATACCATAAATAACGTCTCAATGCTTGGCTTAATGTTAAGAGGATGTACCGAACTCCAACTTGTTGTTGGCACCTCTCTTATAGAAAAAAATTTCATGAACGACATGTGAATTTTACCGATTTGCCCTGATTTTTTTTTGAATAAATTTAACTATTATCTTGTATTAAAGAAGAGATTTCAGTCTGAGCGCCAAAAGAGGATCCCGACTCTTAACTTGTTTTAGCAGGTTCTCTATTTGTTGGATAGTTAAATTTTGTTGCGCCGCAGGAGTATTTTTTCTTGTCGCATTTCTGATGGTCATCCCAAGCTCTTCTAATTTTTTATTTGGTTTGAGATTAAAATCTTTTTCTTTCAAAAAAAACCAACTTGGATATTTGTTCATGACAGAGTCACCCGTTATCCTACCAGTAACATTCAACTCAACGCCAACTTTTGATACCATGTCATTAACTGCCCATTTAACCAATGGCCAATTCTCACTGTAATCATCTCCAGCAAACAAACCACCAATTTTTAGTTTTTTGTACCACTCACAAAATGTTTTTCCACCCTCTTCACCTGTGTGCGCATAGCCGTCGAAATATATGAAATCGAAGAAATTATCATCAAATAAATTGATAGCCTCATCAAATGACATTCGCAGTAAGACGTAATTTTTTTCAATCCCAATTAGATCATCTTTTTTAAGAAAACTAATGAGATCATG
>CACPAS010000009.1 GCA_902632055.1 uncultured OCS116 cluster bacterium | reverse complement strand
TCCTAAATTAAAATTTGCTATATTCACACCTTGTGATCCGAGGCAGTGGCCAATTTTTCCCACTAAACCAGGCATATCATTATTTGTTATGTATATCATATGTTTTGCAAATTTAGCTTCCATGTCTATACCCTTTATTTGAATAATTCTGGCAGAACCATCAGAAAAAACGGCACCCGCTACAGATCTTTCCTGTCGCTCAGACTCTATGATAAGCCTGATGTATGAGCCATAAATACCGCTGCTCTCTTTTTTTACCTGTTCGATTCTAATACCTCTTTGCTTTGCTATTGAAAGAGAGTTCACCATATTAATATCCTCTAATAGCGGCTTCAGAAGGCCAGAAATGATAGTAGATGTGAGAGAGTCAACATTCATGTCGGCTATACTGCCAACGTATTCAATCTTTGCACTCTTTAGCGCGCTCTCTGTTATTTGACCCGCAAAAGATCCGAGATTTCTTGCCAATACCAAATATGGCTCCATAGATGTTGCTTCTTCGGCAGATACAGATGGAAAATTTATAGCATTAGTTATGGCACCAGTCAGAAGAAAGTCGCTCATCTGTTCTGCAATTTGTATAGCCACTTTCTCCTGTGCTTCAGCTGTAGAGGCCCCGAGGTGCGGCGTACATATTATTTTTTCATTTTCAAATAATGGGTTATTTTTTGCTGGCTCCTCCTGATATACATCTATAGCAGCACCAGCTATCTTACCTTGATTCAGCGCATTAAGAAGTGCGCTTTCATCGATAAGACCGCCACGCGCACAATTTATAATACGTACAGATGGTTTCATTAATTTTATGCTATCAGCATTAATAACATTTTTAGTTTGTTCTGTAAGTGGTGTGTGAATTGTTATGAAGTCTGACCGAGCGAATAACTCTTTTAATTTAACTTTCTCAATTGCCATTGACTCAGCTCTCTCTTCTGTCAAATACGGATCATATCCAATCACTTTCATTTTTAAACCTTTAGCACGTTCTATTACAATGGTACCGATGTTCCCACAACCAATGACTCCAAGTGTCTTCCCGGTAATCTCAACGCCCATAAATTTTGATTTTTCCCAGAGGCTACTCTTTGTTGATATATCGGCTTGCGGTATTTGTCTTGCGAGTGACATCATCAGGGTAATTGCATGCTCTGCGGTTGTAACTGAATTACCAAATGGTGTGTTCATTACAATAACACCATTCGTTGTCGCAGTTTCGATGTCTACATTATCTACACCAATCCCAGCCCTACCAATTACCTTCAATTTTTTTGCATTGCTTAAAACTTTTTCAGTAACTTTGGTTGCTGACCTTATAGCCAAACCGTCATAGTTTTTTATTATTTCTGCTAATTTTTCTTTTTCTTTTCCGATATCAGGTAAGTAGTCCACCTCTATGTTTTTATCTTCAAATATTTTTACAGACTCTTCACTAAGTTTGTCTGAAACAAGTACTTTTGGCATTTTTGTGTTTTCCCTATTCATCTTAAACCTTTTCTATTGCTATGCAGTAGGCCCAATTAATCCATTCCAATAATATGGAAATATCTGCCGGCTCAATTGTTGCCCCGGTCCATATCCTCAGACCTGCAGGCGCATCCCTATAAGCCCCAATGTCGAGAGCAACCCCCTCTTCTTCTAGCATGTTTTGGACAAGCTTTGATAATTTTGATGTATCAATTTTGTTTCCATTTGGGGTTTTTGACGAAAACTCGAGGCAAACGGATGTGTTTGATATTGTTGACTCCTCTTTTGCTAAAAAATTTATCCAGTCTGTTCTATTCACCCAATCTTTAATAATGTTAAGATTATTGTCCGCGATTCCAATCAGCTTATCCAATCCACCAATTTCACGTGCCCACTCGAGAGCTGCCACATAATCTGCAACACATAGAAGCGATGGTGTATTGATGGTTGATCCAGAAAAGATACTTTCATCAACTGTACCAGATTTTTTTATTCTAAAGATTTTTGGCAATGGCCAATTGGGACTATACTCATTTAATCTGTCAATTGCTTTTGGTGATAATATAATCATACCGTGCTGCGCTTCTCCACCAAGAACTTTCTGCCAAGAAAATGTTGTTACATCGAGCTTGCTCCAATCAACCTTTTGAGCAAATAGACCTGATGTCGCATCGCACAATGTCAAGCCCTTTCTACTATCCTTTATCCAATTAAGGTCTGGTACTCGCACTCCAGAAGTAGTTCCATTCAGAGTAAAGACAATATCACAATCTGAATTTGCAGATTGCAGATCTGGTAGGATACCATAATCTGCTTCAATAACATTTGCATCTTCAAGATTTAGTTGTTTTATGATATCGGTTACCCATCCTTTACCAAATGACTCCCAAGCATAAACATCAACGGGTATATGTCCCAAAAAATTCCACATTGCCATCTCAAATGCCCCTGTATCCGATGCAGGAACAATTGCGACTTTGTAGTCTTTTGGTATCTCAAGTAATTCTGCCGTTAACTCGATTGAGTAATTTATGAAATCCTTCGGCTTTTTTGCTCTGTGAGATCTGCCTAAAATAGATGTTTCTATTTTATTAATTTGCCAATTTGGAAATTTTGCGCACGGACCAGATGAAAATAGTGGTCTATTTGTTTTTTTAATTGGTTTCTCTATCATTATCTCTACCCTTCCAGATAGTTGACTCTCGTTGGGGAGAGCTGTCCCATCTCCTTAATACTGCAAAACTTCGTGTTTATCAATTATAAAATTAATTAATTTGACATGTAATAAATTTAGGCATAATCAATAAGTCCAAGTTTATAATTTTTTTATCTAATGAAAAATTCATCTCTCACCAACTGGTTTTATTTATCCCTTTTAGTTGTATTCTGGGGTTCTACATTTGCATTGACGAAGTATGCGCTAGTTGATTTTAGCCCCTTGTGGATTGTAGCCCTAAGACTCTCTATTGGGTTTATAATAATATATTCTATCTTAAAATTAAGAGGTGAGAGTTTGCCAACCGGTCTTATAAATTGGGCTTGGCTGGCTTTGGTCGGCCTGACTGCATTTTTCCCATTCTTTCTTATTTGCTGGGGGACCCAATATTTAGATACAAATATTAGTGGAATTCTATTTGGTATCGGTCCCCTGTTTACAGTACTTGCCGCTCATTTTCTAGTACCCGAAGAAAAATTAAATAGACTAAAGTTCTTTGGTGTAATTGTTGGCTTTTTTGGCTTGTATATACTTCTATTTGAGAAAACAAGTATTCCACTCATATCCAATGACTTTAAGATGCTATCGCAAATTGCCATATTACTTGCAGCAATTGGTTATTCTATTCAAAATATCGCTGTTAATGTTATGCCTAATATTACGCTAATGCAAAAAACTTCGGGAAGCTTCTTATTTGCATCAAGTTTCGCGTTGATTACAGCTCTGCTATTTGAAGGTCCCCCTATTATTGGAATTTTTGAAACTTCGTTCATATCAGTTCTATTAATGGGGATTTTCTCAACTGCAATGGCCAGCATGGTTATGTTTAATCTCACAAAGATTGCAGGACCCACATTCGTATCACTGACGCATTATATTTTGCCAGTTTATGTTGTTGTTCTCGGAGGTTTACTGCTAAAAGAAGATATTCGCCTTTACCAAGTTCTTGGAATGTTTGTGATTCTTGCTGGAATTGTCCTGACAAGAATGGGTTCTAAAAGACAAACTAGTTAAACCGTTCCTCAATTAAGTCCATGAGATAGTCCAGTGTCTGATTAAGACATTTTTTATCTTTTGACTCACCCATCACTCTAATGAGTGGCTCCGTCCCAGATAGACGAACCAATACCCTCCCTTTTTCTTTAATTCTTTCTTGTCCTATTTTATGGATCTCATCTATTTCCTTAGTATTTATCTTTTCATAATCCCTGACTCGATAATTTCTTTGAATTTGTGGAACAATTTCTATTAGTTGCGCAAGCTCACTAATTTTCTTATTACTTTTCTTCATGATAGATAAGATCTGTATGGCAGCCAATAATCCGTCACCTGTTGTTGAATAGTCGCCTATAATAATATGCCCAGACTGTTCACCACCAATATTGCACCCATTTTCTCTCATAAACTGAGAAACATACCTATCTCCAACATTTGTTCTATATAATTTCATTTCTTCTCGAGACAAGTAATCGTCCAAGCCTATGTTTGATAATATTGTAGCCACGACAGAGTCTTTTTTTAGTTTGCCTAATCTTTTCCACTCCGTGGCAATAATTGCCAAAAGTGCATCCCCATCAATGATTTCTCCCATCTCATCGATCACAATTATTCTGTCTGCGTCCCCGTCAAGAGCAATCCCAATATCCGCCTTATTATTGTGAACTGCTTTTTTTAAATTACTGAGTGAGGTTGATCCATACTCGTGATTTATATTTATCCCATTGGGCCTGTCTCCAATTGAAACAACCTTCGCCCCGAGTTCCCATAAAGCCAATGGAGCAACTTTATAAGCTGCCCCATTAGCACTATCAATCACAACTTTAATCCCATCGAAATTAACATCCCTCTCTAGAGTACCCTTGACGAACTCTATGTAACGAGCTTGCGCATCATCAATTCTTTTTGCTTTACCAATTATTCTAGAGCTGAGGTCGTAGCTACCGATATTTTCTATAATATCTTCAATTTCGGACTCATCACTATCGTCAAGTTTATATCCATCTGGACCAAATATCTTGATACCATTATATTCATATGTGTTGTGTGATGCTGAAATCATAATACCAAGGTCTGCCCGCATTGACTTGATCAACATTGAAACAGCGGGGGTAGGCATCGGGCCAAGCAAAAAAACATCCAACCCAACTGAGGTTAAACCAGAAGTGAGTGATGATTCTAACATATAACCGGATAACCTTGTATCTTTCGCAATTATAACCCTTTTTGGTGATTTATCTTTTGATATAAATAATCCTGTTGCAATTCCAATTTTTAGAGCAACTTCAGAGGTCATAGGTGATTGATTGGCAACACCCCTAATTCCGTCCGTACCAAAATATCTTTTAGCATTCATGTAAAACCATCCCTAAAGTTTATAACATAATGAATGATTTATGGCTGCGTTTGCGGCTTCATTTTCTGAGTTTTTTTTGACTTGCTCGCCACTTTCTTTTCAGCATTCTCAGTTGGTATGGCAGTTGGGTTACTCGGAGGCTCTTCAGACCCTTCGGTATCAGATCTATCCGGATGCTTACCCTTTAGCAAGTCTAATATCTCATCACCAGATAGTGTCTCATATTCAAGAAGACCTTCTGCGATAATTTCAAGTTCTTTTTTGTATTCTATAACAATTTCAGTAGCAGCCTTATGTCCTTCATCGACAAGTTTGTGTATTTCAGAATCAACAATTTTTTGTGTTTCCTCTGATAAATTTTGTGTTTTTGCTACCGAATAACCAAGAAAGACTTCGTCTTCATTATTGCCATAGGATAGAGGTCCTAAGATCTCGCTCATTCCAAATTGTGTGACCATGGCTCTAGCCATATTCGTAGCCATCTTTATATCTGACTGAGCTCCTGATGTTACTTTTTCGTCACCAAAAATCAATTCCTCAGCAGCCCTTCCACCCATAGCTACAGCGAGATCGGCTTTAAGTTTTTCTCTAGTCATCGACAGCTGATCTCTCTCGGGTAAACGCATGACCATGCCAAGAGCTCGACCTCTTGGTATTATAGTTGCTTTGTGTATAGGATCTGATGCTTTTTGCTTTACAGCAACCAGAGCATGTCCTGCCTCATGATATGCGGTCAATTTCTTTTCATCATCAGACATAACGAGTGTTCGCCGCTCAGAACCCATCATCACCTTGTCTTTCGCATCTTCAAACTCGTCTTGTGTTATCACTCTTTTGCCTCTTCTTGCGGCTAATAATGCGGCTTCATTAACAAGGTTTGCAAGATCCGCACCAGAAAACCCCGGAGTGCCCCTTGCGATGACCTTTAAATTTATTTCGTCTGATAACTTAACTTTTCTGACATGTACTTTTAGAATCTTTTCGCGACCGATTATGTCAGGATTTGGTACGACAACTTGCCTGTCAAACCTGCCAGGGCGAAGTAGGGCTGGATCTAATACATCAGGTCTGTTTGTTGCTGCAATAAGTATAATACCTTCGTTTTCTTCAAATCCATCCATTTCAACTAAAAGTTGATTTAATGTTTGCTCTCTCTCATCATTACCACCTCCAAGTCCGGCACCTCTATGTCTACCAACAGCGTCTATCTCGTCTATGAATATGATGCAGGGTGCACTTCTTTTTGCTTGCTCAAACATATCGCGCACTCTACTTGCCCCAACCCCAACAAACATTTCAACAAAATCTGAACCTGAGATTGTAAAAAATGGTACACCAGCTTCACCAGCTATAGCTCTAGCTAATAATGTTTTCCCTGTACCAGGGGGTCCAACAAGTAAGGCACCTTTTGGAATTTTACCGCCGAGATATTGGAATTTACGAGGGTCTTTTAGGAATTCGACGATTTCTTCAAGGTCCTCTTTTGCTTCATCAATACCTGCCACATCACTGAATGTGACTTTACCTTTCTTTTCGTTAAGTAGTTTAGCTTTCGATTTTCCAAATCCCATCGCGCCGCGACCACCGCCTTGCATCTGTTTAAGAAAGAATATCCAAACTGCGATCAGCAATAACATTGGAAACCAAGACACGAATATTGAAAATAGTGCGCTCTGCCTGACGGGCTTAACATTTATTATTACGCCTTGGTCATTTAATCTCTCAATAAATTGAGGGTCTTCAGGTGAGTAGGAATGAAATCTTGAGCCGTCATTGAAAGTTCCCGTAATTTCATCACCAGTAATAACAACATCCCGAACATTTCCACCTGATACCTCTGAGATGAGTGTGGTATAGCTTACTTCGCTTACGCCTCTTGTTTCATTTGACGACTGGAATACATTATATAAAGCCATCATCAACAAACCAATGACCAGCCAAATTACTATATTTCTAAAACCACCCAATTTTAACTCCTGTTTATTTCATGTGAGTTTCTTTTCATCACTAATCCTAAATGTGACATCAAGATCACCCTTATTATATATATTGTGTATGTTTGGAAGTAATACAAGCTTATCTTCAACAAATCCACCAGGCAGTGATCTTAATGCAAACATTGGCATATTTTGAAAAGATGTTCCATCTATTATTTTCCCAAGATCATTGGCATTACCAATTTGATCAATTATAACATTTGTTTTGTAACACGACTTGAGATGAACATCAAACCTTCCGTCCCAGGAAATGCGCTCATTAATTTTTATTCCAACCGGTTTTATTCCCCTGCTCTCTCGCACTATAACATATTTATTCTTTTGTGGAATTATTTGACAGCCATTCAAGGTCTTGCTCTTCATTGTTTTAGTTAAATCCTCAAACACACCCTCCAATGACGAAAGTGATACATGTCCTCCATTGACATCAGTGAGGGCTCTAGCAAATACCCTTAAAATAATCTCTTGTGGGTTATGTCGTAATTTATCAAAATCAATTTCTGCATATCCAAGATCATTTATTTCAATTAATTTTTTTGAAATTGAGTTGGTAATATGGTCAATTGACTCATGTGCTCTCTCAAGCCGTCGGATTGTTTTTGTCAGGTTTGCAGGTGATATGTTAAGACTGGATAAGGAGTTGATATTATTTCTTATTTTCACTCTCTCAAAACTCTCATCATTATTTGTTGGATCGTCTATCCACAAATTGCCAGATGACTTCAAAACATCTGTTATCAGTGAACGAGATAAAGAGAGCAATGGTCTTTGTATCTTGACGCCATCCTCATATCGAATCTTGTTAATTGATTTGAGTCCGTCGAGTCCACTCCCTTTTGCAAGACGCATGATAAATGTTTCAATATTATCGTCTGATGTGTGAGCTGTCAGAATTGTGTCAATATTTACTTGCCTAACGTAATCCACCATCAGCTGGTATCTCGCGTTTCTTGCTTTTTCTTGAATACAAGTTTCAATGAGTCCGTGTTCCCATGACAGTACCTTGTGCCTAAAACCATAATTTTTAGCGACCTCATAAACAAATTGACATTCAGTATCAGCTGCTTTCCTAAGATTATGGTTTACTGTGAGAACTTCAACCTCAATATTAAGTGCCAAGTAAACTTTCCAGCGATGTATTAAATACATCAAAGCCATGCTATCCCGACCACCCGAGACTGCTAATGCTATTCTTTCTTTATTTATCAAGCTTGAAAATAAGTCACATACTCTATTATTCGTGAGGGGAAAATTTATATCGTTTACCATAATTAACTAATATATCATTAGGTTCACCAAAGATGAAGTTAATCCTCAAATAACTTGGAATAGAATGATATAATATCGTTGTTCAAATATTTAGCTGATTATTTCCCAACTACTCTTCAGTGATTACTACAGACACAGCTCGTCTGTTTTGTGACCAACACGCTTCAGATGAGCAAGCAGCCACCGGCCTTTCTTTACCGTAGGGAACAGTTTCAACCCTATCCCCGGCTATGCCAAGGCTCTCAAGGTATGATACTGCAATATCAGCTCTTTTTGCACTAAGTGCGATATTGTATTCTCTTGTACCCCTTTCATCTGCATGCCCTTCAACAATGATACTAATTTCTGGATATAATTCTAACCAAGAAGCTTGCCTTTCTAGTATTGCTTTTGCGTCATCATCTAAACTTGTTGAATTTGTTGCAAAAAATACGCGGTCTCCAACATTTACTGTGAAGTCTTGGGAAGATCCAGGAATAGCATTTGAGACTATTTCAGCTTCATTATTATTTCCTCCCCCAAATAAGATCTGCTCAACATTTTTTCGAGTTGATGCACAGCCTGTAAGGATGAAAATTAATAAAAAAGTCACGGAAAGATTGAGTGCTTTTTTATATACCATTGTTAATTTCCTCTTTAAAAATAGTAATGATACTAATAGATATCACGTAAATGTTAACAAATGATGTAATGTTAAAAAAAATATAAAAATAGATAACTTAGTTCATTAATGCAGACCATGATGGGTCAGAGGCATAGCCAGGTGTTTCAATCTTTCTCTCATTGTAACCAGTAATATCAACAGAATATATCATGGCACCGCCATCTTCTCCCGGAGACTCTCGAAAAAACATCAAAACCCTTCCGTTTGGGGCCCATGTTGGTCCCTCATTGTGGAAGCCGTCAGTAATTATCCTTTCACCGCTTCCATCTGCGAACATTACACCAATCATAAATCGCCCCTTGGAAATCTTTGTGAAAGCAATGTAATCACCTCTAGGTGACCATACAGGCGTGGAGTAACTTCCTGTTCCAAAGCTAATCCTTCTCACATTGTCTCCGCCTGCATCCATTACATATAACTGCTGCGTGCCTGATTTATCCGACTCAAACACAATATTTCTTGAGTCAGGGGAATAGCTTGGAGCTGTGTTAATATCCGATGTATTTGTCAACCTCTTTCTATCAAAATTACTCAAATTCATCTCAAATAAATTTGATCCTACTCCCTCTTGCAAGCTCATAATGATTTTTGTTCCATCAGGTGAGAATCTAGGAGCGAATGTCATGCCTGGAAATGTTCCAACAACATAGGTTTGTTTTGATTGAATGTCATAAATATATACTTGCGGCTGACCATTTCTATATGACAAATAAACAAGCTCTTTACCATTTGGACTAAATCTAGGTGTTAACACAAGATCTTTTCCTGAAGTCAGTAATATAGGATTTTGGCCGTCCTGATCCATAATTGCTAATCTTTTCATTCTATTAGTTTTAGGTCCGCTCTCAGCAATAAAGGCAATTTGTGTGTCAAAATACCCTTTCTCACCTGTTAAGCGGGTGTAAATGGTATCAGCAATCATGTGTGCTACGTTTCTCCATTTATTCTTTGAAAAAACTAAATAGTTTGCTTCGAGGGACTTTTCACTGAAAGTGTCCCAAAGCTTGTAGTTTATTCTAAATCTTTCATTATCAGAAATAAGCTCTGCAGTGAATAAAGCCTCAGCATTTACTACTCTCCATGAATTAAAATTTGGATTCCGATCCACAGAGTTAACTTCCTCAAGGAATGCTTTTGGATTTATAGGATAGAATAAACCTGAGCCAGCAAGATCGCTCGCAATAACCTTTGTTATATCAAGGCCGAGACCTAGCTGCTCATTTTGTTTGTCAATAACCGTTGTTATTGCAATTGGCATTGGCCTTAAGTTCCCCTCTGAGACATCTATTTCCAAGGCTGCCTGTGAAACAGTTGAAAAAAATAATAATAAAGAAAATAATAAGATGAGCCTATTCATTTGATTTATCATATCATCCACCTAACATATTCCTTGGATCAAAAGTAAACTTTATTTCTCTCCATAATTCATATTTTTCAATGGGAAACTCATATGGAGCACAGCTTAAAACAGCTCTCACAGCAGCATTAATTGCCACTTCCCTTTGTCCATTTGTGTCTCTTGTGACAGGCTCGACATTTGATATTGTACCATCTTTATTTAGTGCAATCATCACCTGTACTTTCTGGCTTGCAGCCCCTCGTACCCCCCACGGGTGGATTCCAACACATCTCTATTTGGCTTCGCATATTTGATATTTCACCCGCAGTAATAATAGCATCTGTTGTGTAATCTTTCACTTCTGGTATATTTTCGATAATTTCCCCAACATCTCTTTCATCCGGAAATTTATCGAGCAGTGCCGTTACTTTATTTGTTTCCTTTTTATTCTCATCGTAACCTAAATTGGTTAATAATTTATCATTTATTTTATTCAATTCAGGCTTAATTTCTGGTGTAGGTAAAAAATCCAGAATATTTTCGTCGTCTTGCTGTTCTAAGCTATTAGTTTTTTCAATTGGCTCCTCATTATCAAGAATATTCATATTGTTAGACTCATCGCTCCTCATCGATGGCTTAACATTGGGCGTGGCACTGTACTTTTTTTTCTCCAATTTAGAGCCCTGATTACTATCTTCGTCCATAATTTCTTGGGTGATTGCTGGAAGATTATTTATTAGCTCAATCTCAACAATTGACATTGGTGCATCATCAAATCTCTCAAATGAAGGCAGACCTGTGATTATAATCACAACAAAAAATAGATGTAGCATAACTGATATAGATATTGGTTTGGATAGCATCTTATGACTCTATATCCGTGACCAGGCCTATTGATGTATAACCGGAAGAACTTATTTTCGCCATAACCCTCATCAAGACTTCATAACTGATGTCTTTATCCCCATTAATATATATTTTTTGGTCATAATTACTTTGCCCTATGGCCTCAAGTTTCTCAGTTAAGTCATCAAAATTTATCTCCAATTCTTGAATATAGATTTTACTATTCTTATCTATGGTGATGGTCAAAGGCTCATTATCATCAGTCATTTGCTTAGCCGCCGTTTTTGGAAGTTCTATTGGGACGCCAACGGTTAATAATGGTGCCGTGACCATGAAAACAATCAGTAACACAAGCATAACATCTACTAAAGGTGTTACATTAATGTCAGAAATTGGACTGTTCTTTCTGCTTCGTCTTCTATTGTTTGGTAATGTTTTGATGTTTGTAGCCATTATTTATTGTGGTCTTAATACTCTTCCTCATCCATTTGATAATTGTCATCAATATCTTCTGCTACCATTTGAGCGTCAATTTGACGACTAAAGTAATTAATGAATTCATCACTGAAATTTTCAAGATTTGATGTCACTCGGGCAATATCGCTTGATATTTTATTGTAAAACATGACGGCTGGTATTGCCGCAAATAATCCAATTGCAGTTGCGAAGAGTGCTTCCGCAATGCCGGGGGCCACAACTGTGAGATTAGTACTTTTTGACGTTGCAATTGCGGAAAAACTATTCATGATACCATACACGGTTCCGAATAGACCAATGAAAGGGGCCGTTGAACCCACAGATGCTAAAAATAATAACTTCTTCTCAAGTTTATCTAATTCAATATTCATCTGAACATTCATGGCCTTCTCGATTCTTCCCTTAACACCATCAATCGACATATTTTTATGAATTTTGAAGGTCGTATTCCATTCCTTAATGCCTGCATTAAATATTTTAGCCATTGGGTTATTTCTTGAATTCCGATATGCGGCATCAATATCATTGATGTTGCTGCTCCAAAAATCACGGTAGAATTTTATTGCATTACGGTTCACTAATTTAATTAAAATTAATTTCTCAAATATAATTGCCCATGAGATTATTGATGCGATCATGAGCCCGAGCATTACTAATTTGACAACCAAGTCTGCCTCGGAAAAGAGACCAATAAGACTAAGGTCAGTTGTGGCTAGCGACTCATCCATATATTAACTATCTCACCTATGTTATTCTGTAATATTCTAATAATAATATTAAATATAAATTAAAATCAAAGATAGACTAAAAATATGACCAGATTTTGTCATTTACGGATTTGATTAAGTCTATTTTTTATATCTGCAGACGATTTTTGTGATAACAAACGACCCCTTGGCGTCCTATTTATAAGTCCTTTTTGTATTAAATAGGGCTCCACTACGTCTTCTAAAACATCACGAGCCTCGCCCATTGATGCTGCAATAGAGTCAATGCCCGCTGGTCCACCGTCATAATTTTCTATGATACATTCGAGGTATCTATAGTCTAATGAGTTCAACCCTATATCATCTACCTCAAGTTCTTGCAGAGATAATCTTGTGAGTTCTGCATTGATACCATCTAACCTATTATAAACAGAGTAATCGTGAACCCTTCGAAGTAATCTATTCGCAATTCTTGGCGTTCCTCTTGATCTTGAGGCTATTTCCTTGGCAGATTCGTCGTCAATAATTATTGCCAGCTCAGATGCTGCTTTTTTTACCACCATAGTGAGATCTTCAGCTTTGTAAAAATCAAGGGTTATTGGTATCCCAAATCTTTCCCTCAATGGATTGGAAATCAAACCGAGCCGTGTTGTTGCGCCAATCAGCGTGAACGGAGATAGCTCTATCCTAACTGACTTTGCTGCGGGTCCTTCACCAATAAGAATGTCAAGAACATAGTCTTCCATTGCTGCATAGAGAACCTCTTCAACGCTAGTGCTAAGTCTGTGTATCTCATCAATAAATAAAACATCATTGTGCTCCATATTACTAAGTATTGCGGCAAGATCTCCGGCCTTTGTTATCAGCGGTCCAGAAGTAACTCTGATATTTACATTAAGTTCATTGGCAATAATATTCGCTAGCGTTGTCTTCCCAAGCCCTGGTGGTCCAGCTAATAGAACATGATCGAGACTGCTTTCGCGTTCTTTTGCAGACTCAATGAAAACTTTCAAATTTTTTCTAACTAAGTTTTGACCGATAAATTGATCAAGCGACCTAGGTCGATAAATTCTTACATCATTATCCATTAACCTGATTTCCTCAGTGCTTGTTTGATAAGATCTTCAATGTTAGCCCCATCACTAATATCATCTTTTATTTTTTCGATAAGGCTCAGTGCTTCCGAACGACTGTATCCCAGATTGATGAGGGCTGAATTGATACTATTTCGTTTAGTCAGGGTCTCATTATCATAGATATTTGATTGATTTGAGTAGGCATCTCTGAGCTCAGTAATTATTCTTTTTGCAACCTTTGTGCCAACTCCAGGAGCTAAGCAAATTGACTTTTCATCTGCGCTTCCAATGTGATTTCCAAGTTCTTTAACTGAAAAGAAACCCAGTATTGTCATAGCTAATTTTGCGCCAACGCCCTGAACAGTCTGCAATGTCGAGAATGCCCTCTTTTCTTCAAGAGATAAAAAACCATAAAGATTAATTGTATCATCCCTGAGAATTGTCTGAATATAAAGAGAAATCGATTTGTTTTCTTCGATTGATGTAATCGATCTTTCAGGACAAAGTACTTCATAACCTATGCCACGTACATCCACAATAACTAAATTACCATTAACTGCTTCAACGTTACCTTTAATCTTTGCAATCATGCAATTGCCTTCGCTATTTTATTATGCCTCTGATATGCATGTGTAATTGCGATTGCTAAAGCATCTGAAACGTCAGAGGTACCATCAATTTTTTTTGAAAGAAGGATATTAACCATTTGGGCAATCTGATTTTTGTCCGCATGACCCTTTCCGACAATACTTTTTTTTATCTGATTTGGTGCATATTCAAAGCACTTAATATTCATGATTGACAGTGACAACATAATTACTCCTCTTGCATGGCCGAGCTTGAGACTAGAAAGTGCATTATTATTAACAAAAGTTTGTTCAAGTGCAGCTTCATCCGGCGAACAATTATCTAGAACCAAAGATAAATCTCTATGTATGTCATTAAGTCTATCTGGAAGGTCTTGATTTATTTTAACTTTTATGAGCCCATGGTCAATATGCTTGATTTGACTCCCTTCAACAGCTATGAGTCCCCAACCCGTATGAATTAGACCTGGGTCAATTCCAATAATTTTCTTTAGCATTTTGTATATCTTCTTTATTCATGAAATATAGTCATCCGGTATATTGAAATTGAAATAAATATCTTGAACATCATCGTTGTCATCAAGTAATTCTATCAGGCGCTCAATTTTTGTAAAAGTATCCCTATCAATAACAACATTATTTTCAGGCTTCCAAATTATTTTCATTAAATTGGCATCACCAAATTCCTTTTCTAACTTTTCACCCAATGAGTGTAAATCTGATGGTTGACAATAAATTTCATAACAGTCCTCAGAAATATCACAATCTTCAGCTCCTTGATCAATGGATGATTCAATTATTTCATCTTCACTTGACTTTGATAGATCAAACTCAATTAGTCCTATCCTGCTAAATAGAAAGGAAACGGCGCCTGTCTCAGCCAGACTCCCCCCACACTTTGTAAATATTGACCTAATATCACCTGCTGTTCTATTCTTATTATCAGTCAGTGTCTCTATTATGAAGCCGGTCCCACCGGGTCCAAAACCCTCATATCTAACTTCATCGAAGTTTGCCCCAGCAGCATCTTGGCTTTTCTTTACTGCACGCTCAATGTTATCTTTTGGCATATTTTGTGCCCTCGCAGCCTGAATAGCAGATCTTAACCTTGGATTCATTCCCGGATCTGGCAAGCCGAGTTTTGCTGCAACAGTAATCTCTTTGGCTAGCTTTGAAAACATTTTTGCTCTTTTCTTGTCTTGAGCACCCTTCCGGTATTGTATGTTTTTAAATTTAGAGTGCCCTGCCATTAAAGTATCCTTTTCCTAAATCTATCATTGATTAGTTAATTTAATATTCAAAAATCTGGTAACTCATCATCGAATATACCCCCAAATTTGATTGGAGAAATACTTGAAATTAAGCCACTACCGTTTGTCTCAAATAATACACCCGAGAGTGTACCCTCACCCTTCGCAGGAATGAACCGCCCACTTGGTATTCCTGTTATGAATTTTTCGAGTGGGTTTTGCTTATCAAAACCAAGTATAGAGTCGTAATCTCCGCTCATACCTACATCAGAAATATAACCAGTCCCATTAGTCAATATTCTTGCATCTGCTGTTGGAACATGTGTATGGGTGCCAGCTAACATACTTACCCTTCCATCGAGATAATATCCCATAGCCAATTTCTCCGAGGTCGCTTCAGCATGAAAATCGACAAAGATTGCATCAGCAACGTTATTCAAGCTATTGTTATCAATAATATCATCAATTATCCTGAACGGATCATCCAAAGGATTCATAAAAACTCTACCCATAATATTAATTACTAGGATTTGTTCACCATTTGCAGCTTTATATAGGAATGAACCCTTACCCGGTGTTCCCTCTGGATAATTTGCTGGCCGCAATAATTGGGTCTCTCTGTCGATATAAATTAATGTGTCTTTTTGGTCCCAAATATGATTCCCAGAAGTAATAACATCAACACCGGCATCAATTAGCTGGTGTAGAATTTTCTCTGTAATTCCAAATCCAGATGCAGAGTTTTCAGCATTTGCAATAACAAAATCAAGTTTATAGATTTCCCTAATTCTATTCAGATTTTGAGTTACAACTCTTCTTCCGGACTCTCCAACAATGTCACCAATAAATAATACCCGCATTTATATTCCTGGTTCGAGATTACATATTAACTAAATTATATTTCATCTAAATTAACTAGAAAATCAAGCCTTTGATCATGTTCTGCACGAGGTAATTTAGATACAATTTGAGCTGGGTAGCAAATACCAATAAATTTAGTGTTATTTTTTTTTCTATAATACTCTATGGTTCTGTCATAAAAACCCCCTCCGTATCCTAGCCGATGAAAGCTTGTGTCGAAAAGCACCCCTGGAACTAGTGCAGTTTCTGGAACAGATAACAAACCATCGATTGGTTCATAAATTTTATATTGATTCTTCTCAAGTGGTTTTTTCATATCCCATATTCTAAAATCCAATATTTTCTTCTCTGTAATACACGGAAGGGCTATCTGGTGACCAAGTGAGGATAGGTTGTGTAGCAATGGTAAGATATTTAATTCATTGTTGATGGGATAATACCCGGCAATGGTATGATTTAAGCTTAAAAAGCTCAGGTCTATTTCCTTAAGTTTCTTCTCATAAAATAATTTCTCAGAAGGCTTTATTAACTTTATTTTCTTTAGGGCATGAGCCCTGAGTTGTGATTTCTCAATTTTTATTTTTTCTAAGCTCAAATTCTATATCCATGATTTTAAGCCAAGCGACCGTGGATTTGCAATCCTAGGCTCCTAATATATAGGTGGGTGCCAAATGAAATAGACCACGATCTGAATCAGTGTCAGCTCCCAATTGAATTGCTATGGCGCCAGGAATAGTTATCTCACGAGTCGCTTAGCCGTTTAAATTATATCATTTAATTTAAAAAATTAAATTTGAATCTATTTTAAGTCGATAGTGATTTATTTATTTCGTTTAACTTATTTGTAAGTGACTCGATATCGGTTAAGAGTAATTCCTCTAATGAATGGCTATCCTCTTTAAACATATCATTCTTTTTTTGAAGTTGCTGAACATCATTTTGGATTTCTTCAATTTGCGATAGTGCATCAGATAGCTTGTCAGCAATCAATAAACCTGCCATCACATATATCCGAGCATCCCCAATATGGCCAAATCTACCTTGCAATTGGTCAACATGCCTTGAAAAAAAAGAGGCAAGCTCTTTTAGCCGAGCCTCCTCTCCATCCTCACAGGCAATTTGAAAAGTTCTGTTATTAATATTTACTGTGACTTTACCCATTTTAGATTACACAAATATAACATCTGAAGAAAATTCTCTATCTTAAAAAATTACGATAAGTTCTAATCATATTAGAAATTCTGCTTTCTACTTCCTGATTTGCGTCCTTCAATTTACTATTTTTTTGTTTTAAATCTTCTAATTTATGGAGCAGACCAATATTTTCATTATTGAGTTTCTCTATCTCACCTTTCATGTCAGCTGTATCCTTTAACATTGATTCTGATAAATCTTTATTTTGTTTTAGTTGATCAATTGCGGTGTGTAATTTTTCTAAAGCAGATGCAAGGCGCGGGCTTATGCCATCGAGATTTTGATTATTTAGGTCAACTTCATTTTTTAAGTTATATTGGCTCATTTAAAATCCCAAACAATTAACAATTAGCACTGCACGTTAGATGAAAACATTGTCCCCATAGAAATATAATATTAATGAAGAGTAAAAAGCAATAAAAAAAAAATAAGATTTCCAACTATATCAATGCTTTTCATCGTTATTTTATACAGGAAATACTCACTATTATGTAAATATTGTTTGATAAAATTTTTTATTGAATTATAAAAAAAAGGCAGGGTTTTATACAAAAGCATACAAATATGTCAAATCAAATTAATCACCAAGAAATGGCAAATGCTATTAGAGCACTATCCATTGATGCTATTGAAACTGCAAATAGTGGGCATCCTGGTCTGCCACTTGGAATGGCCGATGTTGCAACTGTATTATTCAGCGAATTTTTAAATTTCGATGCAAAAGACCCAGACTGGATCGACAGAGATCGCTTTATTTTATCAGGTGGGCATGGATCAATGCTCCTATATTCTTTATTGTATCTACTTGGATATCAAGATATGTCGCTTGAAGATATTAAGAGCTTTAGGCAGCTTGGATCCAAAACTGCAGGACATCCGGAGTATGGTCATGCAAAAGGAATTGAGACGACCACGGGACCCTTGGGCCAAGGTTTAGCCAATGCAGTTGGAATGGCGTTATCAGAGAAATTATTATCTGAAAGATTTGGAGATGATTTAATAAACCATAGGACATATGTTATGGCAGGTGATGGTGATTTAATGGAAGGAATATCGCAAGAGGCCATTAGCCTTGCGGGTCATCTAAAATTAAACAAGTTAATACTTCTTTTTGATAGCAATAATATTTCAATAGATGGACCAATTGCAAAAACCGACTCCACAAACCAAATTAAAAGATTTGAGGCGTCTAACTGGAATGTTAAAGAAATTAATGGACATAACACAAACGAAATCTTTGAAGCAATAAAAGACTCCCACGATTCTAGAAAACCAACAATGATCTTATGTAAAACAATAATTGGCTATGGATCTCCAAACAAACAAGGGACCGCAAGTGTTCATGGATCACCCCTTGGCAATGATGAGTATAATCTGACCAGAAAAGAGTTAGGTATTAAGTATGAAAAATTTCAAATACCATCAGACATTCTGAAGATGTGGAGAGATGTTGGTGCAAGGGGGCAAAAAAAGAGAAAAATTTGGTATGACAAGCTTAAAAAAGCGTCTCCAAATATTAGAAATGAGTTACTAGATCAATTCGAAAAACTAATACATCCAGATGTATATTTAAAATTAGATGAACTGAAGTTAAATCTTAAAGAAAAGCCACAAAACATAGCAACAAGAAAGGCATCAGAGATTTGCCTGCACTCTATCAATGACACCACACAAATCACACTAGGTGGCTCAGCAGATTTAACAGGATCAAATAATACCAAAACAGATAATATTAATCCTGTAACAGCTGAAGCATATGGCAGATATATACATTATGGAATAAGAGAGCATGCAATGGGCGCAATAATGAATGGCATATCCCTTCATGGTGGATTTATTCCCTATGGAGGGACCTTTCTAATTTTCTCTGATTATTGTCGGCCTGCAATAAGATTAGCAGCTCTAATGCAACAGCAAGTTATATATATTCTAACACATGATTCTATCGGCTTAGGTGAAGATGGCCCGACACATCAGCCAATAGAACAGCTATCAAGCCTGCGCGCGATACCAAATGTGAGCGTATTTCGGCCTGGATCCGCTATTGAGACTGTTGAATGTTGGGAATTAGCATTAAAAAATAGGACCGGACCAAGCTTGATAGCCCTATCAAGACAAAATTTAGATGAATTCAGACAGAGCCGTGACACAAAATCAAAACATAATCTCTGTGAAAATGGAGTGTATTGTGTAGCCTCCAACACAGAAAAACCAGAATTTGCAATATTTGCTTCTGGCTCTGAAGTGAATATTGCAATAGAAGCTTACCGAGAATT
This sequence comes from uncultured OCS116 cluster bacterium, assembly GCA_902632055.1. Lineage (GTDB taxonomy): Bacteria > Pseudomonadota > Alphaproteobacteria > Rhizobiales > TMED25 > TMED25. The sequence continues at coordinate 23,609 of CACPAS010000009.1, read as the reverse complement.
GGAAAATTGTAACAAGTCAGTTTGTGTTTACTCAGTGCCTTGTCTTGATTATTTCAATTCTCAAGATAAAAAATTCAGAGAAACTATAATAAACAACGCAAGTCGTAATATGGTCATAGAAGCAGGTGTTTCTCAAGGCTGGGATAAAATACTAAGAGATAACGGTGTATTTATTGGAATGTCATCATTTGGGGCAAGTGGACCATATAAAGACCTGTATAAAAATTTTAAAATTACCAAAGAACACATAATAGATGTAATCTTGAATAATAAATAAATAGCTGGTTTAAAAAAATGGCATTAAAAGTAGCAATAAACGGTTTTGGTCGTATCGGAAGAAATGTAGCGCGCGCAATAATAAGGGATCACACTCCATCGATTGAGTTGGCAGCAATAAATGACTCAGCACCAATCGAAACAAATATGCATCTTCTAAAATACGATTCAGTACATGGTACATTAAATGATGAAATAAAAAAAATAGACTCTGACTCTTTTGAAATTAACAAAAAACAGATAAAAAAATTTTCCACTAAGACTCCGGAAAATATACCTTGGGGTGATCTAAATATTGATTTAGTTCTGGAATGTACTGGTAAGTTTAATGATAAGAAATTATCTGTTAAGCATGTCGATGCCGGTGCTAAGAAAGTATTAATATCGGCACCTGCAAATGCCGTCGATAAAACAGCAGTCTTTGGGGTGAACCATCTGGAACTTAAGCCAGAGCATACCGTGATATCAAATGCCTCTTGCACAACAAACGCTCTCGCCCCTATGATGAAGGCGCTCAATGATACAATAGGTATTGATACAGCATTCATGACAACAATACACTCCTACACTGGTGATCAACCTACACTGGATAGAAACCACAAGGATTTATATAGATCAAGGTCAGCTGCACAATCAATTATTCCAACAACCACGGGAGCTGCAATTTCAGTCGGTGAAGTAATCCCACAACTCAAAGGTAGAATAGACGGCATAGCAATGCGTGTACCCACACCAAATGTTTCTGTTATTGATTTAAAGTTTACTGCGAGTCAGGCTACAAGTATTAATGAGATCAACAAAATTCTTGTTCAAGCGTCAAATAATCAGTTCTTAAATATTCTCAAGACAACAGATGAAAAGCTTGTGTCTATCGATTTAAATCATGATAGCCATTCAGCAGTTATTGCTTTGGACCAAACAAGAGTCACTAATAAAACATTCGTGAGGGTTATGGCATGGTATGACAATGAATGGGGATTTTCACAAAGAATGTGTGATATGGCCAAATATATTGGCACACTATCATAATGGCGGATTGATTTTATGATTCGGATAAAGAGCTTTCGGGATGAAGACCTCAAGAATAAAATAGTCTTATTGCGTACAGATTATAATGTGCCAACAAATGATAAAGTCGTTGTTGATACAACAAGAATCGACGAGTCGATTCCAACTATCGATACCCTGCTTAAAATGGGTGCTAAAGTAATTATAATTACTCATAGGGGACGTCCAAAAGGTAAAATTGATATTTCATTATCAATGGAGCCTATTGCGCGCGAGCTAGAAAAAAGGATAAAAAGAGATGTCAAATTTATTAATAGACTGGATGAAGATATTACAGATTATCGTGAAGAGGTATTTTTATTCGAAAATATTAGATTTTTCCCAGAAGAGGAACTTAATGATAATAAATTTGCAGAAAAGTTGAGTGGTATGGGTCATGTGTATGTAAATGATGCATTCTCCGCTTCGCATAGAAAGCATGCATCTTTGAGCGGAATTCCTAAATTTCTGCCAAGCTTTTTTGGGCTTTGTATGGAAAAAGAAATACGGGCCCTTGATGATGCTTTTTCTCATCCAATAAGTCCAGTCGTCGCAATCATTGGTGGATCAAAAATTTCAACTAAAATACAGCTTCTTGATAGCTTGATCAGAAACGTAGATAAAATTATTATCGGTGGAGCTATGGCAAATACATTTCTCAAAGCTACCTCAAATAATATTGGTGCCTCACTGTTTGAAAAAAGTTGTGTGAATATTGCGATTGATATTATAAATAAAGCGAGGAAGAACAATGTTAAATTAGTACTTCCCATTGATGCGAGGGTGGCAAAAAAATTAGGTGACTCCCCAAATGCAATGAATAAAATTTTAGACGAAATCGAAATCGATGACATGATTCTTGACCTTGGGACTAAATCATCTAAAATCATACTGGAAGAGATTTCTGACGCAAATACTGTAATATGGAACGGTCCACTAGGGGCCATTGAATACAAACCCTTTGACGAATCAACAGTTGCTGTTGCAAAAGAATTAGCTTTAAGATGCAAAGACACAAATTCCAAAGTGGTTATTGGCGGTGGGGATACAATATATGGGATTAATATCGCTGGAACATATGAGGATTACACACATGTTTCAACTGGTGGAGGAGCATTCTTACAATGGCTCGAAGGGAAAGATTTGCCTGCTGTAAAAGCAATTTTAAACAGCATTAATGCCGGGCGATAAAGGTAATTAATAATGAAAAATAATTTACATCAGATTGCTGAAAAATTGGTTGAAGATGGAAAGGGCATCCTTGCAGCGGACGAGAGTACTGCAACTATTACAAAGAGGTTTAGTCAAATTAATTTACAATCAACACCTGAGAATCGAAGAAATTACAGAGAAATGCTCTTTCGAACTAAAGATGCAATGGAAAGCTACATATCCGGAGTCATTTTATATGATGAAACAATCCGTCAAGATTGTCAAAGTGGCGAGAAGTTGACTGATTTGTTAGTCGCAACTGATACATTAATTGGAATCAAAGTTGATACTGGAGCGAAATCTTTATCACTCTTTGAAGGAGAAACTATCACAGAAGGCTTGGATGGCTTGAGAGAGAGGCTTGACGAGTATAAACAACTAGGTGCATCATTCTCCAAATGGAGAGCGGTTATTAATATAACTGATAAAACACCAACAGACTATGCAATTCACGCAAATGCCGATGCACTGGCCAGATATGCTTCATTATGCCAAGAAAATGGATTAGTCCCCATTGTTGAGCCTGAAATACTAATGGATGGCGATAAATCAAAGCACACAATTGATAAATGCTACGAGGTCACATCAAAAACATTGGATATTGTATTTGCAAAGTTAATAGAGGCAAAAGTTGACCTGAAAGGAATTATACTAAAACCAAATATGGTCATAGCAGGTATCAATGCTGAAAACCAAGCTACTGAATTTGAAGTAGCTGAGCAAACACTCAAATGTCTTAGAGAGCATATGCCAGATTCTGTTCCAGGTGTTTGTTTTCTCTCAGGTGGGCAAAATGATCTAGACGCAACAAAGCATTTATCAATCATGAATAAGATGAAAGAAACCGATATAAAACTAAGTTTTTCTTATGGGAGAGCTCTGCAACAGAGCGCATTAATGACTTGGGGCGGTAAAGATGAAAATATGTTGGAGGCACAACAAGCTTTTGGACACCGAGCTCAAATGAATAGTTTGGCCACAAGAGGTGAATGGTCAGAAAATTTAGAAAAATAAATAGAGCATTTTCCTCAAAAAAGACACTCCTAATAATAGGGATCTTTCTGTTATGTTTTAGTGGAGCATCTGCTGATCTTACAAATGATAAATTCAAAATATTACTGAATAACAATGAAATCGATGAAGCAATAAAATTGTATAAAACCCATGATAATAATGAATGGGCATATTGGTTGGCAAAAAAATTTATTAGTAATGGTAATACCGATTCAGCGATTGAGTGGTATGAAACGTCAATGAATAACGGTGATCAAAACTCAAAGTTTGAATTAGCGGAAGTACTTTTTCATTACAAAACCGATTTTGATAAATCATATGATTATTTTTATGAATTGAAAAATAGCAATGAAAATTTTTTATCATCTTACGCAAAATACTATCTCTCAATTTATCATAGGTATGGAATTAATGTGTCTCGCAATGAGACATTAGCGTATAAATATATAAGCGAAGCTAGTGAAGAGCTTGATTTAGCAAGATATTCTCTTATTGAATATAAGATCAACGGAGTTGGAACTAAAATTGATAAAAAGAATGCGGCACTTTTGATGTTTGAATTTGCTGACCAAGGGTATACTGAAGCCGAGTATGATTATGCAATAATGATCCTAAATGAAGTAGGAATAAAGAAAGACGAAAAAATTGCTATTACTTGGCTTGAAAGGTCAGCACAGAAAGCTTACCCACCAGCATTACAACAGCTGGCAATAATGTATTATTATGGTATTGGAACGATAAAAAATGACATCAAGGCGTACGAATACTATTTATTGGCAAAGCAACTTGGCGTTACAGATGTTGAATTAGATATGAATATGAGTACATTATCCTCTGACGATAGGAGAATAGCATCTGAGAAATTTGAAAATTTTAGACCGCGTATGAATGAGTATAGCATTACCTATTTACGTATGCCCAAGTTTATGAAATAAATACCAAGTCAGAGTTGTAATTTAGAAGGAAACACGCTCTTTAATACTCAGAGGTTATTATGAAAATAAATGGAAATCAAATTAAGATTGGCAATGTGCTAGAGCATAAGGGATCACTATTTGTTGTCACCAAAACACAAGCCGTAAAACCGGGTAAGGGCGGTGCGTTTAATCAAGTAGAGATGAAATCTATAATTGATAATACAAAATTAAATGAAAGATTTCGTTCAGATGAGATTGTTGAAAAGGTAAGAATAGACACCGAAAACTTTCAATATTTGTACTCAAGTGATACAGAGCTGATATTTATGAACAGTGACACTTATGAACAAATATCCTTAAGTCAGAGCATATTAGATGAAAAGAAGGCATTTTTAAAAGAGGGTATGCTGGTCGAGGTAGAGCTGTATGAAGGAAGTCCTGTAGGTGTTATATTGCCGGAAACAGTCTCGCTGAGAGTGATGGATACTGAGCCTTCCATCAAAGGGCAAACAGCGGCATCATCCTCGAAGCCTGCAATTTTGGAAAATGATATCCGGGTTATGGTCCCACCTTTCATAAATAATGATGATATGGTTATAGTTGATACAAATGACATGACTTATGTAAAAAGGGCTGATTAATTTCATGAGTTATCTACCAAACACAAATGTTCTTTATGCAATTGTTAGGAATGTTGCAAAAATATATCGGCGTGATTTTGGCGAACTCCAGAATCTACAAAATTCTAAAAGTTCTAAGAACGAATTTGTTCAAAAAAGCAAAAGTAAGGTTGAGTCATTTATAATTGACGAACTCGAGTCAAAATATTCAAAAAGTGGTTACGAATTTATTCCTATATCTAACGACTCAAAAAATGATTTTGATGCAACATCTATTCCAAAAAACTCTTTTATAATTAATGCGCTTGAAGGGGAAATGAATTTCAAGCGTGGGATACCTTTATTTTGCATCACAATTGCTCATATCAAAGATAACATTATACAAAACAGTATCGTGTATAATCCAATCTCCGACGAGGTTTTTATCGGTGAAAGAGGAATTTCAGCAAGACATAATAATATCAGAATGAAGATATCTAACGAAGAAAATTCAGATAACGCTATGGTGGCAATTGATGAAAGTCTAAATCTTTATACTAATGATATAGATGACACTCTTTTGAAATATTTGAATTCGGTTAATTCAATACGTCAAATGGGATCAATATCACTCGAAATATGCATGGTATCCAATGGTGCATTAAACTGCTTTATCGGTGATAATGAAAGTAGGCATTCTGTCATTGCATCCCTCCTTATTCTGGAAGAGTCGGGAGGAAAAATAAATACCCCAAGCATAAAAGGTGAGCGCCAGAAAAATTATTTTATTGTATCCAACCAAAAAATATACGACAATTTGATTAACCAGTAATTCAAGAATAGTAGTAGGGGAATTTGTAGTAATGACTGATATTCCTGTTTCTAGAAACTTCACGCATCCAAGAGTTTATTTATTTAGGATGCTGGTCTTCATATTTTTAATTTCGTTCTTCATATTGTTTATTCAAGAAGACTTGGTTCGGGCATTTCAAACGAATCCGATTATTAATACAATTATAAGCTCTGTTCTTGGCTTTGGGATACTGTATATCCTATGGTTAACAATAAAGTTATTCCGTGAAGTCAGATGGGTAAATAATTTTCAAAATGGGGACCATCATGCAGATATAGGCGCACCACCGTCTTTACTTGCGCCAATGGCGACTATGATGCTAGATCATAAATATGAAATTACTCTCTCTGCAACATCAATGAGATCTATACTGGACTCAATCTCTTTCAGACTTGACGAGTCCCGAGAATACTCAAGGTATATGATTGGATTATTGATTTTTCTTGGTTTACTTGGAACATTTTGGGGCCTATTGCTCACCGTTGACTCAATTGGACAAACAATCGGGACGCTTAAAATTGGATCTGGTGAAGCTTCGGTAATGTTTGAAGAATTAAAATTAGGTCTTGAAAAGCCATTATCAGGAATGGGTGTTGCGTTCTCATCTTCATTATTTGGACTTTCAGGATCTCTAATTCTAGGCTTCTTTGATCTTATATACAATCAAGCCCAAAATAGATTTTATAATGAGCTCGAAGAATGGCTTTCTACTGTTACTGAGATTAATGATGATAGATCTGACACTAAAATGAACTTCTATCTCAATAGAAATTTAAAAGATATGAACTCAATCCTTGTTGAATTAGAAAAGACATTAAATAATGAAAATAGTGGTAAGAATGGTGGATTTAAGGCTGTGTTAAATACGATTGAAAATCAAAATAAAGAGATAAGTAAGCTACTGAATGAACAGAATAAGTTGCAGAAAAAAATAATCGACGAAGTTAAAAAGAAGTAGCAATTTTTCTAACCAAAAAAAACCGTATTACCCATGCCCAGAAACACAAGAAGATCAAATAACAGTAGTACAGCGAATTATTGGCCTGGATTTGTTGATGCAATGGCTACGATTTTACTTGTCATAATATTCTTATTAACAGTGTTTATTTTATCTCAATTTTTTCTTTCAACAGAAATCTCATCAAAAGATGATGCCTTATCTGATCTGCAAGATCAACTCAGCGAGCTATCTCTTTTATTGTCTCTTGAGCAAACCCAAAATGAAGAATTTGTGACAAGAATACAAGTTTTAGAGCAGGACGTTACAAATCTTACCACAAAAAATGAGAGCTTAAGCACCCGACTCGAGGAAGCCCAAGAAAATGTAATAATTTTACAAGACGAGGTTGTTGCACTTAATGAGGATTATAATGACAGGATAATTATCCTGCAGGACGAATTAGATAAAAAAATTGCACTCTTTGACGAAAAAAGAGATGAGTCCGCTCTCAGGAGTCAAAAAATAATTAAACTAGTATCGGAAAGGAATCAACTCGCATCACTTCTTAAGATAAAAGATCTTCAACTGAAGAATAATTCAGATAAGATTGTAAATTTTGAGATTCAAATAACAGATCTACAAACCAATATCAATGAACTAGGTTTTGATTTGGAAAATAAAGAAAAAATAATTATTGATTTAAGAGAAAAAAACAAAAACCAAGATAAGCTGTTGTCTCAGTTCAAAACAGATATATCAAGTATGGACATGGCCTCAATTGACCAAGAAAAATTAATAAAAGACAATGAGCAGATAATTATCGATTTGAGGAAAAAAGAAGTTGAAAATACCGAAAAACTTAAAAGATTAAAATCAATTTTACTATCTACAGGTCAGAAAGCAAAATTATCCGGTAATGAAGTGCAAATATTAAGTATGCAAATTTCAGAGCTAAAGAAGCAAATGCAAGCATTACAGGCTCTACTTGATGAGTCCGAAAAAAGAGATATTGATCAACAGGCAAGAATAGCGGACTTGGGAAAAAGGTTAAATGTTGCGCTCGCTCAGAGAGTAAAAGAATTATCCGAATATAGATCTGAGTTTTTTGGAAAGCTTAAAGAAATAATAGGTAACCGTGATGATATTAAAATCATTGGTGACAGATTCGTATTTCAATCCGAGGTTCTTTTTGATAGCGGGGAAGCAAATATTGGTATAGATGGACAAAGACAACTTGCAAAATTATCAGTTGCAATTCAAGAGCTTATTGATGAAATCCCAGAAGAAATTAATTGGATACTTCGTATTGATGGGCACACAGATAAAGTCCCAATAAGGAATTCAAGGTATGAGTCAAATTGGGAATTATCAGCCTCAAGGGCAATTTCAGTTGTGGACTTTCTAATAAAAACAGGGATTCCGCCAAATAGACTTGCTGCGACAGGCAGAGGCGAGTTTATGCCATTAGAAATCGGTGATAATGAGATTGCGTACAAGAAAAATAGACGCATTGAGATAAAACTCACTGAAAGCTAGACCAATTTTGGGCTTGTGGTACTTAGGATATTATTGTATATAAACAGAAGACAAATATATGAGATATTAAAATGAAAAAACAAGGTCATCCAGATTATCATAAAATACAAGTTGTTATGACTGACGGAACTAAATATGAAACATATTCGACATATGGTTCAGAGGGTGACAGTCTAACTCTAGATATCGATCCAACTAGCCATCCTGCATGGACCGGGGGCTCTCAACAAATACTCGATAGAGGCGGAAGAGTTAGTAAATTTAACAAAAAATTTGAAGGTCTTGTTAGCAAATAATTTTGTAATTACTCATTTAACTTACACCATAGATAACACTTCTAATGAAAGTAATAGACATAGTCGATCACGGTAAGAATAGTCAACTTATTCTAGCCAAAAAAACTATTCCGAGTCCCAAAGAGGGAGAGGTATTGATTGACGTACAAGCAAGCGGCGTCAACAGACCTGATATATTACAAAGATATGGTCTTCACCCACCTCCTGATGGATCTCCAGATCACCCTGGATTGGAGGTTTCCGGCACTGTACGTGAAGTCGGATCAAAAGTTAAAAAATTTAAAATAGGTGATAAAGTAATCGCACTTCTTGGAGGCGGCGGATATGCCGAGTATTGCTTGGCAAATCAAGAACTTACCTTGCCGATGCCAGAAAATCTATCATTTAGGGAGGCAGCGGCAATACCTGAAACTTATTTTACAGTATGGAATAATATATTTCGGATTGGTAAGCTGAAGTCAAATGAGAATATTCTCATTCATGGCGGTTCAAGTGGGATCGGAACAACAGCAATTCAAATGTCAAAGGAATTTGGTGCTAATGTTATCACCACTACCAGCAATAGAGATAAACTCAATAGATGCTACAAAATTGGAGCGGATCTTGTAGTAAATTATAGTAACCAAGACTTTTATGAAGAAATTAAGAAATCAAAATATAATGAAATAGATGTAATCTTAGATATCGTTGGCGGAGATTACACAAACAAAAATTATGCTTTATCAGCAATGAACGCTCGTATTATTCAGATTGCATATCTGAAAGGGAGTCTTTGTAAAATTGATCTTTCCCATATCATGAGGAAAAGTTTGACTCACACAGGGTCTGTGCTCCGTCCAAAAAATTTAGAGTATAAAGCCGCGATAGCAAATGATATAGAATCAAAAATCCTACCATTAATAGGGGCTGGCAAAATAAAACCAATTATTTATAAGAGTTTTCACCTTGAGGAGGCAGATCAAGCGCATGATCTGATGAAAAGTGGTAAGCATTTTGGTAAGATTATCCTTACCAGAGAATAAAAAAATTTCGAATATTTATAGAAACAAAATTAATATTAGTATATTAATATTCTATATACCGACTTTATGGAGTAAATTATGGCACAAACACCTCTAATGCCGAAAGCAACAGCTGTTTGGCTCGTTGAAAATACAGCTTTAACATTTGATCAGATAGCTGAATTTTGTAGCTTACACCCACTCGAAGTGAAAGGGATTGCAGATGGGGACGTTGCTCAAGGGATAAGAGGAATGGACCCAATAATGTCTGGTGAGCTCACAAGAATAGAACTTGAGGCTGCAGAACATAATAGTGAACATGCACTCAAGCTAAACCAAACAATTGTTGAACTACCTGAAATTACAACAAAAAAACAAAAAAAATATACACCCTTATCGAGGAGACAAGATAGACCCGCTGCAATTGCATGGCTCGTAAGAAATCATCCTGAGTTGAAAGACAGTGAAGTAATTCGACTTGTGGGCACGACAAAATCAACAATAGAGTCTATCAGAAATAGGACCCATTGGAATATCGGGAATATACAACCTCAGGACCCGGTTGTACTTGGACTGTGTACCCAGATAGAACTTGATAAATTAGTTTTAAGAGCTGCCAAAAGAGTTGAACGAGAAGCACAAAAAGAAAATAAAACACTTCAGTCAACAGAAGATACAACTGATAAATTATAATCATAAGTCTTTTTATAAAAAACTTCTATTTATGTCGCTAAATGATAATTGATCCATTATTTTATGCTATGGCTATTCCTTCTGTAATTCTCATAGGATTATCTAAAGGAGGGCTCACAGGGCTTGGTGTGCTAGCGGTTCCATTAATGGCAATAGTTGCTTCACCAATGCAAGCAGCAGCTGTTCTGATGCCAATTCTATTGATATTGGATCTCGTTGCGGTTTGGACTTATCGAAAATCATTTGATAAAACCACCCTATTAATAACAATCCCAACATCCATTATTGGTATCCTAATAGGCGCAATTTTGGTATCACAAGTCAATCCCAATTGGATAAGAATAATTATCGGTTTCATTGCAATATCTTTCACTATATCCCACTGGAGAACTACTAAAGAGAGAGAACCGAGGGGTCACAGCGTATTCAGGGGTACGATCTGGGGGAGTATTACCGGCTTTACAAGCTTTGTCACACTAACTGGCGCACCACCTTACCAAATGTATCTTCTACCGCTAAAGCTTGACCACCGGACTTACGCTGGAACTTTTATGATATTTTTCTGGATGAATAACTTGCTAAAGATAGTTCCATTTATGATGTTGGGCGAGATGAATCGGAGTACAATTACCACATCATTTATATTATTTCCAATATCATTGATCTTTACTTTCTTTGGAATCTGGATTGTAAACAAACTGCCAACAAAAATATTCTATGAAATAATTTATATTCTGTTATTTTTAGTGAGTATAAAACTCATATATGACGGGTTCACAAATATATCAGTTTAATATTGGAGTTGGGTAGATGAATAAGATAGCAATAATCATGGGCTCACAGTCAGATTGGGAGACAATGAAGTTTGCAGCTGATATTCTTGATGAATTTGAACAAGATTACGACAAATTAATTATTTCTGCACACAGAACACCCGATAGATTGTATAACTTTGCAAAAGATGCAGAAAAAAATTATTCTATAATCATTGCTGGTGCTGGTGGATCAGCCCACCTCCCAGGTATGGTTGCATCAATGACAACCTTACCAGTTTTGGGTGTTCCCATAGAGTCACACTTATTAAGTGGTGTTGACAGTCTATTGTCTATCGTACAGATGCCTAAAGGAATACCCGTTGGGACACTCGCAATTGGAACATCTGGCTCTAGTAATGCAGCGTTATTGGCAATATCAATACTATCAATAAATGATAAAAAATTATCTACTATGCTCAGGACATATAGAAATAAGCAAACAAAGTCGATAGATAAAACCCCCAAATGACCAAAATAGAGAAAACTATCGGTATATTGGGAGGCGGTCAACTCGGTATGATGCTTGCTGAGGCTGCGAAAAATCTTGGTTTTAAAACAAATATTTACTGCCCAGATCATGAAAGTCCAGCCTTTATGTACTCAACTTATCAAACAATTGCCAAATACAGCGATAAGCAAAGTTTGCTTAAATTCTCGGAGAGTGTGGATTACATAACAGTTGAATTTGAAAATATTCCATCAGATACAATAAATTTTATTTCAAAAACTGATAAATTATTTCCTCCCTCTGACGCAATTAAAATCAGCCAAGATCGTCTGTTGGAAAAAAATTTTTGTGTAGATAATGAAATAGCAACAAATAGATATATTAATGTCGTAAATATTTCAGATCTTACCGATTGGAATTACGATAAGAAGAGTGTGATGAAGACCCGTCATCTTGGATATGATGGTAAGGGTCAAAGAGTAATAAATTCAATAAAAGAGGCAGAGGAAGCATTTCATGAATTTGGAAAAAAACCATGCATAATAGAAGAATTTATTGATTTTAACATTGAGGTATCAACAATATCCGTACGTGATACTTATGGAAATACTTATACATATCCGCCTGCTGAAAATACCCATAAAAATCATATTCTTGATACCTCAGAGGTTCCCGCATCTATTGATAAAAAAACTGAAAATTTTCTCAGAGACATATCAACAAAGATGATAAAAAATTTAAATTATATTGGTGTTCTTGCAATAGAGTTTTTCATATTAAAAGATAGCACAATACTAGTAAATGAGATAGCTCCAAGGGTACATAATTCAGGACATTGGACGCTGGATGGATCTGACATTTCACAATTTGAACAGCATATCAGGGCTATATCACGATTAGAGATATTAACCCCAAAATTGATTTATAAGACAAAAATGCTAAACCTAATTGGCGCTGACATCAACATTTGGGAAACTAAAAGTAACTCAAAAAATGAAAAAATATATATATACGGTAAGACCGAAACAAAAAAGGGTCGAAAGATGGGACATGTAAATTTTCTTGAGGAGCTAAAATAATAATATATATTGAACAAGATGTCCTATTTATGTTTACAAAAATATATAATAAGTTATAAGTAGAGGATTATCCGTATATAAATCGTTAATTGGAGATGAAGTTGCAAGTAACTGTGAGAGATAATAACGTTGATCAAGCCCTGAAAGCATTAAAAAAGAAAATGCAAAGAGAGGGTATTTTTAGAGAGATGAAACTAAGAAATCACTATGAAAAACCGTCTGAAAAGCGAGCAAGAGAGAAAGCTGAGGCAATTCGGCGAGGCAGAAAGCTTGCAAGAAAAAAACTACTCCGAGATGGTTCAAATATATTTTAAATAGATATTAACGCCCCCTCATTATACTATAATAGTGAAATTTATTGATTGGAACCTATTAAATTAGGTACGTTGCTATTATATGACCAAAAAAAAAATTATCTTACTCATTTACGTTTTAATCGTCTTGACCGGGTGCGCAACAACCAACAATCTGACCCCAAAAAGCCACACAAACTCAGTTTACCCCCAAAGCGATAGCAGTGAGAAAAGTATTTTATCAATAAAATCAGCGTTGCATAATGATGAGGAAAATTTAGATCTGTATTTATTATTGGGCAAGGAGTATATGCGGCAGAGTAATTTCACCGATGCAATTAATACCTTTACTATTATACTGAGCACGGATCCAGAGGCATACGAAGCTTACAATTACAGAGGAGAGGCCCAGTATTCATTGGGCAACTTCGACCAAGCTTTAGATGATTTTGATATGTCATTAAACATAAACCCCTATTATTCAAAGGCATACTATAATAGAGCCATCTACTACGATGACATCAATAACTCAAAATTAGCATTGGGTGATTTAGATAATGCAATTAAATATAACGAGAAAAATTTCTTAGCTTACGAGATGCGAGGAAAAATTAAACAAAGATACAAATTGCACGCTGAAGCGATTCAAGATTTTGACTTCTCAATAAGTCTAAAGCCAAATAATGTTACCGCTTTATACTATAGGTCCTTATCCTACCATCAGCTAAATAGACTTCACAATGCATTAGATGACCTGAATCAAGTGCTTAACTACGATCCAAGCTTAGTACCTGCACTGTTTATCAGGGCGGACGTCCTCAAGAATTTGAATAAGATTGAAGATGCTATAATTGATTATGAAAAAATTTTATCCAAGCAACGTAATAACGCTAGAGCAAAAAAGGAATTAATAAAAATAAAACGGGTTAGAAGGCCTTAACTATATCCTCAACCATTTTCTTGGCATCACCAAATAACATCATTGTGTTATCCCTAAAAAATAATTCGTTTTCGACACCAGCGTATCCTGAGGCTAGTGATCTTTTTAAGAATAAAATTGTTCCTGACTTCTCAACATCCAAGATAGGCATTCCATAGATAGGGCTAGTAGTATCAGTTTTTGCTGCAGGGTTTGTAACATCATTTGCACCAATGACAAAAGTAACATCAGTTTGACTGAACTGAGAATTTATATCCTCTAATTCAAATACTTCGTCATATGGCACCTGAGCTTCAGCTAGCAAGACATTCATGTGACCCGGCATTCTTCCGGCAACCGGGTGAATGGCATAAGACACACTTACCCCTGCTTCTTTTAGCATATCAACCATTTCACGAAGTGCGTGTTGTGCCTGCGCTACTGCCATTCCGTATCCTGGCACGATTATTACAGAGCCAGCATTTTTCATAATAAATGCTGCGTCATCGGCAGAACCCTGCTTCACCGGTCGATTTTCTGTACTGCCTCCACTTGCTGATGATGTTTCACCACCAAAGCCACCGAGTATCACATTGAAAAATGACCGGTTCATTCCTTTACACATAATGTATGATAATATTGCGCCTGATGAACCTACAAGAGCGCCTGTTATGATAAGGGCTATATTTCCTAGAGTGAATCCAATACCTGCAGCAGCCCAACCCGAATATGAGTTAAGCATTGATACAACAACAGGCATATCCGCACCCCCGATTGGTATGATAATCAAGAACCCAATAAGAAATGATAATAATACGATAGTCCAATAAATTGTATGAGACTCAGTCATAGTAAACACAACAAGAAGAGATAGTATGGAGATCGCTATAAGAAGATTTAAGAGGTGTTGCTTTGGAAATACAATTGGTGATCCTGACATTAATCCTTGTAGTTTAAGGAATGCAATGATTGATCCTGAGAAAGTTATTGCACCAATTATTACACCAAGGCCCATCTCGATTAAGCTTGCAAGATGAATATCGCCAACTGTGCCTATGCCCATTGATGAAGGAACGTATAATGCAGCAGATGCAACCAGTACAGCAGCTAAGCCAACCAGTGAGTGAAATGCGGCAACAAGTTGTGGCATAGCAGTCATGGCTATCTTCTTCGCAATAACCAGACCAATTGTACCACCAATTAATAGACCCCCCAAAAGTAATAGTAAATCCAAACCAAATGGAGGTGATATAAAGAGTGTTGTCAGCGCCGCTATTATCATACCTGTAATTCCAAAATAGTTTCCCATTCTTGCAGACTCAGGATTCGATAATCCCCTGAGGGCTAAAATAAAAAATATTCCGGAAACTAAATATAAGAATGAAATTAAATTAGCAGACACGTTATTTTACCTTCTTTTTATACATTGATAGCATCCGATATGTAACAAAGAAGCCACCAAAAATATTGATAGATGCAAGTATTAGCGCGACGAAACCAAAGCCCTTTGCAATATAGAAATTTGTAAGGCTTGTCTGACCCTCAATAAATTCTGCGCCAAGCGACAAAAGTGCGCCGACAATTATAACAGACGAGATGGCATTTGTTACCGACATGAGTGGTGTGTGTAAGGCAGGTGTTACACTCCAAATCACATAATAGCCAATAAAAATAGCAAGAATAAATATTGCAAATTTATACATTAGTGGATCAACTGTTCCCATTAATCCAACATTATGTGCCATATCTACGATATCCGTCATTGTCTTTTCGACAGCCATAATTATTCTCCCTTCTGATACATTGAATGCATTAACTTACCACCCCTTGATATTAGAATACCATTTATTATTTCGTCATCATAATTTATTGATAATTGCCGATTTTCATAATCAATTATTTCATCTAAAAACTTCAATACGTTCTGCGCATATAAATTTGATGCATCCGTTGGTAGTAGCCTCGCGAAATTCTCAGTTCCCAATATCGTAACTCCGTTATGTATGGTATTTTTTCCAGGCTGAGCAATTTCTACATTACCTCCTCTCTCTGTCGCAAGATCAGCTATAACAGAACCCTCTTTCATTGTTTCAACCATTTTTTTGGTGATGAGTATTGGAGCTTTTCTTCCCGGTATTAATGCGGTGGTGATAACAATATCTTGGTTCTTAATATGTTCTGAAACAAGCTGGCTTTGCTTTTCCTGATACTCTTTTGACATCTCTTTCGCATAACCTGCAGCAGTTTCAGCAGCCTTAAACTCTTCATCTTCAACAGCAATAAATTTGGCTCCGAGTGACTCTACCTGCTCTTTTGTAGCTGGCCTAACATCCGTAGCGGTAACAATACCACCCAACCGCCTCGCAGTCGCAATCGCTTGGAGCCCAGCTACCCCCACACCCATTATAAAAATTTTTGCTGGTGCAATAGTCCCAGCTGCCGTCATCATCATTGGAATTGCTTTTTTATATTCTGCTGTACTATCAATAACTGCTTTGTATCCAGCTAAATTCGATTGAGATGACAGTACGTCCATAGACTGAGCCCTTGTGATACGGGGCATTAGTTCCATGGAAAAAAGCTGATGTCCATGCTTCGCAAACTCATCCATCTCGGCTGGGCTTACGTAGGGGTCCATTTGACCAATTACAATCGCACTTTTATTTAATTTTGCGAGAATTTTACTATCTGGTCTTTTTACTGTAACTAAAATATCAGAGCTAAGTACTTTATCGCTTATTGTTCTTGTTACTGTTGCGCCGGCATTTTCATACTGCTGGTCCGAATAATTTGATTGCTGTCCACAGCCAGATTGTATTATGACGTTTAGTCCCTTTGAAACAAGTTTTTTTACCGTATCTGGCGACAAAGCCACTCTTGTTTCTAATTGATCATACTCGGTTAATACGGAAATTTGCATTATATTTAACGAATTAATATACGAAGACTAAAAGAAAAACTAAGATTAGGATAACGAGAATTGTTGTGTATTTTGTGAACTTTATAAAACCATTATAAGTTTTATTGTGTTCTTCATAATCCATTTATGTTTTCCAACTAAAGTTAAATTTTTATGTTTTATATTTAAACAAAATATGCCCGATTTTCAAGGGTAAAATGATGATCAACTACCATAATCAACACCTGTTTTCTTAAAAATTTTTGCTTGTCTCTTTGATAACTTTTCCGAACTAAAGTTGTCGATCGCTTCTTCAAATAAGTCATGCAAATTTAAATTCGCGTTTAGATGAAGAAAAACAGATCCAAGACCAATCGCGGCTCTATCCATAAAAACGAACTCCCTTGGTATTTCAACGGGACCTATGTCTTTTAGGGCTTGGTAAACATTGAAAGCCTCTTTTCGTCCATAAAGCTCGGGTTCTGTACCGTCTGCAACTGTTCTCTTTCTGTTATCAAGCAGTGGACCGTAAATAAAATTAGCCCAAATATTTAAGATATCGATCAATTCTCTATTTAAGTTCTTAAATCCCCACTTTTCATAAGAGCTAATCACTAGTTGCTGATTATTGTATTTCAATCCATCATATAAATTAATTACCCCTTCTACAAAATCTGGGTGAAACCTCCTTACGCAACCAAAATCAAGCAGGTTAATGCCCAATACATCATTTTTTCTCTTAATTATTGAATAATTACCAAGATGTGGGTCGCCATGAATTACACCATACTGTCCAAATGGTATCCACCATGCCCTAAATAGACACTCAGCAATCTTATTTCTCACAGATTGTGTAGAGCTCTTAAAATCCATCAAGGGTTCACCGTGTAAATATGTCATAACAAGCAGTTTTTCTGTACAAAGATCATCAACCAATTTTGGTATGCTAATGTCTTCATAGTCTTTAAGTATCTCACCGAATAGCTTCATATGAGTTCCTTCACGCTTATAATCGAGCTCTTCACGTAACCTTTCAGCAATTTCTTTTCGTATTTGATCAGTACCAATAGCTGGATCTAAATTTTTGTTGATCTTAAATATCACATCTAGTTGCTTCAGGTCCGCTTCTACTGCTGAATTCATGTCCGGATATTGTAGCTTACAAACAACCTCACGACCCTCTTTTGTGACAGCCTTATGAACTTGACCTAGTGAAGCTGCGGCAAAAGGACTATAATCAAAATTTCTGAAGGAATCAGTCCAATTTGTCCCAAGCTCACTCATCATTCTCCTTCTCACAAACCCCTTACCCATTGGTGGGGCCATACTTTGCAGCTGAGATAATTCATTTGAATACTCTGCTGGTAATGCACCAGGAATGGTAGACAGTAATTGCGCAATCTTCATAAGCGGACCCTTGAGGGTACCAAGCGCATTTTTTAGTGCCAAGGCATTTCTTTCAGATTTATTTTCGGAAATAATAGTATTAAAGAGAAATTTTGTAGTAAATTTACCAAACTCTTTTCCAACACTCGTATACCTTGATAATCTTTTGGTATAATTATTTTCTTCAGTAAATTTGTTGTTCATTAGCAGATTTTCTCAAGATCATCTATCATTCCTGATATTAGAGAGATCCCATTATTCCAGAAGCTTGGATCAGTGGCATCAAGGTTAAATGGTTGAAGCAATTCCTTGTGATGCTTTGATCCACCTGAAGCTAATAGGTCCGTATATTTTGTAACAAATCCGCGTCGATCTCTCTCATAAACTGAATAGAGAGAATTAACCAAACAATCGCCAAATGCGTATGCATAGACATAAAATGGGCTGTGAATAAAATGAGGTATATATGACCATAGATACTTATGCTGTTTATCCAATTTAATTGAAGGACCAAGACTATTTTTTTGCGTTTCCAACCAAATATTATTTATATCTTCTGAAGTGAGCTCCCCATCTTTTCTGGATTGATGAACTAATTGCTCAAATTTATAGAAAGATATTTGCCTGATGACAGTATTAATCATGTCTTCAATCTTAGAGGCTAAAAGAACTTTTCGCTCAAATTCATTTTTAGTTTTTTTTATGAGCTTTCTGTATGTTAGCATTTCGCCAAAGACACTTGCGGTCTCAGCAAGAGTCAGTGGTGTGTCAGAAAGAAGTGGTCCTAAGTCTGACGCCAATACCTGATGTATCCCATGACCCAATTCGTGAGCAAGGGTCATTACATCTCGCGGCTTTCCTTGATAATTCATGAGTATGTATGGATGAGTATCAGTTGTCACTGGATGAGCAAACGCGCCAGTAACTTTTCCATCTCTTATTTTCGCGTCAATCCATTTATCATCAAAGAATCTCTTAACAATTTTTGCAAGATCAGGAGAAAACTCATCATAAGCCTCAATTACAATATCTTTTGCATCACTCCATTTTATTTCTTTTGTTTTCGTGTCTGGTAAAGGGGCATTCCTGTCCCAACTCTCCAGATGCTTCTTACCTAAGATTTCTGACTTTAGTTTGTAATACCTATGACTCGTATTTGTATAGTTAAGCTCTACTGCACTAACCAATGCATCCACAACTTCTGGTTCGATATTATTTGCAAGGTGTCGGGATTGCTGTGGGTATTTATATTTTCTCCACTTATCTGATATTGACTTATCTTGGCATATTGTATTCATGATGTGTGTAAATAGTGTAATATTTTCCTTTAGCTTTGTTGTTACGCTTAAGAATGCATTTTTTCGGTCTTTCTCTAGAGGCGACAGAAGGTAATTTAATGCTTCTTCTAAGCTCTTTGACTCACCATCAATAACAACCTTCATGTTTGATATTGTTTGGTCAAATAACCTGTTCCAAGCTGAGAATGAGGTCATGCTTTTGTCGTGAAATATTTGTTCAACTTCATCAGACAGCTGATGGGGCTTATATTTTCTTATATTTTCGAACCAAGACCTATAAGGCGACAATTCTTTGTCATTCAATAACACTTCGATCATATCCTCTGGAAGGCTGTTAAGCTCAAGCTCATAAAATATTATTTTATTAGAAATTTCGGTAATTTTAACTTGTGTATCACCATAAAACTTAGTTCTACTCGGGTCACTTGTAGCTGTCACGTGATGCAATGTAGCAAAACCAGATAATTTACCCATTGCATTTAAAATACCCTCATATAAAACAATTGATTTTTTTAATCTTTTTACATTCTCACTGTCTGATGAATTTTTGATAAGAATATTTTTTTTGTACTCTGCTTCAAAATTCTGAACACTTTTTTTCAATTGCTCCATATCCGATATGAATTTGGCACTTTCTGGTGCATCATAGAGATCTGTAAGATCCCATTCTGGTAATTTATCGACTTTTTTCTGTAGCATTATAACCTCTTTAGATATACGTATCGAAGCAATCTTCTGATTAGTTTTTAGTCACTCACTTTTGATATTTTTTTTTCCAATCATCATATGGCATACCATAAATGACCTTCCTTGCATCCTCATATTCAATTGGAGATGCCTTACTGGCTGAAGCTTCCATATACCATTTTGCGAGACAATTCCTGCAAAATCCTGCAAGTTTCATCAAGTCTATATTTTGTAATTCTGTATCACCTTGTAAATGTAGGACAAGCCTATCAAAAACCTCGGCTTTAATCTTTTCCTCATTAGTCATAACTACCTCCATTAATGAGATCTAGTGCCAAATTGCTTTATTTTACTAAGATTTCTTTTATTTGCATTAATTACTTGCATTAATTTTTTTGAGAGGTAATTTGCAATCGTTTCTTGGCCGTCATTATTTGCAATCAAGTCATTCCTAACTTCTATTAAGACATGTGGTAATCCCCGGGATGTCGCATGTGTATATAATGTATCCCCTCTTAAATAACCCTTATATGGCTGGTTATTACCGATAACATACTTATTATCACATTCCAGGTAATTGATAAGTGGGGCTGATATTCTGTCATCAGAGTCCCAAAGTATTGATATTTCCCATGGTCTAATCTTATCCCTGAATTTACGAGTAAACGAGTGAATAGAAATCAATATCGGCACAGTGTTGTCATTCAATGAAGATGTTATGACGTCCTCAATCTTTTTATGATATTGATTGTAATACTCTTTCACTCTCATTCTTGTGTCATTATTAGTAATATACCTATTACCGGGTATTATGAATTTATCCGCAAAACGCATTATCAATGTGGGATCGTCAACTGATCTATTTGGATCAATTAGCAGGCGTGAAAAATTTGATAGTATAGCTTGTGAATTCATTAAATTACACATTTTTCGTGTAAGCCCTGCGGCCCCAATATCATATGAAATATGCTCAGATAATAATTTCTCAGATAGACCTAAGTTTTCATATTTTGGTGGTATTAAGTTAGATGCGTGATCACAAATAAGCAGTGTGTTTGTATTTTTCTTTTTAATTATATTGTAGGGCTGGGTAATATCTTGGTATTGATCTCCCATTGGTTTTAGAATTAACCTTGTCTTGCTTTGAAACGCTTGTTAACTTTATTGATAACATAAAGACGACCTTTGCGACGCACAACTCTGTTTGCACGATGCCTACTTTTTAGTGATTTGAGTGAGTTCTTTACTTTCATTTTTTTCCCTAGTTACTATTATTTCCCAATTAAAATAAAGTCAAGAAAATGTTTAATTGAATTACCTTGGCAGTTTGGTTTGCCCCATAAGGAATTTATCGACAGAATGTGCTACTTGTCTTCCTTCTCGTATCGCCCATACTACTAGAGACTGCCCACGTCTCATATCTCCGGCAACAAATATATTATCGATATTTGTCTTATAATCTATATCATTTGCGTGAACATTTCCCCTATCATTAAGATCAACACCGGTTTCTTTGAGCAGCCCTTCGTAAATTGGGTGGACAAACCCCATAGCTAAAAGGACTAAATCAGCCCTTATCTCAAATTCAGAATTTTCAACTTTTTTTCAGATTATTATCTACTTTTATACAATTTAAGCCGGTGAGCATCCCATCAATTCCCTTAAAACTCTCGGTTAATACAGAAAAGTCACGAGCCGCACCTTCAGCTTGACTGGATGATGTTCTCATCTTTAGCGGCCAAAATGGCCAAGTCAGTTCTTTATTTTCTTTTTCCGGTGGTTCTGGCATAATCTCTAATTGTGTTACAGATAGAGCGCCTTGTCTGAAAGAGGTTCCAATGCAATCAGACCCCGTATCACCTCCCCCAATTACAACTACATGCTTACCATTTGCTGATATTGTACGTTCATTATCGGATATTTCATATGATACTATCCTATTTTGCATAGGCAGGAAATCCATTGCGAAGTGGACACCGTCAAGATCTCTACCTTCAATAGTTAAGTCACGAGGTTTTTCTGAACCACCCGTAAGTATGATTGCATCATAATCTTCTTGAATTTCAGCAAATTTTACATCTACTCCAATATTTTTATCGAAATGGAAGTTTACTCCTTCGGCTTCCATTTGTTCAACCCTTCTATCAATATGGTGTTTTTCCATTTTGAAGTCTGGTATACCATATCTTAACAACCCTCCAGCCTTTGAATTCTTCTCATATACACTAACCGAATGCCCTTGTCTGGCTAACTGTTGCGCAGCAGCAAGTCCAGCTGGTCCTGAACCGATTATTGCTATTCTTTTTCCTGTTTTAACAGAGGCAATAACTGGCCTTATCCAGCCATTTTGCCATGCCTTATCTACGATAGCACATTCGACGGTCTTAATTGTCACCGGCTCGTCTGTTATATTTAGCGTACAAGATGCCTCACACGGAGCAGGACAAATTCTCCCAGTAAATTCTGGAAAATTATTAGTTGAATGAAGATTTGACGCAGCCTGTTCCCAATTCCCAGTATATACTAAATCATTCCAGTCGGGTATTTGATTGTTTACTGGACAACCGTTATGACAGAATGGAATACCACAGTCCATACATCTCGCAGCTTGTTTTTTTGTTTCGGAGTCACTGAGAGGAATTACAAACTCATTGAAATTCCTGACTCTATCAGCAGCAGGCTTGTATTTCCTGTCATATCTGTCAATTTCAAGAAAACCGGTAACTTTTCCCATATAATAACCTTTCGAGCCTAATGCCTTATTTCACTAATTCAAGTTTTTGTTTTTCAATCTCAATCAAAGCCCGTCTATAATCAACTGGCATCACTTTAACAAACTTGGGTAGGAATTCATCCCAGTTGTCTAATATCTGTTTTGCTTTATCAGAACCTGTATAACTATAATGATTTTGAACTAGTTTGTATATCCTTTCAGCATCAAATTTCGTCATCGACTTTAATATATCAACTTTTCCCTTTGTTTCAAGGTCGCCCCCCTGATGTTGAAGCCTCTCTAATAAATCATCTTCTGATATAATTGGTTCAAGTTCAACCATTGATAGGTTGCATCTAGCAGTAAATCTATCAAATTCATCTAATACATAGGCGACACCGCCTGACATACCAGCCGCGAAATTTCTTCCTGTCTCACCGAGTATAACTATACAACCGCCAGTCATATATTCGCAGCCATGATCTCCTGTTCCTTCAACAACTGCAATTGCGCCAGAATTCCTCACGGCAAAACGCTCCCCAGCTATCCCTCTAAAGTAGCATTCACCGCTGATACCACCATAGAGAACGGTATTGCCAACAATCATACTTTTGTTTGGATTAATTTTTGATTTTGGATTCGGATAAATAATCAGTTTTCCACCTGATAAGCCTTTTCCCACATAATC
>CACPAS010000008.1 GCA_902632055.1 uncultured OCS116 cluster bacterium | reverse complement strand
CCTGTCATACTCTATCGTTAATCAGGTCGGCTTTATGATTGTAGCAGTTGGTATTGGAACTGAAATAGCGATAAATGGCGCATCCTCACATGCCTTTACGCACATTATATACAAGGCCCTACTACTGATGAGCGCTGGTTCAGTATTTTACATCACAGGACGTACAAAATGCACTGATCTAGGTGGTTTGTATAAGACAATGCCTCTTACGATGATTTGTGGTATCATTGGCGCACTATCAATATCTGCATTTCCTTTAACCTCAGGTTTCATATCCAAGTCTCTAACTGTACAGGCTACCGTATATGAAGAACTCAAGATATTGTGGCTTCTCTTGACAATGGCATCTGCTGGGGTTTTTCTGCATGCTGGAATAAAAGTCCCATGGTTTGTATTTTTTCAAAAAGATGCGAAAATTAAAGCCCAGGACCCCCCAAAAAATATGAGGTTTGCAATGATACTTTTATCAGCGCTGTGTATATTAATTGGTGTTTTTCCTGGTCTACTTTATTCAATTCTGCCATATGACGTCAAATATGTACCATATACATTGGATCATGTATCATCGCAATTGCAACTACTGATGTTCTCCGGTTTAGCATTTTTCATTCTATTGAAGTATTTAAAACGAACGCTTACCATTACGCTTGATTTCGACTGGTTCTGGAGAAAATTTGGTGTATTAGTTGTCAATTTATTTGACACTTACTTACTCAAAAAGGTACATACTCTTATTCATTCTATAGATAATTTAGGAACTCAAACAATTAAAAGTTTGCACAAGCATAGTGGTCCTTCTGGGATGCTTGGACGCTCTTGGTCAACCGGAAATATGGCGCTGTGGACGGCAATTCTGCTTGGTTTATTTCTGCTATTTTATCTATTTGCGTAAATGTGATAGAATAAAATAATGAATAAACGAAATGAAAATCTAACTGAATTGCAATATTATGTTACTAGGGAGTCTGGAACAGAGCGTCCTTTTACAGGACCACATCTAAATGAAAAATCAGATGGTACCTTCACATGCATTTGTTGTAATACACCATTATTTGCTTCAACCCATAAGTATGACTCAGGCTCTGGTTGGCCAAGTTTCTATGATACAGAATACAAGATGAATATTTCTGAGCATAGCGATAATAGTCATTTCATGATCCGAACAGAAGTGAAATGTGCAAATTGTGATGCCCATCTGGGACACCTTTTTAATGACGGCCCCAAACCAACGGGTCTTAGATACTGCATCAATGGAAATGCAATGGGTTTTGAAAAGAAAGATAAACTTAATGGCAAATAATTTTGAGAAAAATCTACCTGATCAAGATTGGGACGATATTCTTGGAATTAGTGACGAATTTTCAAATGAAGAAAAACTTGTTCAAAAGACTGCACATGAATATTCATCTAAAGAATTATTTCCAAGAGTTAAAGAAGCTTTTAAAAAAGAAATATTCGATAAAAGCATCTTACAGGAGCTCGGTAAACTTGGCCTTATTGCACCGACAATACCAGCAAAATATGACGGGGCAGAATTAAATCATGTTTGCTATGGCCTCATAGCTTATGAGATTGAAAAGGTTGACTCTGGATACAGATCGGCAATGAGTGTTCAAAGCTCCCTTGTCATTCATCCAATTTTTGAATTTGGTAGTGATGAACAGAAAAAAAAATATATTCCAGAACTTATTAAGGGAAAACTAATAGGCTGCTTTGGATTAACAGAACCAGATCATGGGTCAGACCCATCAAGCATGCAAACCACGGCAAAGAAAGCTGGTAATGGATGGGTTTTAAACGGTTCAAAAACTTGGATTACTAATGCACCGATTGCAGATGTGGCAATCGTTTGGGCAAAAACTGATGATTATGATATTCAAGGTTTTATACTCGATAAAAATAAACATAAATTTCGTGCTGAAAAGATAGATGGAAAACTATCACTAAGGGCCTCTTCTACAGGTCAGATTCACATGGATGAGACACACGTTGACGATGATTGTCGGCTACCCAGTGTGAGTGGACTGAAGGGACCTTTTTCATGCTTGAATAAAGCGAGATTTGGAATTTCTTGGGGAACAGTTGGTGCAGCAGAATTTTGCTGGCATACTGCACGTGAATATGCACTCGACAGGAAACAATTCAACAGGCCAATTGCAAGTAATCAGCTCATTCAAAAAGATCTAGTAGATTGCCAAACGCAAGTCACACTGGCAAAACTTGGGGCCCTGAAACTTGGAAGGGAGCTTGATAAGAGAAAAATCAATCCAGCTGCAATTTCGTTGCTTAAACGAAATAATTGTTTAATGGCACTCGATATTGCTCGTAAATCTCGAGATATATTAGGCGGAAATGGAATATCTGAAGATTATCATATTATTCGCCATCTGCTTAACTTGGAAACTGTTAATACATATGAAGGAACTTCAAATATACACTCGCTCATTCTCGGCCGGTCTCAAACAGGAATTCAAGCTTTTTATTAAAATTCGTACAGTCATTATTTGATATTTTGATTTAAATTATTATATTTAGATGATAACATTTTTATTAATTTAATTTACAAACGGAGAAAAAAATGGCATTTGAGCTACCTGACTTACCCTATTCACATGACGCACTAGCGCCATTTATGTCAGCAGAAACTTTAGAATTTCATCATGACAAGCATCATTTAGCATATGTAACAAACGGTAACAATCTACTGGCTGACTCTGATTTATCAAATGAGTCATTAGAAGATGTTGTCATTAAGTCCCATGGTACAAATCCGGGATTATTTAATAATGCAGCACAACATTACAATCACCTTCATTTTTGGAACATGATGACTCCAAATGGATCAGGAAAAATACCATCAAACCTTGAAAAGAAAATAGATGAAGACCTCGGTGGTATTGATAAAATGAGATCTGATTTTATTAACGCGGGTGTTACCCAATTTGGTTCTGGGTGGTGTTGGCTCGAGTTAAAAGATGGAAAGTTAAATATCTCTAAAACCCCAAATGGCGAAAACCCTCTTATCAATGGAGCAACGCCATTGCTTGGTTGCGATGTTTGGGAGCACTCATATTACATAGACTACAGAAATGCCAGACCGAAATATTTAGAAGCATGGTTTGATAATTTAGTAAATTGGGAATACGTAAATAGCCTATTTGAATCTGCTAGCTAAAATATAAATTATACTTTGTAATATTTTTCAATTAACCTCCTATTTTTTATAAATAGGAGGTTTTTCTTTTATTGATGAAAAAAAAAAATCATTAAATACAATATGTTATGAGCGCAATTCACAGAAAAAAGGGTCTCACGGTTATAATTACTAAAAAAGTATGTTAAGGTATCACCTCTTTAAAAAAGAAAAAAATAGGAAAGTTTATGAATAAATATATATTACCAATCGTCGTAGTAGTATTAATCGCAGGCGGGATTATCCTCAATAATGCAGTAAAAGAGGATACAAAACTCGCAGACTGTGGATCTGTTACTATAGCGAATATGAATTGGTCATCAGCGCAAGCTATTGCCGAAATCGATAGAATAATTCTAACACATGGATATGAATGTAATGTTGAACTGGTGCCAGGAGATACTGTGCCAACATTCACATCAATGAATGAAAAAGGTGAACCAGACGTTGCACCAGAGCTTTGGTCAAACTCACTAAGAGCTCCACTTGATGCCGCAAAAGAAGAAGGAAGATTAATTTCAGTTGGAAATGTTTTCTCTCAAGGTGGTGAAGAAGGTTGGTTCATTCCAGAAGCAACATTAGCTGCAAATCCTGAGCTCAAAACATGGGAAGATGTGATTGCCAGACCTGATTTATTTCCAAATCCAGAAAATCCTGAAAGGGGTGCTTTAGTTGGTTGTCCTGCAGGGTGGGCCTGCCAATATATAAATCAGAATCTATACAACGCTTATGATATGGATGCAAAAGGCTGGGATCTCATAGATCCAGGCTCATCAGCTGGATTGGACGCGCTAATAAGTAAGGCTGTAAATGATGGCACAAACTTACTAACTTACTATTGGGCACCAACTGCCATACTTGGAAAGCTACCTATGTATATGCTAGAGCCAAATGTAGAACATGACGGTGAAGAATGGGCAAACTGCACAGGTGTTGCAGATTGCGCAAACCCAAAACCAAATGCTTGGGCATTTTCAGCAGTTGAAACTGTCGTAACAAGCAATTTTTCTGAAGAAGCCTCCGTTGCAATGGATTATATCTCAACAAGAGACTTTGATAATGCAACAATGAATAGTTTGTTGGCATGGATGGCAGATAACCAAGCAACAGGTGAAGAAGGAGCAATCTATTATCTTGAAAACAATCAAGATGATTGGTCTGCTTGGGTCTCAGAAGCCGTAAAGAATAGGGTCCTCGAAGCTCTATAACATTCATTACTTATCCTAGGAGAGACGCTCTCTCTCCTAGGATATAGATTGCGAACGCATGTCAATACTTACCGAATTTCCATCAATAGACACTGAGACACTTAGATCTCTAAAAAAGACAATTGATTCAAGTTTTTTAAATTTTTCACGAAATTATGGTGATAATATTGAGTCATTCTTTGATCCGATTAGGTTTCTATTAATAGAGTCGGAGCAGTTTCTCATAAACACACCTTGGCCGATCATAATGGCCATAATCGCAATAATTGCTTGGTTAGGCTCAAAAAATATAAAAATTGTTCTGTCTGTAATAATTATCCTAGCACTCATCGGCTACTTTGATATGTGGGAAAATACTATGAAAACAATATCCATAACATTTGTTGCAGCTTTTTTAGCGATTGTTATTGGAATTCCCATTGGAATATTGATGGCAAAGTCAAACCACTTTCAAAGAGCCATGAACCCTGTTTTAGATGTTATGCAGACTATGCCTAGTTTTGTTTACTTGATACCAGTTGTAATGCTATTAGGAATTGGTAAAATTCCCGGGCTTATCGCTGTTGTTGTTTATTCAATACCGCCAATGATCAGACTGACAAATTTGGGTATTAGACTGGTAAACCAAGCTGTTATTGAAGCTGCTGACTCATACGGTGCATCAAATTCCCAAAAACTAATATACATACAAATACCTCTTGCACTGCCAACAATAATGGCAGGAATAAATCAAACAATAATGCTTGCATTATCAATGGTAGTAATTGCATCAATGATTGGGGTAACCGGTCTCGGTCAACCAGTGTTGCTAGCAATTCAGAATCAGTACTTTACGCTTGGTATATTTAATGGTTTTGCAATCGTTGGTATTGCAATTGTTTTTGATCGAATTAGTCAAGCCTACGGGAAAAGAATACAAGAAAGTCATGGTACTGCAGATGATAAATAAACCATACATCAGACTAAAGAATGTCTCTAAAGTATTTGGTGAAAATCCTGATAGTGTTATCGAACTTGTAAAAAATGATATTGACAAGAATGAACTTCAAAATGACTATAGCCACGTCATTGGACTACAGAACATCAATATAGATATACCAAAAAATAAAATCCAAGTCTTTATGGGACTCTCGGGATCCGGAAAATCAACATTGATAAGACACCTTAATCAACTTATTAGACCAACATCGGGAGAGATAATTGTAAATAACATTAATGTTACTGAATTGAATAAAAAGGATTTAATCAACTTCAGACGCGAAAATTTTGCAATGGTATTTCAAAAATTTGCGCTTCTACCCCATCGAACTGTTCTATCAAATACATACTTTGGTCTCCAAATTAGGGGCGTAAAGAGTCCTGAACTTGAGAATACAGCAAAATATTGGATTGATAAGGTTGGGCTTGATGGGTTTGAAAATTATCACCCAAATCAACTTTCGGGTGGTATGCAGCAACGGGTTGGTATTGCACGCGCTCTGGCAAACGATGCGCCCATATTATTAATGGATGAGCCCTTTTCAGCACTAGATCCTCTCATAAGAATTGAAATGCAAGATATGCTAATTACACTTCAAAAGGAGTTAAAGAAAACAATAGTCTTCATAACCCATGATTTAGACGAAGCACTTAAGTTAGGAGATAATATCGCAATACTTAGAGATGGAAAGATAATACAATCAGGTACAGGTCAGGATATCATTTTAAATCCTCATGACTCTTACATATCAAATTTTACAGCACAAGTGAATAGAGGTAAGGTAATCGAATGTGAAAAAGTTATGAAAAAGCTCTCGAAAGATACATTTTCAAAAATTACTATCAAAAAAGAAACAAAGCTTGAAGAAGCTGTGCGAATCATGATTTCAAGCAATATCAACGAAGTTGATGTCCTAAATTCAAAGAAAAAATACATTGGTACGGTACATCTGAATGACGTTATGGCCTCAATAATAAATCCTATTGATGAGCAATAGG
Source organism: uncultured OCS116 cluster bacterium (assembly GCA_902632055.1). Lineage (GTDB taxonomy): Bacteria > Pseudomonadota > Alphaproteobacteria > Rhizobiales > TMED25 > TMED25. The sequence continues at coordinate 40,237 of CACPAS010000008.1, read as the reverse complement.
ATATAAGATAGCGTGATCATATTAGATAACTAGTCATCAAAACTTTATGAAACAATCTGTATTAATAATCACAATATTCATACTTGGATATCTACTTGCTATAATATTTCGGTCAATTAATGGGATACTTGCTCCAAATTTAATTGCTGATATTAATCTCACGGCTTCCTCGTTAGGTTTCCTAACATCAACATTGTTAATAGCTCATGCGCTCGCACAAATACCACTCGGTGTTTATTTGGATAGTCATGGCCCAAAAAAAGTACAGATTACCCTTCTACTGCTTGCTGCAGTTGGTTGTATTGTTTTTGCATTGAGCTCAAATATCTATGTAATGACATTTGCCAGATTAATGATAGGGGTTGGTTTCTCAGGATCGTTAATGAGTGGATTTCGAGCCGTTAGCATGTATTTAAAACCTGAAAATGCAGCGCTTGGAAATGGAATAATCATGAGCGCGGGTCAAGTCGGATTACTCGTCACAAGCTGGCCCACTGAATACTTACTTAATTTCTTCACTTGGAGAGGAACCTATGGAGTATTTATTATCTTAATCTTTATTGTCGTCTTTTTAACATATATCCTAATTCCAAAGCAGGGATACACAGATAACTCAAAACCTGTAATTGATCGATTGCGAGATCTAAAAATAGTTTTACGCGATCCATCCATATGGCGCTTAGGTCCTTTGGTTTGGATTACAGGTGGTTCACATATTGCCTTGTTAACATTATGGGCTGGACCTTGGTTCAGCAATGTGGCTTATTATAGTCGAGATGATGTTGCAACTGGATTAACCATAAATGCAATAGCTGCAATATCCGGTATTTTCTTGAGTGGTTTAACAGCTAAAATACTTGGTAAATTTAATGTTGGTATTCTAAAAATTCTTACAATAATTTTAATCATTCATATATTTTCTCTAATACCAATTATCTTTTTTTCTCCAAATATTGGGGCCTACTTTTGGATTATTTTTGCTATGACTGGTCAGGGGGGTATTCTATCTTATCCTTGGGTAACAGCGAAATTTGGAATGTCTTTGTCATCACGAGCAAATACTATTGTCAACCTTGGTACTTTTGTAATCGCATTTTTTATTCAATGGCTTGTAGGCGTCGTAATAGATTTATTCCCGCTTATTAATGGAATAACATATAACCCAATGGCATATAATGTAAGTTTTGTGATAATATTAGCTATCCAAATTATGGTATTATTTTGGTATCTCATTGGTTTTAGGTACCTAAAATTAGATAGTGGAAGGACGTAAAAATTATGAAAATAGAAATTATATGCACCGGTGACGAGGTACTTAGTGGTAAAATCATTAATTCTAATTTTGCATATATGAGTGGAAAGCTTGAAGAGGCGGGCCTGGATGTTATTTGGGGAACTACTGTTGGAGATAACAGAGAAGACTTACTAAAATCATTTCAATTAGCATCTGAAAGGGCTGATGCGGTGATTGTTAATGGTGGACTTGGACCTACCGTTGATGACCTATCTCAGGAAGTTGCTGCTATCGCATCGGGGAATGAGCTGGAACTGAGACAGGAATGGCTTCAGATTATGGAAAAATTTTTCATCAAGAGAGGCCGAGTAATGACTGAGAATAATAAAAAACAAGCTATGCTACCTAAAACTTCTGAATTAATTAATAACCCAATTGGTACTGCATGTGGCTTTGCAGTAAATATTAAAAAGGCTCGTTTTTTCTTCACCCCAGGTGTTCCAAGAGAGCTTTTTCTTATGCTACAAGATGAGATCATTCCAAGACTATTGGAGTTATCGGGTGAAAATATAGTAACAAAACTAAAAACCTTCCATTCATATGGTATTGGAGAGTCGAGAGCAGACACTCTTTTGAAGGACGTCGTTGATTTATCTCCAGATAAAATTGTAAAACTTGGTTTTCAAGCTCATTTTCCCCAGCTTGAAACAAAACTATCAATCAAGGGGAAATCTTTAAGTCAAATTGAGAAAAACCTCAAACCTGTTGAAGATGAAGTGAGAAAGACTCTTGGAAATTATATATTTGCAGAGGACAAAAACACGCTGGAAGGATCAATCTTCGAATTACTCCAAAAAATTAATCAAACAATATCTATCTGTGAATATCTTACATGGGGTAATATAGGTAAGAGAATTTCTACAATTGATAAGAAGGGCGATCAGCTCAAATTTTCCATTAGCTCAAATAATTTGGGTTCTCTCGTAGATAAATTCAAGCTTTCAAAAAATAAGCCCTCAATTGAACTCAATGAGGAAATTGCATCAAAAGTTAGAGAGTCCTACATGACTGATTACTCCCTCTCGGTAATGATAGATTACCAAGCGGAAAATGAAGCCGACACCTATATTACAATGTCTTCAGAAAGTGATACAAAATCAAGAGTCGGTAAGTTTATTGGTGACGAGCACAGAATAACGCTCGGAAGTGTCGAAATGGCTCTGGACTGTGTTAGAAGATATTTTAATAACTTACCATTTGACGAGAAATCAGATTTTGAGAGATAGCTATTCTTTAATAAGCTCTTCTAGTTTTTTAAATAAAATATTAGTGTTTGACGGATCTAAATCTATTTCACCTCTGTGTGTCATTTTAGCGATTTCTACAACAGCATCATTATATGGCGTTGAAATGCCTAGTTTCCGCCCCTCACTTGAAACTCTGCCGTTAATAAACTCAATCTCGCTTCTCCGTCCTTTAACATGGTCTTGAGCTGCATGTGTCCTTGCATTGGGACCAACATCTTTAACCATTTTTTTCATAACAAGTTCAGCAGCATCTTCACCAGCATTCCCGATATCCTCATTTGTCAGACCAAAAAGTGGTTCAATCATATAGCCTAGTGCTTTTCCAACCTTGAAAGATTCTCTACCAACCCCGACCGAGAAATCAAACATTCCAGGCAATTTTACCGCTTCCCAATTTTTCAAATTCAAAGATGAAAATGGGCATGTCATTGAATTCGCAATTAGCTTGGTCCATTTTGCCCCATAAATATTGTCAGTTAGATCACATTTGCCAACATTTAACATAATATTCTGGACCTCTTTAAGTCTTGGAGTAATTTCTCCATTTAACTCCCCAACAGCAAACCAAGTCCCAGATGGAACTGTGTTCCTCTGTACAAATCCAGGGTTAAATATTTCACAACTTAACTCAACGACAGCACCAATTACATTTTCTTTACCAACCATATCCGCATTTAAATCGTCATTATATGCATTTTGTAAGCCAACAAAAACACCTTTATCTTTTAAATATACTGAAGCGAACTTTGATACCCATTGGGTATCATATGCCTTAACAGCCATGAATACAAAATCGAATTGGGGCTGTAACTTTGCTAAATCACTCATATGATATGCAGATACCTTTGTATTTTTTTCCCCTTCTTTAGTAGTTATGGTAAGTCCATCTGATCTAATTTTATTAATATGATCTGCCCATTGATCAACTAATAAAACATCTAATCCAGCATCAGTGAGTGATGCCGAAACACAAGAGCCAATAGCCCCTCCACCTAACACACATATTTTTTTCATATTATCTGTCCTATTATCTAGAATAAGCCTTCAATATTGCCATCTTCGTCTAAATAAATATTTTCTGCAGATGGCTTTCTCGGCAATCCAGGCATTGTCATGATATCGCCAGCTATAGCAACGATAAAACCTGCGCCAGCTGACAACCTGAGCTCTCTTATTTCAATATCATGATCTATGGGAGCATTTTTTAAAGTTGGATCTGTTGAGAATGAATACTGCGTCTTTGCCATACAAATCGGAAGATCGCTAAAACCGTTCTTTTCTAAATCATTAATTTGAGTTTTAACTTTTTTGCTCAAGACAACGTCTTTTGCGCGATATATTTCCCGTGCAATTTTATTTATTTTAAGCTCAATTCCATCATCTAATTCATATAAATGCATAAAATCTAAGTCAATATTCTCACATATATTTATGACTTCACTCGCAAGATTTGTAATACCATTGCCACCCTCAGCCCAGTGGTTAGATAATATCACTTTACTATTAATTCCACTCTTATCTATTGCTTCGATTATTGCGCCTATCTCACTGTCAGTATCATTTATGAATCTATTTATGCACACGACAGTCGGCACACCAAATTTTGATATATTCTCCAAATGTCTTATTAAGTTAGCAGAACCGGTCAAGACGGCACCAATATTCTCTTCTTTTAATTGATCAACCTTTACCCCGCCATGCATTTTAAGAGCTCTCACTGTCGCAACTACAACTGCAACGGATGGTTTCTCAGTGAGATAGCGGCATTTTATATCAAAAAACTTTTCAGCTCCTAAGTCTGCACCAAAGCCAGCTTCAGTAATTACAAAATCAGATAATTTCAGTGCTAAGTTTGTTGATATGATTGAATTGCATCCATGTGCTATATTTGCAAAGGGGCCTCCATGTACAAATGCTGGATTATTTTCTAAGGTCTGAACTAGGTTTGGCATTAGAGCATCTTTTAATAAAACAGCCATTGCTTTATTTGCACCAATTTGCTCGGCTGTTATTGGCTCCTTGTCCCTTGTATACGCGACTACGATCTTACCAAGTTTTTCTGTTAGCTCTTCTAAGCTGCTGGACAGACAAAATATTGCCATTACCTCTGAAGCAACTGTAATGTCAAAACCATCGGATCTCGGGTAGCCATTTGAAACACCCCCAAGCGAGGAAACTATTTCTCGGAGCGACCTCTCATTCATATCAAGCACTCTACGGATTGCTATTCTACGTGTGTCAATGTTAAGTGCATTACCCCAGTAAATATGGTTATCAACCATTGCGCAGAGAAGATTATGTGCAATTCCAATAGCATGAAAGTCTCCTGTGAAGTGGAGATTTATATCTTCCATAGGAATAACTTGCGAATAGCCTCCGCCCGCCGCACCACCTTTCATTCCAAAGCATGGCCCCAAGGATGGTTCGCGAATACAAATTGTTGCTTTTTTTCCAAGTTTATTAAGGCCATCACCGAGCCCGACAGTCGTTGTTGTTTTACCTTCACCAGCCGGTGTTGGCGTAATGGCAGTGACAAGAATAAGTTTCCCATTTTTCTTGCTTTTTAAGTTATTAATGAAGTCAAATGAGACTTTTGCCTTTAGCCCGCCATATGTTTGGATGTCGTTTTCACCTAATCCAAGCTTTTCTGCTATCTTATTAATGTTTTGTGGTTTGGCAGCTCTTGCAATTTCTATATCTGTTGTCATTCTCGTAATCTCTTTTTTAATTTATATTTATTTTTAATTTCCTAAAATATCGCCGACAGTCATCTCACTCATTTTTGCGTATTCCATTGCGCTCATCTTTTTCCCATTATATCGAAATTTCTGAATAGATACTGTACCATGACCTGTGCTTATTTGTATTCCATCTTCTTCATTAATATCACAGATACTACCTGGTATATTTTGAAGGTCATTAATTATTTTTACATCGTACAACATTATTTCGTTACCATTATGAATAGTCCAAGCACCAGGCTGAGGATCACTCGCTCGAATAAGAGCATGAATTTCATTTGCGTGATTTGACCAGTCAATTTTTGATTGCTCTTTACCAAACCAGCCTTCATATGACCCATCATCAAGATTTTGATTAATCTTAGGTGCATGACCATCTTTAATTAATTGAATTGACTCCTCTAGAGCCTGAACACCCATAGGAAATAATTTATTAAAATACAGACCACCTAAGGTTTCATTTTCATCGATGATACATTCTTTTTGTAATAATATAGGTCCCGTATCGAGACCATCATCAGGCCAAAATATGGTTATCCCTGTTTTTTTTGATCCAATAGATATTGGCCAATTTATTGAAGAGGGACCTCGGTGCATTGGAAGTAGCGATGGGTGATATTGAATAGATCCCATACGAGGTATATTTAAAATCGCGCTAGGAACGATCAGGGTTACATACGCCATGACGCATAAATCTGCATCAAAAGACTCCATTAGCTGATATGCTTCATCTGTCTTCCAACTTGTTGGTTGATGAACTGGAATATTGTATGCGTTTGCTGTTTCAACTAACGGATCTATATATCCATTTTTTTTATTAGGTGCGGCACATACCGACACAATATCCTCTTTATTTGATATTAGTCGCTCCAATACTGCACTGCCGAATGCCTGCTGCCCATGTACTACAATTCGCATTATAAAACTCTACTTCATCGCTTCAGTATTATTAATTTCATCTAGTTCTTCATCGCTATAATTAAGAAAATTTCTCAAAATTTCTTCATTATGCTCACCTAACAAGGGTGACCTTTGTATATCCGGTTTAGAGTTTGACAATTTAATAGGACAGCCAACAGTTATATATTTACCTCTTTCAGGGTGATCAACTTCAACAACAGTTCCACTCCGCCTCAAAGATTCGTCATGAGCTATCTCTTTCATTGATAATATTGGTCCACACGGAATGCCAAGTGGGTCACAAATGGACACGACCTCAAATTTTGTCTTTGTCATTGTCCACTCTTCTATCGTATCAAATATGTGTGATAATTTATCCAACCTCGCTTTCGGAGTAGAGTATCCTGGATCATTGACCCAATCTTCTTTCCCAATAACATTGCAAATTTTGTCCCAAACAGGTGCTTGTGTGATGAAGTATACATAAGAGTCCGGATCGTTCTCCCAACCCTTGCATTTGAGAATCCAACCAGGCTGCCCACCTCCAGAGTCGTTTCCTGCGCGTGGCGTCGTACCAGTAAATGGTATCCCTTGACCGAATTGGCTATATTCAGACAGTGGACCATTAGATAACCTCTGATAATCTCTTAATTTTACGCGACATAGATTTACAACCCCATCTTGCATCGCGACATCAACCTTCTGACCAAGACCTGATCTTTCTCGATGAAAAAGAGCCGTTACAATTCCCAATGCGAGGTGTAAACCTGTTCCAGAATCACCTATTTGAGCACCTGTAACAAGAGGCGGACCACCCAGAAAACCAGTAGTTGATGCAGCTCCCCCGGCGCATTGAGCAATATTTTCATAGACCTTGCAATCTTCGTATGGCCCAGGTCCAAATCCCTTTACAGAAGCAAGAATAATTCTTGGATTTAATTTGTGTATATATTCCCAACCATAACCCATTCGATCTAATGTACCGGGAGCAAAATTCTCAACGAATACATCACATTTCAATATTAAATCATCTAATATTTTTTTACCCTTATCGTCTTTGACATTTAGAGTGATAGATTTTTTATTATGATTAAGCATTGTAAAATACAATGAGTCTACACCGTCTTTATCACGCAACTGCGAGCGGGTAATATCGCCTCCACCCGGTCGTTCAATCTTAATTACGTTAGCACCAAACCAAGCAAGAAGTTGCGTGCACGTTGGACCTGATTGTACATGTGTGAAATCGAGTATTGTTATGCCTTTTAATGCTTCCATATTGATGTTTCCTATTTATACATTGTCTGTGCTTTTGTACCTGGCGCATACTCATTCGGATCAACCCATACATTGATGACAACAGATTTCTTGGTTTTGCTTATAAGTTCTCTCGCTTTATTGAGGGCAGAACTAATTTCATTTGGTTCACGAACTTCAATACCATGTGCCCCCCACATTTTTGGAAAATCTGAGAACTTCATATCACCAAGTTTATTAGCAATATTGCCTTTTTGCTGACCATACTTTGCTAGTTGCCCATATCTAATTTGATTCATTGCTGAATTATTTCCAATTACAGCGATAAATGGCATACCAAATCTATCAGCAGTTTCAATGTCAAAGGCCGTCATCCCAAAAGAACCATCTCCATAATAGCAGAGTACCTCCTTTTGAGGATTTGCAAGTTTTGCAGCAAATGCGAAACCTGTTCCAACACCAAGACTACCAAGTGCACCTGGATCCATCCATTGGCCGGGGTTTTTTGGTCTTACTGCTTGCGCTGATATAGTAACAACATCGCCGCCATCGCCAATAAAAATTGTATCATCATCAAGAAACTCATTTATTTCATAAGCAACTCTATATGGATGAATTGGTGTACTTTCGGATTTGAATGTTGGTAAGAGCTTCTTATACTTTTCATCCTCCTTACCAGATAGAAATTCTATCCATTTAACCCTGCTTTCATCAATTTCTAAGTCGTAAGCTTGTGGCATGGAGTCTATAATTTGTGATAGAATAGAACCTGGATGGCCCACAAGTCCGAAGTCAATATCTCTATTTTTTCCTACATTTGAATAATCTTGATCTATTTGGATTATCTTCGTATCCGGCGATATTCTTGACCCATAACCCATTCTGAAATCAAATGGAGTCCCAACGATTATTATAACATCCGCTTCCTTGAATGCATCCCCCCTAGTCCTATCAAATGAGTATCTACTACTTCCACTGATCATTCCTCGGCTTGCACCATTTGTGTATGCAGGTATTTTTAAATTTTCTATAAATTTATTCGCTTCAATGTGACTCCTACTTTGCCAAACCTGTTGTCCAAAAAGGATTGCAGGTCTCTCTGATTTTCTTAAAATCTCAACTACGCCGCTAACTGATGAAGGGTCCGCTTGTGATTTTACCGAGGCTCTATATTTATCTTTTTTCGGGATCTTTACTGTTTCTATAGGGACTTCTCTGTCTAGCACATCTCGTGGTATTTCAAGGTAAGAAGGACCACATGCTCCATTGAAGCACTCTCTAGCTGCCATTGTAACCATATCAGCAACTCGTTCTGTTGACATAACTGTAGATGCAAATTTCGTGATTGGTTTTAGTATCTCCATGTGCGGTAGTTCTTGTAGTCCACCCATTTTCCACTGAGATAATGCGCTTTGGCCTCCAATATGAAGCACAGGGCTCTCAGATCTGAAGGCCGTAGCAATACCTGTAATTGCATTGGTAAATCCAGGTCCAGCAGTTGTTACCAGACAGCCTAGCTTCCCTGTTTGTCTGGCATATCCATCAGCAGCATGAGCGGCAGTTTGCTCGTGCCGAAAGTCAAATATTTTAATACCCTCTTCAATACAACCATCATATATATCAATTATATGACCTCCGCAAAGTGTGAATATTGCGTCAACACCTTCACCTTTTAACGCCTTCGCAACAAGATGGCCACCCGAAATCATTCCTTCATTCTCGGATCGCTTCTTTAAAATATCTTCTGTAGTTGTAACCATAACCGTATCCTCTTGTACCAATCTTAATTATCTCATTTGATTGGTGAAAAATTTGATCCAACCATTATCTTATCTTCTTGGGCTACAATCATACCTGCTATTTTTTGTCTGTAGCGTGTCCAATCTGGGTCAGCATCGCGCTCGTCTCTCAGGGTCTCAAACTCCATCATGTCCTTGTAACTCCATATATGCACAACCTGATTTAATGTTCCAACTTTACTGACAAAGTAGGCCACAAGTTTTAGACCATGTTTCTGTGCAACTGGATATGCAAATTCTTCAAATATTTTTACATATTCATTGGTTTTACCAGGCTGTATAGTGTACGTTCTGTGATCAAATATCATCTTTCACCCCCTAAAACGATTTTTTTAATCTTTGAATAAATTATAAATGCAACTAATATGACTTATAACAAAAAAAAATTATTATGGCACTAATTTAATGCATTTGGATACTCTTAAAAAATCAGTAATTGCTGGGTTTTTTTCTATATTTATAATTGGCACTTTAACTTATCTATCTTACGAAACTGACTATGGCCTATTTCTTGTTGCCTCATTCGGATCGTCAATGGTATTAATTCTGGGTTACCCCGAGAGCCCATTTGCAAAAGGTCGGAATGTATTTTTTGGCCATATTATTACCTCAATTGCTGGATTGATATGTCACTCAATTCTTGTAAGCTACCTTTCAATTAGTATCACAGTTGTTATCCCAATAGCTGTAGGGCTGGGTATCTTCTTCATGATATTATTTAATTCTACGCACCCTCCCGCAGGTGGTAATCCAATATTGATAATACTTGGTGGTTATTCTTTTGATTTTTTATTATCACCATTAATAAGTGGCTGTGTAATAATTATTTTGCAGGCATATTTGATTAATCATGTGATTCTGAAAAGAGACTTTAAGTTATTTTAAAAAACTTTGTATTTGATGGTTCTATCCAAAGATGATATTAAGTATTAATTTTATAATCAAAACAGCGGAATTAGAAAATGAAAGTCTTATGCATATTGTACGATGATCCAAAAGGCGGAATGCCAAAAAACTATCCTTTATCAGAACTACCGAAGTTAAATAAATATCCTGACGGTCAAGAGCTGCCAACACCGAAAAATATTGACTATACTCCAGGCGAGCTATTAGGCTGTGTATCAGGGGAATTAGGTTTAAGAAAATTCTTGGAGTCAAACGGCCATGAGTTGGTTGTAACATCCGATAAAGATGGGGAAAACTGCACTGCAGATACAGAACTGGTTGATGCAGATGTTGTAATTTCACAGCCATTCTGGCCTTTTTACCTAACAAAAGAAAGGATTGCCAAAGCAAAAAATCTTAAAATGGCAATTACAGCTGGCATTGGCTCTGATCACGTTGATTTACAAGCTGCAATGGACAATGGAATTGATGTTGTTGAAGTTACATATTGTAACTCGAGATCGGTTGCAGAGCACATTGTTATGATGATCCTATCGCTAGTCCGAGATTATCACAATCAACATAGAATTGTTAATCAGGGCGGTTGGAATATCGCAGATGCCGTTCAACGTTCATATGATGTTGAAGGGATGCATATCGGGACTGTGGCTGCTGGTAGAATTGGTCTCGATGCACTTCGAAAAATGAAACCTTTTGATGTTCATCTACATTATTTTGATAGACACAGACTCCCAGATAGCGTTGAAGAAGAGTTAAATCTTACATTTCATGATTCAGTTGAGTCACTCGTTGGGGTTTGCGATGTAGTGACGATTAATTGTCCACTCCATCCTGAAACTGAAAATCTTTTCGATGAGGTACTGATTAACAAAATGAAGAAAGGCGCATATATCGTCAATACTGCGAGAGGAAAAATCTGCGATCGTGAAGCAATTGCAAAAGCACTTGAGTCCGGACAGCTAAGTGGGTATGCGGGAGATGTTTGGTTCCCTCAACCAGCACCGAATGATCATATCTGGAGAACTATGCCAAATCATGGTATGACACCGCATACTTCAGGAACCTCTCTATCGGCACAAGCTCGCTATGCGGCAGGTGTCAGAGAAATTTTGGAATGCTTCTTTGAAGGAAATCCAATTAGAGAAGAATATACAATTGTTAAAGATGGTAATCTTGCAGGTACAGGCGCTCATTCTTATAGTAAGGGAAGCGCTACAAGTGGATCCGAAGAAGCAGCTAAGTACAAAAAAATGTAGAAGTAAATAGTATGCATGCAACTCATGATGTCATTGTAATTGGTGCGGGTTTTGCCGGGCTTTACATGCTTCATAAATTGCGCAGCTATGGCTTTGATGCTCATATCCTCGAAAGGGCCCCATCCATCGGAGGCACATGGTATTGGAATAAATATCCTGGAGCCAGATGCGATACTGAAAGTCTGCAATACTCATATCAATTCTCCGAAGAACTACAGCAAGAGTGGGAATGGACAGAAAAGTATGCCCGGCAACCCGAAATATTAAATTACTTAAACCATGTAGCAGATCGCTTTCAATTACACGCGCACATCAAATTAAATTTTGATGTGAAGAATATTATATATAAGAATGAATTATGGGAAATTTCCGGTAAAAATGAAGAAAAATTTCATGCGAACTTTTGTATAATGGCAACTGGCTGCCTTAGCCAACCTCTAAATGCCAAAATCGCAGGTATCGAGGATTTTGAGGGCGAGTGCTATCAAAGCTCACTTTGGCCTGAAAAAGAAATAGATTTTACAAAAAAAACTATCGCGGTATTGGGTACGGGTTCATCTGGTATGCAAATAATACCCGAAGTCGCAAAATCTGCGAAAAAATTATATGTTTTACAAAGAACGCCAAATTATTCAGTTCCTGCTCATAATAGAAGTCTTGATCCGGACTTTGTGCAAGAGTTTAAGAAAAACTATAAGAAAAATAGGGCTGACGCGAAGAAGCTCGTAAGTGGTTTTCTGACCACATACAATAAAAAATCTGCATTGGAAGTCACAAAACAAGAGCTGAAAGAAGAATATGATAAAAGGTGGGCTGCAGGTGGGCTAGCATTTTTGGCAGCATTTAGTGACATAACACATAATCTCGATGCAAATAAAACAGCCACAAAATATATTGAAGATAAAATAGATGAGATTGTTAAAAATAAAAAAATATCTGAAGAACTTAAACCAAGATCAATTGTAGGATGTAAAAGGCTTGTTATTGAGTCGAATTACTATGATACATTTAATAAAGGAAATGTCGAGCTTATCAATTTAAAGAAAAACCCAATTAGTTGGATCAAAAGAAAGGGTATTGATATTGAAGGCATCGGAGAGATAGACATAGATATGATAATATTAGCAACAGGATTTGACGCAATGACTGGCGCTTTGAATAATATCAATATAATTGGCAAGAATAATATAAACTTGAAAGATAAATGGATAAATGGGCCTGAAACATATCTTGGACTTGCCACGAACGGTTTCCCAAACTTCTTTACAATAACTGGTCCTGGCAGCCCATCAGTCCTGACGAATATGATACCTACAATAGAGCAGCATGTTGACTGGATAGCAGGTTGTATAAGATATATCAAGACAAAGTCTTATCACTCCATTGAAGCGAATAGAGACGCTGAAATTGAATGGGGGAAATATAACGATAAATGCGCTCATGATACGCTTCGTTATTATTGTGACTCGTGGTATCTTGGCTCAAATGTCACTGGTAAAAAAAGAGTTTTTTATCCGTTTGTTGGTGGATTACCGGTATATATCGAAAAATGCGAAAAGATAGTGAATAATTCGTATGAAGGGTTTACCCTAGAATAGGTAAAACATATGAAAAAACATGAATACTCATCCTATGACGGCCTTGGCATCGCCAAACTCATAAGAGAAAAAGAAGTAAACGTGAGAGAAGTTCTAGATACTGCAATAAGTATCATTGAAACTTACGATGAGGATATATCTGCAATTACTACAAAAGCATATGATCATGCCATTAAATCAATAGAAAAATCTCAGCCAGAAGATACTTTTCACGGCGTACCGTTCTTATTAAAAGACTTAAATGTTTCATGTAAGGGCTTGCCAACAACATTATCAAGCAAACTATTTGATAATAATATTGCAAAAAATGATAGTTACTTAATCAAACTCTATAAAAAAGCTGGATTGATTATACTAGGTCTTACAAAAACCCCAGAATTAGCACTTTCGCTCACCACAGAGCCAAAAATTTCTGGGCCCACAAAGAATCCCCTAAAAAAATCAAACTCTCCTGGTGGCTCATCGGGGGGTTCCGCTGCTTCAATTCGTCAAGGATATGTTCCTCTCGCCCATGCCACAGATGGAGGTGGAAGCATCAGAGTCCCCGCTGCCCTTTGCGGTCTTTTTGGATTAAAGCCATCGCGTGGAAGGATATCAAGTGGACCAGATCTTGGCGAGGCCCTTGGTGGCATGGCAATTAGTCACTGTCTATCTAAGTCTGTCCGAGATAGCGCAGCGTTACTTGATATATCCAGTGAGTTAATGCGTGGCGAACCATATACAAGCCCAAAACAAAATGGAAAATTTCTTGATTTTGTTCAAATTGAGCCAAAAAATTTAAAAATAGGATTAATGACCCACGATTTTGAAGGAAATAAACTAAACTCAGATATAATTCAATTAACAGAAAAAACAGCGCAGCTCTGTGAGAATCTTGGTCACCATGTTGAAGAAACTAATATTGATTTATCCGGTCAATCGATACTCGAGGCTTGGAAAATTATACCTGCAATAAATCTACTAAATAATCTTGAAAATAGAGCAAAGATGCTTGGTATTAATCTCAAAGAAAGTGACCTCGAGCCACTAAATTGGGCATGGATGAATGAAGGCCGAAAATATACTGCAGTCGATTATTTGAGAGCAATTAATAATATGCACAAAATAGGACGTATTATGGCAGATTACTTTGAAAAGTATGATTTGATACTCTCTCCAACAGTTAATATTAAAGAGCTTCCATTGGGCACAGTACATACAGATCATACAGATGTAGACCGACACCTTAATCTATTATTTCGTGAAATCGCTCCTCATACAGCAATATTCAATCAAACTGGAGGTCCAGCCATGTCAATTCCAATGCAAGTTTTCGAGGATGGAACGCCTGCAGGAATGCATTTTGCTGCAAAAATTGGAGACGAGTCAACGCTTATAAGCCTAGCGGCTCAAATTGAAAAATACCATCCATGGGACTGTTCTGCCCCAAATAATGACTAAATAATAATAAAATTACGATTTATGTAAAAGAGTATTTGAATGAGGATGACGGCATAAGTTGCATGCAGTCGCTGACTAAAATACACGGTACCAACAATGCCATTCCTTTTGAGTCTGTGCTCCACGTGCAACAAGTACAAAAAGCACCCAATCATGATTAATTCAGTTATCAAACCTAGATAGAATAGACTGAGCCAAGCAATAAGTGTTATCAGATTGCTCTCCAAGAGAGTTCTTTTACTTCCATCTTTCGAGTGGAGGCAAATGCCCCAGTGGGTTCCCGCAATAAAAGAAATGATGATTGCGGAGTATGCATAAAATAGTTTTGATATATAACCTGTTGTTTCAAAATGATAAAACGATAGTATTAGCAGAAAAAGAAAGGGTATTAGGCCCAAAAATGTTAAATACTTATCAGTCTTCATGGGTATGCTCAAAAATGAAATTTTCTGCCATTCCCACAATCCTCTCTTTTCTGATTGCATCCATCTTATCAAAAGAAGAAACCATGAGAGAAAGTCTCGGATTTGTCAGAAAAAAATCTCTATTCTTGTTTATGAATCTCCAGTATAAACCATCCATGACTTCACACCACTCACCCCGTTTAAAATCCATCATTTTTAGAATATAATTTGAACCACACAAATATGGCTTTGTGGCAAATATGCCACCGTCACTAAATAAACCCATACCATACACATTTGGAGTCATTACCCAATCTGAAGAGTCTACAAACATTTCCATAAACCATCGATACACATCGCTGGGTTTTATCTCACATAGATTCATTAAATTAGAGAGTATCATGAGTCTTTCAATGTGATGTGACCATCCATAATTTAGAGCATTATTGATCGCATGATCGAGTGGCGGTAAGCCTGTTTCACCCTTGTACCAGCTATCATTCATATTTCTTGTATGATTAAAAAAATTTGATTTATCCATCCTTTCACTGAAGTTTTGATATATGCCCCGCATAAATTCTCGCCACCCAATTACCTGTCTGATAAAGCCCTCAAGCGAATTGAGTTTAACATCATTTTCTTTGCAATGATTAATTGTTCGTTCGATAATTTGATGAGGTGTAATCAACCCTAGATTGAGATAGGGACTCAGGGTACTGTGGAATAATATATTATCTCTTTGTGTTACTGCATCTTCATAATCACCAAAATTATGTAATTTTAATTCTAAAAAAAAATCAAGGAGGTCTGAGACCTGATCATGATTTGTTGCAAAATTAAACTTATCCATCGTGCCATGGTGATCCGAAAACTCCTTCTCAATAATCTCCATTACTTTAGCTGTGTGGCTTGTTATTGAAAAAGTTGGATATTGAGGTATTTGTACTTCATTTGGAATCTTTTTTCTATTCTCTGCGTCAAAACTCCATTTTCCACCAACGGGCTTACCATTACTCTCGATTAATATGTCTTGCGCTAATCTAGTTTTTCGATAAAACGTGGCCATCTGAGGTTTACTGTTTCTCAGGAATTCGCTAAATTCCTCCCTTGAATTTATAAACATGGGTGACTTTAAAAAATGATATTCGATATTTTTTTTCTTAAAAAAATCTACGATTATTTCCTCAAAAAATTTGTCTTCTATCTCAAACATTGTTACACAAGTAACTTGCCTATCATTAAGACTTGCATCTAATTTAGTTACATAATCATCTTTAAATTGTGGATGTTCAGCATCTCTATAGTCGACCTGAAAATCATTCCTTTTGAGATCATCTGCGTAAGATCTCATAGCAGATAGAAATAAGAGTATTTTACTCTTCGAAGGCTTCATGTGTTTACACAGACCATAATCTTCAGCCATGAAGAATGTATGTGTATTTTTATATTCTTCGATATAATTTTTTGGAAATAATTGGTTACCGAGTATCAAAAAGAGTTTCATAAACTTATCACCATAGTTAAGCAGTATTATAGAAATACATAATCTTAAATTTTAAATTTATTCTTTTTATATACTTGGCTAATGTATAGCAAATCTCTCAATTTGGCTGGGGCGGCAGGATTCGAACCTGCGATCACGGGATCAAAACCCGATGCCTTACCGCTTGGCTACGCCCCAATACTTTTTCTATTCAAACAACAACATATATATTTGATCGAATAATGTGAATGTAAAATACATTAGTATAATATACTATCTAAAAAATAAATTAAAAAAACACATGTTAACATATATAAAAACAATAACGGCTGATAACAAGGGGCCCTCGACCTATAAGGGAACAAATACATACATTCTTGGCGAGAAAGAACTTATTGTTATTGATCCAGGACCAAATTCTAAAAAACATCTTTCCAATGTTATTGATTACATTGATGGACGAAAAGTCAAATGCATAATTGCAACTCATCATCATGGAGATCATATAGGTATTATGGATGAACTCGCAGCTTCTCAGAATGCCCCTATATATGTTGGCAAAATGCAAAGAAGTAAAATGCAAGATGCCCTCAAAATATCAAAGGATAGGCTTGTTGTTTTTGATGGGCCAATAGTATCATCTGAGTTTGAAATTGATTCAATATATACACCAGGTCACGCATCAGATCATTATTGCTATCGTATCCCGGGAATTGCTCTATTCTCCGGAGATCACATCATGGGTTGGTCAACAACTATGATTAGGCTTCCTGATGGAAATATGGGAAAATATATCGAAAGCTTGATAAAAATAAGAGATATTTGCCATGAGAAGTTATTACCGGGACACGGAAACACAATAATTGATGGTAGAAAAAGATGCATTACTCTTCTAGAACATAGAAATAAGCGAACTGGTGAAATATTAAAACTACTTGAGTCGAATGATATGGAAGCGAGTCAGATCACGGCAATAATTTATTCAAAACTGAGCCCTAATTTAAGAAATTATGCACTTTTTACTGTGGAGTCTAGCCTTGCAGAACTTCAAGAGGCGGGTATTATCAAGAAAGTTACATCACAAAAAATCAATAAATATTCAATAAATTCCACATAGGATTATCAAGGATATAGAAACTCCCTCTCCCAGTTTTTATTTACTTTGTAAAATCTCATCCTTTGATGTAGACGAAACTCGGAATTCAGCCAAAATTCAATCTCCACAGGCTCTAGTCTATATCCTACCCAATAGTCTGGCCTTATTATTTCCTTTCCCTGCATAGACTCTTCAAAACTTTTATATTCTTCAGCAAATTGTTGTTGGCTTTTTAATTTTGATGACTGCTTGCTCACAATTGCGCCAATCCTACTACCACGTGGACGGGTATGAAAATACTCATCTGACTCGTCAGCTTTTATCATGCTTACGGACCCCCTAAAACGAACTTGTTTCCTTATACTTTTCCAATGAAAGCATAAGGCCGCGTTTTTGTTGAGTGCAATTTCTGATCCTTTTTGGCTATCTTTATTTGTAAAAAAAACAAGCCCGTGATCAATTTTTTTTACAAGGACCATACGAATGTTTGGGGCATTATTCCCATCTACAGTTGCAAGTGCCATGGCATCTGGATCATTAATCTCATTTAATTTTGCTTCTTCAAACCATTTACTGAATAAATCGATTGGGTCTGAAGCGCTTAACTCTATTTTATTAAATCCTTGATAATTGTTCATAATTTAATCTCATCATGTGGTTGTAATGATAGTTTTAATATAATATTATATTTTAATAATATTTAGGTGCCAAATCAAAAGATGAATAATAAAGTTTATCAAAAATTCATGCATGGAAAAAGGGGTCTTGTTATGGGTGTTGCCAATAACAGATCAATTGCTTGGGGAATTGCCAAAGCACTAAGTGATGCTGGAGCAGAGCTCGCTTTTAGTTATCAAGGTGAAGCAATTGAAAAAAGAATTATACCACTTGCTAGAGAGCTAAACTCTAATATAACAATAGAATGTGATGTATCAGACGAAGAATCTATCATCAATCTTATAAATGAAATAGAAAAAGTTTGGGGTCAGATTGATTTTATAGTGCATGCTATCGCCTACTCAGATAAGAACGAGTTAACAGGTAAATATATCGAAACCTCAAAAGATAATTTTTTACAAACAATGCATATATCTTGCTATTCATTCACATCTGTTGCAAAACATGCACAAAAAATACTTAAAGATCAATCATCTCTTTTAACCTTGACATACTCTGGTGCAGAGAGGGTAATGCCCCACTATAACGTTATGGGTGTTGCAAAAGCTGCGTTGGAAGCTTCTGTGAAATACTTGAGTGTTGATCTCGGGATCAATGGGACTCGAGTTAACGCAATATCGGCTGGACCAATTAAGACCCTAGCTGCCTCCGGTATTGGGGATTTTCGATATATACTCAAATGGAATGAATACAATTCCCCTCTTAGGCGCACTGTTGATATTGATGATGTTGGCAATGCAGCAATTTATTTACTTTCGGATTTAAGTAAATCAGTCACGGGAGAAATCCTTCACGTTGACTCTGGTTATAATATAGTTGGAATGAAAAATGAAGACGCACCCGATATCACTGTAGAATAGGATAAAATATGTCTCATAATACTTTTGGTAAAATGCTTAGGTTAACAACATGGGGAGAAAGCCATGGCGAAGCTATTGGATGCGTTTTAGATGGTTGTCCGCCAAATATAGAACTATCGATAGATGAAATACAATCCTACCTTGATAAAAGAAAGCCTGGGCAATCAAAATATACCACCCAAAGAAAAGAGGATGATAAAATTGAAATCTTATCAGGTACCATCAAAAGTGACTCCGGGAACCATCTCACAACAGGAACTCCCATATCTCTTCTGATAAAAAATGAAGACCAAAGATCTCGTGATTACGGCGAAATTAATGATAAATTTAGACCGGGGCATGCAGATTTTACATATATAAAAAAATATGGATTAAGAGATTACAGAGGCGGGGGGAGATCATCAGCTCGAGAAACGGCAATGCGTGTTGCGGGTGGAGCTATCGCACGTAAGATAATTCCAGATATAAGAATAAGGGCAGCCTTAGTTCAGATGGGACCTCATCAAATAAACAAAAATAATTGGGATTGGGACTTGGTTAACAAAAATCCATTTTTTTGCCCTGATCCTGAAATTATTGATACTTGGGAGAATTACCTCCAAAAAATCAGAAAAGAAGGAGACTCAACAGGTGCCATTATTGAGGTCATCGCAGAGAATGTCCCAAGTGGTCTTGGGGAACCTATCTATGGTAAGCTTGATCAAGAAATTGCTTCAGGAATGATGTCAATTAACGCTGTTAAGGCTGTAGAAATTGGTGCAGGCTTTAAAACTGCAAGTATGACAGGTAGTCAAAATGCCGATCAAATCGTGATTAATGAAGGTAATGTGGAATTTTTATCTAATAACGCCGGTGGAATTTTGGGTGGAATTTCGACTGGACAAGATATAATTGTGAGATTTGCCGTCAAGCCAACATCGTCAATTTTAAAACCAGTAAAAACGATCGATGTTAACGAAAAAGAGACTGAGATTTCAACCCGAGGCAGACATGATCCATGTGTTGGGATAAGGGCTGTACCTATTGGTGAGGCAATGCTTGCTCTAACACTTGCGGATAACTTTATTAGAAATAGGGGTCAAATTGGATAATTTTTTCATATCCTCTCACCATACACTAACCACTCCTGATTTCCCTCTTTCCCCAAAATTGGTGACTTGAATATTTTTATATTTCCAATATTGATGTTCTCAAGCCAATATTTAAAACTTTGGAGCGTATTCCAAACTATTTCTGTATTTTTTACAATTCCGTTTTTAGTAATTTCCTTGTGTCCAACTTCAAATTGTGGTTTGAATAATACGCAAAAAGTCGTACCGATATTTGATAAATTAACTATCTGGCCAAGAACTTTACGAAGACTAATGAAACTCAGGTCAGCTGTAATTATACTTGATTGCTGAATGATATCTGTTCCTATGTCTCTTGCATCGGTTCTATCCATATTGATCACTCGTTGATCTCTTCTGAGCTGTTTCGCCATTTGCTCGTGACCAACATCAATTGCATAGATTTTTGAAGCACCGAATTCGAGAAGTATTTGCGTAAAACCCCCCGTTGATGCACCTAGGTCAATACAAGTTTTTCTTTCAATATCAATTTTAGTTTTCGTAACTAAATACTTTAATTTATTCGCAGCTCTCGAAACATAATGCTTTTCGCTGTTATCGATTGTAACCACATCAAATTGTGTTATCTTGGTACTGCTTTTTTGAGTAACTTCTCCGTTAACTGAGACTAAACCAAGAAAAATTGCGTTCGAGGCTACATTTCTCGAGCTAAAATATTTATTATCAACTAGCCAGACATCAAGTCTTTTGCAATTTTGGCTATTGGACATTAAGCATTTCAATTATTGTTTTATGTATATTCTTTGCATCAAGACCGGACGCAATAATTTGATTAGCCTGCGAGTCATGATCAATAAAAATATCTGGTAAGAGTATATTTTTATAATCTAATATTTTTTTCAAGAGACCCTCATCTTGTATCATTTTAGTTACCTGAGCAGAGAATCCGCCAACGGATCCTTCTTCTACTGTTAAAACATATTTATGAGATAGAATTTGATTTGTGAGCATTTCCCTATCAAGTGGTTTTGCAAAACGCGCGTCAATAAGAGTTGGGATTATATTGTCACTTTGTAGTAGATCTCTCGCAATAATACACTCTTTAAGAATTGTTCCGTATGAAATTATTAAGACATCCTCACCCTTGGATATTAAACGTGCTTGGCCCAATTTAATTGGCTTAATTATATTGGGAAAATCAATTCCAGTAACACTACCCCTTGGGTATCTGAATGCAATTGGTCCAGAATTGTGATTTGCAGATGTTTTTACCATGCGGGCTAACTCGAGTTCATCTGATGGTGCCATTACAGTAAAGTTTGGGATTGCTGATAAATACATTATATCAAACGAACCAGCATGGGTTGCACCATCATCCCCAACTAATCCAGCCCTATCAATAGCAAACCTAACAGGAAGATTTTGAATTCCAACGTCGTGTATTACTTGATCATAAGCCCTTTGAAGAAAGGTGGAATAAATTGCACAGAATGGCTTAAACTCATCTACCGCAAGCCCGGCAGCAAAAGTCACAGCGTGCTGCTCTGCTATACCAACATCAAAATATCTCTCTGGGTATTGTTTCTGAAAAGCATCTAGTCCTGTGCCAGATGGCATTGCAGCGGTTATAGCAATAATTTTCTCATCACTTTTCGCTTCTTCGATTAATTGATCAGAGAATACCTTTGTATATGCTGGTAGGTTAGTACTTTTTGACTCCTGTTTTCCTGTATTTATATTAAATTTTGTCACTCCATGAAATTTATCTTCTGATGTCTCCGCAGGCGCATAGCCCTTACCCTTTTTTGTAACTACATGAATTAAAGTTGGTCCATCATTATTTGATTTAACATTTTTCAATATTGGTAATAAATGATTGAAATTATGACCATCAATGGGACCGACATAATAAAAACCCATCTCTTCAAATAATGTTCCACCAGTAAAAAAACCTCGTCCGTACTCTTCAAATCGCACCAGACCACGTCGGATTGGTGGGGGCAGATATCTCATGATTTTTTTTACAAAATTTCGAAAGCCGCGGTAAATGCCACCCGAAATTAACTTAGCTAAATATGCGCTCATCGCACCAACTGGTGGTGCGATAGACATGTCATTATCATTCAGTATTACAACAAGCTTATTTTTCATTACACCAGCATTATTCATTGCCTCATATGCCATGCCTGCACTCATTGCTCCATCACCTATTACAGATATGATATTATAATTTCCTCGCTTAATGTCCCTGGCAACACTCATGCCTAAACCGGAAGATATTGATGTAGAAGAGTGCGCGGCTCCAAATGGGTCATAAATGCTCTCAGATCTTTTTGTAAAACCGGATATGCCCCCACCTTGCCTTAGCGTCTTCATAAGTTTACGACGACCAGTTAAAATCTTATGTGGATATGATTGATGACCTACATCCCATATAATACGGTCATCTGGAGTTTGAAAAATATAGTGCAATGCAATTGTAAGTTCAATAACCCCAAGGCCAGCACCAAGATGTCCGCCCGTCTGTGATACAATGTTTATCAACTCCTCCCTGAGTTCCTTGGCTAAAATGGGAAGTTCGTTTTCTTTCAAGTTTCTGAGGTCTGAAGGAACGTTTATATCATCTAAGAGCGCATAAGATGGCATTAAATATCACTTTCGTCAGAATTATCTATCTCTTGCTCGGCAATAATGTCACCCATCTTATCAATTTTTATGGAATTTATTCTTGTCTCTGCATCATCAAGCAATTTTTTACAATGTTTTGCGAGCTCTGAGCCTAATTCAAATTTTTCGACAGACTCTGACAGCTTTACCTCGCCGCTCTCCAAACCCTGAATTATCTTATTTAACTGGTCCATGGCATCTTCAAAATCTAAATCTTGAATCTTATTGTGGTCTATTTTTTTATTCATAATCTTCTTGCTACATTTGACATAATATTGCTGAATGACTTTGACTTAATAGTATAAAATTATATATAAATATTTTGTTTGAGTTAATAAAAAAATGAAAAAAACAATTTATAAACCAAACAGCGAAAATATTCAAAAAGCTGTGCAAATTTTAGAGAAGAACGGACTGATTGGGTTCCCAACAGAGACTGTGTATGGGCTTGGTGCATCTGCAATCTCGGATACAGCAGTCACTAAAATTTACAGTATAAAAAAAAGACCCTTTCACAATCCACTAATTATTCACGTTTCAAGTCTCGAACAAGCAAAAAATTATGGCATTTTTAATAATAACTCAGAGAAGCTTGCAGAGAAATATTGGCCAGGACCTCTGACTTTACTCCTTAATATGCCAATTGAAAGTCAAATATCTGCAATTGCTACATCAAATTTGCAGTCTGTAGCATTAAGAGTGCCCTCACATCCCGTTGCCCTAAATATCTTAAAAGAATACAAAAAGCCAATTGCGGCCCCAAGTGCGAACTTATCTGGTACCGTCAGCGCTACGATGGCAAGCCATGTATTTAATGATTTTGGCGATGATATTGAAATGATAATTGATGGTGATCAATGCACACACGGAATTGAGTCCACAATAGTTGATGTTAGATCTGATAATGTTCAAATTCTTCGAGAAGGAGCTATTACAAAAGATCAAATTTTTAAAATCATTAAATCTAATTTAGATATATATGCTGGCTCTAGAATTTTAGCCCCTGGCCAACTTGAAAAGCACTACTCACCAAAAGCAAAAGTTAGAATTAATGCAAAAAAACCAAATGCAGATGAGTACTTCATTACACTCGGACGAGAACATGAAGAGACACACACCAATACAATTAATCTATCAAAAGCAGGTGATTTACATGAGTTTGCTTACAAATTGTATGCCTGTTTAAGAGATTTAGACAGCAAGAATGTCAAAAAGGTTGCTATATCCCCAATTCCCGATCAAGGTATTGGCACAGCAATAAATGATAGAATAAAGAGAGCTTCTAAGCGATGACAAAAAATGATATCAAAAGAGATTATCCTGATAGACCAATTAGTGCTGTCGCAGGAGTGGTTATTCATAATGGTTACGTGTTATTAGTAAAAAAAAGTAACGTGGAAGATATCTGGAGCTTTCCGGGTGGTGCAATTGAAATCGGTGAGACACTTCATGAGGCCCTAACAAGAGAAATATTCGAAGAAACATCAGTAAACGTTGAGATTTTGGGTCAGATTGAAAACATTAATGTTATAAAAAAAGACGCAAATAATAAGATAAGGATACATTATGTTTTATCATTTTATGAATGTAAGTACATAAGTGGACAACCACAATTTGGTGATGATGTTGTTGCTGCTCAGTGGCATCAAATCAATAAGATAAATGAACTTAAATTAATAGATGGCGTTTCAAGCATCCTTGCTTTTTGTGGTTATTAATTGGAATTATTTGTGATAATTCTTTTTCGACTCTTTCCATTTAAAATTAGCTCGGATCTATCATAAACATCTTTTATATCGATAACTTCAGACATACATTGGATATCTCGTACATCCAATAAATCAAAAATTATGTTCCAAGCCTCTTTCCGTCTTTCAGTCGTACAAAAAGCAGAGTCAATGCCAATTAGCCGAACCCCACGCAGTATAAATGGTGCAAGATTAGTTTTAAAGTTTAACCCCAAGACCTGTCCACATATAGAAATTACCCCCGACCTGTAAGTCTCAGTAATAATATTTTCAAGCACTTTACCTCCGACCACATCTATCGCAGCAGCCCATCTTTCCTTTGATAGCATCTTTGGATCGACCAAATAATCATTTGCATCTAAAACCTCAATATCGCCAAAAGTTCTCAAATAGTCCGTATTATATTCAAGGCGCGATGTTAAAACTACTACCTCATAACCAAGTTTTAAAAGTAACTTCGTTGCAATACTGCCAACAGCGCCTGAGCCACCAGTTACTAAAATTTTGCCAGCATCTGGTTTTATATTGTTTTCAAGTATTGCCATAATGGCCAACATTGCTGTAAGACCTGCCGTGCCCAGACCCATCATATCCGAGTGTGCAAATTTACTTGGCAGACTTTCCAGTATATCCGCCCTTGTTGACGTATGAGATGATAAACCGCCATGCTCAAGCTCACCAAGACCCCATCCAGTTGTGAATACACTATCTCCTTCACTAAATAACTTATTTTTTGACTGAATTACTACACCACTCAAATCAATACCAGCAATAAGTGGAAATTTTCGGATAATAGGAGCCTTTCCTGTTATGGCTAGAGCATCTTTGTAGTTAACTGCTGAATTTTTTACCTCAATAATAATCTCATTCGTCAAAAATTTACCGCTATCTAATTCAACATAATTAGATTGGGTTCCTTCTTCTAACTTAGTGACTAACCATGAATTGATTTTTTTTTGCATTTGTATAAGTCTGGTCTAATATAAATATAGATAATAATATATTATAGATGAATTAATTAATAAAAATTTTATATGCAATATTTAAATGACAGGCAAGTTTTGGAGATTTCAGGCAGTGATACAATAAATTTTCTACAAAATCTGATCACCAATGATCTTTCAAAGATTCAAAATAAAAAAATTATACATACCTTCCTTTTAAACAACAGAGGTAAGATATTATTTGAGTTTTACATTCACGACGTCGATAACAGAGTGATGATTGATGTAAATGGCGAGTCTATAGATGATCTAATAGATCATCTAATGGCATACAAGTTACGTAGCAAAATCAATATGAGTATTCAAGATAATTATGCGGTGTGCTGGTCAAATAACCAAACAACATACTCTTCTGACCCCCGTAATGAGAGGGTAGGACGCAGAAAAGTTGAACAAAAAAAACAAATATTTGAGACAAACTCTAAAAATTATTATGACGATATTCGCGTACTTGAATCGATCGCTGAATTAAACAAGGATTTTAAGTCTGGAGATATATTCCCACATGAATTAGACTCATATATAAATTCAATCTCAAAAGAAAAAGGCTGCTACCCAGGACAAGAAATTGTATCTCGAGTTTATCATAAAAAAGTAATATCGAAAAAAAAATTCATGAGGTTAGCTTATACTGGAAATATCAAATCTCAAGGCACCAAATTATTTCAAGATAATAAGGAAATAGGTTTCTTGGGTTCAAATGCTGGAGGTTTTTGCCTCGCGTACGTCAATAGAGAATTTGAGTCAAGTCACTATGAAGTAAGAAATGATGAATTAATCAGTGTAAGTAAATGAGATGAGGATTTATAATTCACCACAAAATAAAGCCCAAGCTATTGTAGCCGAACATAAAATTAAAAATATAATCTCAATATACTCACCAAATAAAGCATTCCCAATATTCCCAGGTATAAAAAATGGTAAAATATTACGACTTTGTTTTAATGATATAATAAGACCCTACAAAAATTTGAGGGTGATCACTCAAAATGATATAGAGAAGATTGTTAATTTTGTTAAACAGAATGGGCGTAGTGATATTTTAATACATTGCTATGCTGGTGTATCCAGATCTATCGCGATAACAATGTTTTTAATGTTTCTATTAGAAAAAAATATCAAAGTTGATGAAGTAGTATCAATGATCAAAAATAAAGCACCTTTTGCAAATCCAAACAAACTTGTACTTATGCAAGCGGGAAGGGTAATGCATCAGGAAAAATTCTTCGTGGATCTCATAAATTACTTTAAAGGTAAAAATCAGATCATTACAGCAAGAGAATTTTTTATAGAGCTATAATTTTTAGTTTAACAAAAATTTTATTTTATATTATTATACTGCAATTGTATTTGTTGAGTTTAGAATATATATAAAAGTTATCACAATAGTTAAGCAGTTATAGAACATCAAAACATGAAATGTGCAGATTACAATACCATTACCAAATTACCTGATTTAAAATACACACCACAGTTAGCGGTGGAAATGAAACCGTATTATCAGAAAGTTAAGAGTGTAATACCAGAGTTTGAATGGCCAATTCACGCGCCATATGTGAAGGCAATTAATGAACTTAAAAAAGAGAGAAACGCAGTCCTGCTAGTTCATAATTACCAAACACCAGAAATATATCACTGTGTAGCGGACTTTGTAGGAGATAGTTTAGCTTTATCAAAAGAAGCAGCACGCACAGATGCTGATATTATAGTGCAATGCGGTGTTCATTTTATGGCCGAAACGTCAAAGATATTAAATCCTGATAAAATAGTCTTATCGCCTGATCTTGACGCAGGTTGTTCTTTAGCTGAGTCAATTACTGCCGACGATGTGAGAAATCTAAAGCTAAAATATCCAGGTGTTCCTGTTGTAACATATGTCAACACCTCAGCGGAAGTGAAAGCAGAGTCTGATATTTGCTGTACTTCTGGTAATGCGAAACGTGTAGTAGAATCACTCGGTGTTAATAAAGTTATATTTATCCCAGACCGATATCTAGCTCAAAATATAGCAAAGGAAACTCACATTGATATTATAACTTGGGATAATGGTTGCTGTGAGGTACACGAACTCTTCACACCCGAAGATTTGATAGAAGCCAGAGAGAACGAAGAAAATTTAAAAATTATCGCTCACCCAGAATGTCCTCCAAATGTAGTTGAAGAAGCAGACTTCTCAGGGTCAACTGCGAAAATGATAGAGTGGGTTACCGAGAATAAGCCTGAAAAAGTTATGATGGTAACAGAATGCTCAATGAGTGATAATATTTCAGCAGAAAACCCGGAGGTTCAATTTATAAGGCCATGCAATCTTTGCCCACACATGAAAAAAATTACATTGCCTAAGATCCTTAATAATCTCCTTTACCTCAACAACGAAGTCAAAGTTGATCCAAAAGTATCAGAAAAAGCCTTCCATGCTGTGGATAGAATGATTAAGCTAGATATATCATAAGGTATATTTGTATTGGCAATCCAAAATAATAAAATTGTAATCATTGGTGCGGGGTTGGCTGGACTATTCACAGCATTGAAACTCGCCCCATTGAAGGTTATCCTTATTACATCAAAAAAACTTGGTTCTGGTACTTCTAGTCAGTGGGCACAGGCTGGTATTGCTGCAGCCGTAGGTAAATATGACTCCGTATCCTCCCATTTAAATGATACTGTTCAAGTCGGCGGCGGGATCGTAGACGAAAAAATTGCCGAATTGGTTATAAAAAATGGACCGGAACGTGTAAACGATCTGATTTCTCTCGGCGTGCCTTTTGATGTTGACGAAAACAAGGAATTGATATTACGAAAAGAAGCCGCTCATGAGCATAACAGGATCGTCTCAGTACGTGGTGATATGACTGGTAAAAAAATTATGGAGGTATTAACTAGGCTTGTGGGAAAATCACACCATATTGAGGTAATTGAAGGTCAAAACGCTGTGGAACTACACCAAGAAAGTAGTGCTGTATATGGCGTCACAATACAAAACATGTCAAAACAGACTTACATAGAATCAAACTGTGTGATATTGGCCACTGGCGGAATTGGGCAGTTGTACAAAGTTACTACGAATTCAAAAGAAGCACTAGGCGATGGAGTTGGAATGGCTGCAAGGTGTGGTGCAGTCTTATCAGACATGGAATTTGTTCAGTTTCATCCCACTGCCTTTGATATAGGGGTAGACCCAGCTCCACTGGCTACCGAAGCACTTCGCGGTGAAGGTGCAAAAATTATTAATTCAAGTTATGAAAATTTTATGAAGGGCATCCACCCAGAAGCAGAACTTGCACCTCGAGATATTGTCGCTAGAGCAATTTTTTCTGAGCAAAAAAAAGGTGGTCAAGTTTATTTAGATTGTAGGGGAGATTTAGGCAGAAGGATGATAAATGACTTTCCAACAGTTTATGAATTATGTAAAAATAATGACATTAATCCTGAAAATGATCCAATCCCAATATCACCTGCGGCCCATTATCATATGGGCGGTATTAGCGCCGATGAATATGGTAGAACAAATATAGGTGGCTTATATGCTTGTGGCGAAAATGCCTGCAGTGGTATTCATGGCGCAAATAGATTAGCCTCAAACTCATTACTTGAGGCGATTGCATTTGCAGACATAATTTCAGAAGATATAAAAGATCAAATCAATAAATATGTGAGTAAGGCGCATAATCCAAAAATCGTAAAAGTAAAGTCCCTTGAACCAAATGATTTGACCACCCTGAGAGAAACAATGACTAAATATGTTGGCGTTGAACGTGATCAAACTGGTTTAGAAAAGGCATTTGATACAATTCATGACATGCACTTTAAATATCAGAAAACAGGTTGTGATAATAATAGTTTGATAACATCTATGCTTATTATAAAATCAGCAATAGCCAGAAAGGAACAACGGGGTAGTCATTATCGAACAGATCATCCGTATCAGGATAATAAATTGAACTCTCGAAGTTTCATTACAAAAGAAGATTTAGACTTATGACAGACAAGATTGAGATACCAAAACATATAATTAGTAAAATTATTGATAATGCGATCGCTGAGGATCTTGGCTCCTTCGGAGATTTAACTAGCAAATCTTTACCCAACAAAAAAATAAAAATAGAAGCAATTATAAATACAAATGAAGATGGGATTGTATCAGGACTGGA
The DNA here is from genome assembly GCA_902632055.1 of uncultured OCS116 cluster bacterium. GTDB lineage: Bacteria > Pseudomonadota > Alphaproteobacteria > Rhizobiales > TMED25 > TMED25. The sequence goes on along the minus strand of CACPAS010000008.1, from coordinate 10,638 downwards.
TATTATGGAGTCAGTTTTTAAAAATATTGATGTTAATACAAATGTTAAATGCCAAATAAGTGACGGTAATGATGTAAAAAAAGGAGCTGAGATTGCTCGGATTATTGGTGACTCATATTCTATACTAGCCGCAGAGAGAATTGCCTTAAACTTCCTGAGCCACATGTCTGGAATAGCAACAGAGACAAATAAATATGTCAAATCCATCGCAAATACAAAAGCAAAAATTTTATCGACCCGCAAGACAACACCAGGTCTCAGAGCCATTGAGAAGTATGCCGTCCGATGTGGAGGTGGCTATAATCATAGATATGGTCTAGACTATGGAATATTAATCAAGGATAATCATATAAAAGCGGCCGGCAGCATTGAGAAAGCCCTTAAAAATATTAGAGTCAATAAACCTTATTTGACTGATATTGAGGTTGAAGTCGATACAATTGAACAATTCCACGAGTGTCAGCGGTTGGATGTAAAATATATATTGCTCGATAATATGAGCCCGCAACATATTTTAGAATGCATTGAGCATAACAAAAATGGTGCAATTTTAGAAGCTTCAGGAGGTATAAATTTAGTTAGCATCAATAAAATTGCAGAAACGGGTATAGATTTTATCTCAGTGGGTAGGATAACTCATTCGTCGCCATCACTTGATTTAAGTTTACATATTCTATAATCAGGACTTTTTTACCTCAGCTTGAGCGGCTGATAATCTAGCGATTGGAACTCTGTATGGTGAGCAAGAGACATAATCAAGATTATTCAGGGCGCAAAATGTGATAGAATTTGGATCACCGCCATGTTCTCCGCATATACCTAATTTTATATCCGATTTTACAGCTCTCCCTCTTACAGATGAAAGCTCAATCAATTCACCAACACCTTCGGCATCAATTGAAACAAAGGGGTCCTTTTCTAAGATAGATTTTTCAACATATTCTTGTAAGAATTTTGATGAGTCGTCTCTACTAATACCAAATGTTGTTTGCGTTAAGTCATTTGTACCATAGGAGAAAAAATCAGCAGATTCAGCAATCTCGGCTGATCTCAGGGCAGCACGAGGTAACTCGATCATTGTTCCCACTGTGTAGTCTACGTTTATTCCTGACTTAGCCATTACTTCCATTGCTGCCTTGTCTATTACATCTTTCACTATGTCAAGCTCACGTCTAGTTGATACTAGTGGGACCATAATCTCAGGGCATATAATCTGGTTTTTTGTATTAAAAATTTCAACACTTGCTTCAAATATCGCCTTCGCTTGCATTTCAGGTATTTCAGGATAGGTTATTGCTAATCTACACCCTCTATGTCCAAGCATCGGATTCGTTTCGATTAGGTCTGCTACCCTCTGCTTTAAATCATCAATGGAAATATTTAATGATTTTGCAACTTCGTGAAAATCGCTAACCTCATGAGGTAAAAATTCATGCAGTGGTGGATCTAATAAACGTATTGTTACAGGTAAGTCACCCATGACCTCAAATAGTTCAATAAAATCATTCTTTTGCATTGGTAAAAGTTTTCCAAGGGCTGCTCGTCGTGACTCTTCATCCTTTGCAAGTATCATTTCTCTGACAGAATTTATTCTACCCTCATCAAAAAACATATGCTCAGTCCTGCATAAACCAATACCTTCAGCACCAAAATTTTTTGCTACAGCTGCGTCTGCCTTTGTTTCAGCATTAGCTCTTATCTTCAATTTTCTTATTTGATCAGCCCATTTCATAATTTTATCGAAGTCACCAGAAAGGTCAGGATCTTTCATTTGTACCTCACCATCAATTATACTCCCAGTTGTTCCATCAATCGTGATAATGTCTCCTGCCTTAAAGACCCTATCTTCAACATAAAATGACTCACTATCGTAATCAATTCTGATAGATCCTGCTCCTGAAATGCATGGTCTTCCCATTCCCCTCGCAACAACAGCCGCGTGGCTTGTCATGCCACCGCGAGTAGTTAAAATACCCTGCGCAGCATGCATACCGTGAATATCCTCAGGGCTTGTCTCAATGCGCGTAAGAATTACTTTCTCACCATCATTTGAGGCTTTTTCCGCATCATCAGCATTAAACACAATTTTGCCGCATGCGGCGCCAGGTGATGCAGGTAACCCTTTTGCAACAACATCAAAGTCCGCGGTATCATCGATAGTTGGGTGGAGTAGCTGATCGAGACTATTCGGATCAACCCGAGTTATAGCTATCTCCTTTGAAATAATCCCTTCTTCATGCATATCAACCGCAATTTTAATTGCAGCGTAAGATGTTCTTTTTCCTGACCTTGTCTGTAATATCCATAATTTTCCCTGCTGAATTGTAAATTCAATATCTTGCATATCAAGGTAATGGCTCTCTAATTTATTTGACAGGCTAATAAGATCACTGTAGATCCTAGGCATTAATTTCTCGAGTGACACATCATCTGATTTAGCACTTATTCTTGCCTCTTCTGTAATGTTCTGCGGCGTCCGAATACCTGCAACCACATCCTCACCCTGTGCATTAATTAAAAATTCACCATAAAACTTTTTTTCTCCATTTGAAGGATTCCGAGTGAAGGCAACTCCTGTTGCACTATCGTCGTCTAAATTTCCAAATACCATTGCTTGAACATTTACAGCCGTACCCCAATGATCCGGTATGTCATTCAATTTTCTATACGTAACGGCTCTGTTGTTCTGCCAAGACAGAAAAACAGCGGAAATTGATCCCCATAATTGCCTATTAACATCCTGAGGAAAATCCGTACCTGTTAAATCTTTAACTTGGTCTTTGAAATGTTGAACAATTTTTTTCCAATCAGCGCCGTTAAGGTCAGTGTCCAATATATAATTATTTTCGGCTTTGTAATCCTCAAGTATATCCTCGAAGTAATGATGTTCTATATTTAGAACTACATCTGAATACATCTGTATGAATCTTCTGTAAGAGTCATAGGCGAACCTATCATCACCACTTTTTTTTGCTAATCCTTCGACAGTTTTATCATTAAGACCTAAATTTAATACTGTATCTAACATGCCGGGCATTGATGATCTTGCTCCTGATCTCACAGAGACTAGCAGAGGGTTTTCATCAGATCCAAACTTATTTTTTACGAGCTTCTCAATATCTAGTATTGCATTAGATACTTGGCTATCTAGATCCTCTGGATATTTTTTATCATTAGCATAGAATTGGTTACATACCTCTGTGGTGATTGTAAAACCTGGTGGCACAGGTAAGCCTAGCTTTGACATTTCAGCAAGGTTTGCACCCTTTCCTCCTAGTAAATCTGACATATTTGAGTCTCCGTCAGTCTTTTCTTTACTAAATATGTAAACCCATTTGTTCATAGCGCGTTCCAATATATTTTAAAAATTATAACTCAATTTTGCTGATATCAAAAATATTACTTGTTAGATCAATAACAGAATTCAAAAGGGAAACTCTGTTTGATCGTATATTCTTATTTTCGTCATTAACAATAATCTTTTCAAAAAAATCATTTATAAGTGATGTCAATATAGATATGTCACTTAGATATTTTTTTATCTCAGTTATATCATTGGATCCTGGTTTTTTCTTCCTTAGTTTTTCAACACCTGTGTATAAATTATTTTCTACATCACTGGTGAAAATGTTCCTGTCAACTTCATCAAAAGTACTTTTTTGTAAACTTGGATCTAAAATGTTATTTATTCTTTTGAGCGCTTTTAGCAAAGATATACCATTATTCGTTTTCATGAACTGACTTAGTATCCGGATTCGAGAAAGAGTCATGTAATAATTTACAAAATGACCGTCGTCACGGATAGCATTATAAATTCGTAGATCGTATTCATGATCAAGAATATAGCTACGAAATCTTTCATTCATAAAATTCACAAGCTCATCTCGGACCGAACCGTTTTTTTGTTTTTTAAGATACTCTGATTTTTGTAGTATCCTCTCAATAAGATTTGATAAATCAAAATCAAGTTCATTTTCGATAATGTTTCTAATTAAGCCATTACCCGCTCTTCTGAGTGCGTATGGATCTTTTGAACCTGTTGGTGTCTCACCAATTGACCAAAAACCAATTAAAGTATCAATTTTATCAGCAACTGAGAGAGTGAAGGAAAGCGCACTTTTAGGCACTTCATCACGAGCCGTTATTGGCATGTAGTGATTCTTTATAGCATTACATATGTCCTCATCATAGCCTTGCTGCACAGCATAATAACTTCCCATAATCCCCTGTAAATCTGGGAATTCACCAACCATTTCAGATAAAAGATCATTTTTGATTAATTTAACTGCTATTGAGATAGTTTTTAAATTTAAGTCTAGAGTTTTATTAAGTTCTAACGCAATATATTCTATCCTCTCAACTTTTGCACCTAGACTGCCTAATTTCTGATGATAAGTTACACTTTTTAATAAACCCAAATTATCAATAAGCGGCTTAGCTAAGTCCCTATCCCAAAAATATTTTGCATCATACAATCTTGCAGATAGTACGCGCTGATTTCCTGAAATAACAGAGCTTCCTTTATCCGAGGTTTGAATATTAGAAATAAGTATGAATTTATTTGTTAGTTTTTTTGTCTTTTTTTCTGCAACAGAGAAATATTTTTGATGACTTCTCATTGATGTCTGCAAAACTTCATCTGGGAGGTCTAGAAACTTCTTGTCAAATTCAGCATAGAGTGCAACAGGCCATTCAACTAAACCGGAAACTTCCTCCAATAATTTTTCATCTTTTATGACGCTAATATTATATTTTGTCTCAATTTTTGATATCTGTTCTAATATCAATTTCCTCCTCTCATCTTGATCTGCAATAACTAGGTGATTTTTTAAAGCTTCAAAATAATCACTCGGGCTTTTGATATATATTTTTTTGTTTTTTAGGAAACGGTGACCAAATGTGTAATCAGTTGCCAACAGACCCTCTGCATTAATTTTTAATTTATTTGTAGACTTATTCTCAAAAATGATAGCCATAATATTTCTGAGAGGCCTGACCCACCTAGTACTGCCGTTACCCCACTGCATTGACTTTGGCCATGAAAAATTGAGTATAATTTCTTCAATTATCGGTGGTAGTATTTCCATTGCCTCTTTTGCGGGGACTGTCTCAATATATTGGTAACGCTTACCTTTTTTATCATCCAATATATTGCAGTCATCTATTGATTTTATATTATTGGACCTCAAAAAACCATTTATTGCGTTATCTGGTGAGTTAATCCTCGGGCCGAGCTTTTCAATAACCATTTCTGTAGTTTCTGATTTCATATTTGTGACTATAATTGTAAGCCTGCGCATAGAATAAAAAGATTGTATTTGCCCAGATGCTAATCCCGCATCTTCAGTTTTTTGTTTAAATTCTCTTTGCAAGTATTCGCTCGCTTGCTTTTGCATGCGAGATGGAATTTCTTCAGATAAAAGCTCTAGGATAAAATCAGACATTATAACTTTTACAACCTTTAATCACTTTACTCGTGTCGCAATCCACGCATCAGCGGATAACTTTGCTAAAGCCCTCACTCTCAATATGTAACCTTGTCTTTCTGTCACGGATATAGCCCCTCGAGCATCAAGTATATTGAATAAATGTGATGCCTTTATACATTGATCGTATGCCGGCAATGCGAGGTTATTTTTTGCAAGCTTTTCACATTCAGTTTCAATCTCACTAAAGTGTTTCATTATCATTTCGACATTCGCAAAATTGAAATTATATTCAGAATATTCTCTTTCGGCTTCTTTAAAAACGTCACCATAGGTTATATTGTCTTTTCCTGATAAACCATTGTAGTTTAACTCATAGACATTATCTACACCTTGAACATACATAGCCAATCTTTCAAGGCCATAAGTAAGCTCACCCGTAACCGGCCTGCAGTCATAACCACAGACTTGCTGAAAATATGTAAATTGAGAAACTTCCATTCCATCACACCAAACTTCCCATCCTAAACCCCAGGCGCCAAGAGTTGGGCTTTCCCAATCATCTTCAACAAATCTTATATCGTGCTTACTTCTATCTATACCGATATATTCAAGGCTATTGAGATATAGATCTTGGATATTGTCAGGCGACGGCTTCAGTACAACCTGAAATTGATAGTAGTGTTGCAGTCTGTTAGGATTCTCGCCAAATCGACCATCTGTTGGCCTACGAGATGGCTGAACATACGCGGCATTCCATTTATCGCCACCTAGCGCTCTCAATATTGTTCCAGGGTGGAACGTACCAGCGCCGACCTCCATATCGTAAGGCTGCAAGATAACGCAACCATTGCTAGACCAAAAATCTTGAAGCATCAATATAAGATCTTGAAATGAATTCTTTGGATCTCTGGCATCATTAATATTTGTAGGCATTTTTTTGATCAATAATTTGTTATAAGTTTGTCTATATCTATATAAAAAAAATTGTTATTACCATACAATTTTTTTTTGAACTTTACTATATTTCATAAAAATATTCAGATCTTGTTAAATCAATACGTGCCCGCCCTCGCAGTATGTCCTCAACCATATCACTAAATATCCCACCCTCTCGATGTAAAATAAGTTGGCTTAATATCCTTGTCTTTGCCTTAGACCCTTTTCTAAAACTAAGGATAAAGCGGCGTGCTTCACCGTTAATATTTGATATGAGTGGAAGTATTGTTATGCTTCCGTGCTCAGATAACAGACAAATAGTACGAGCTAGATTCTCGACCCTATTGATCATTGTAATTGTACCTTTAAATTTCAGTAACTTTATTGAATTATTTATCCATTTATCAAGATTAGACCCATCATGATACTTTGTTATGGATTGATGATGGGACTTTGATCGATTCACACATTCTTTATCAAAATAAGGAGGGTTCATAAATATTGAGTCAAATATTAAATCTCTCTGACCAACGGCTCCAAATGATATTTTTTTTTTGAGTATATCTACGTTCATTATTGCAATAATTTCTTCTAAGTTATTCAGGGCTACATTTCTTGTTGCAAGTTCAATGTTTGTCGGGTCATTATCAATTCCAACAATTGTTACATCCTTAAAACTTGACCCCAGAGCAATTGAAGACGTTCCATTACCAACGCCGACATCAAGAATCTTATACCCCTTTTTCACTGGGACCGCTGCAGATAAGAGTATCGTATCTATGTTAGATCGACCACCGTCTAAATGCTGTTCTATTATGATTTTTCCATCAAGGAATTTATCCATACTTGTTAAAAGACTATTTTTTTTAATTTCTGACATGCATTTACAATCTAAATTTATTTATTTATATCAAAAAATAATTTATATCTTATGTAAACAAAAAAACAGATTTATGGTACGGCAAAAAAAATATGGAATAGAACAACTCATATCTCTAACGAAAAAAGATATGGGACTTGTCAATGATCTAATTATTCAGAGAACCATATCCAGTACAGATATGATCCCTAAAGTTTCACAATATCTTATTTCGTCTGGAGGTAAACGTCTGAGACCCATGCTGACAATTGCTTCGAGTAAATTATGTGAGTGTAAAAATAATCATTATATTCCTTTAGCTGCAGGTGTTGAATTTATGCATACCGCTACATTACTTCATGATGATGTTGTCGATGATAGTGAAATGAGAAGAGGTAAGATCGCTGCAAGAATGCTGTGGGGAAATGAAGCAAGTGTTTTGGTGGGTGATTATCTACTTGGTGAAGCATTCAAAATGATGGTTGAGGCACAATCAATAAAAGCACTAGAGGTACTCTCAAATGCAGCTACAGTTATTGCTGAAGGGGAAGTAATGCAATTAGTTTACTCCAACCATCTAACCATAAAACCCGAAATGTACTTTCAGATCATAAATTACAAGACCGCAAAATTATTTAGCGCCGCATCCGAAATAGGCGCAATAATATCAGAATCGGGTACAGAAACCGCTGAGATCTTAAGGGATTTTGGCTCCTATCTTGGTATTGCATTTCAACTATCAGATGATGCTCTTGATTATACCTCCACAAAGGATAATATTGGAAAAGACATCGGCGATGATTTTTTTGAAGGAAAAGTCACTTACCCAATTATTATTTCATACAATAAATCAACTGATGCCGAGAAAAAAATTTGGGAGGAGTTGATTAGTAAAAAAAATAAAAATTCAGATGACTTTAAATCTGCTGTTGAATTAATAAATGAAAAGCAAGGATTTGAGAATACACTAACAGAAGCACAGAGATATGGTGAGAAAGCACTCAATTGTCTCGAGAATTTTGAGAACTCAGAAATGAAAAAGGCACTAGTAGAAGCTGTTTATTTCTCCTATACAAGAAACAGCTAGTTTAAAAGCTTCGTTGCCATTATCCAAAATTTGGGATATTTTTTTTCAAGATCGTTTTGACATCTTAACATTTCATCTTGCTTTGAAAAAAGCCCAAAGCATGTAGGTCCACTTCCTGTCATTCTTGCAAAAATACAACCCTCGGTCCCAGCAATAAAGCCTATTATCTCTCTAATTAAAGGATAGTCTTGTGCTATTATATCTTCAAAGTCATTCTTACCATTAATTATGTGATCAATTGATGGTTTTTGTAAAAAATTTTGCATGTGTACTGCCTCTGATTTTTTTACGCCAATCATTTCATAGATTTTTTTAGTTGAAACAGGTATGTGAGGATTCACAAGAATACAAAAGTATGCGCTTCTTAGTTTTACATCTTCAATGATTTCTCCAATGCCAGATATGTAAGACGGCTTGCTCTTCAAACAACACGGTATATCCGCACCCACATTTTTTGCTAATGATTGGGTGTCTATTTCATCCATATTTATTTTAGAATCTCTAATTATATATCTCATAAAGGCTGCAGCATCGCATGAGCCTCCGCCAAGACCTGCAGAAACTGGAATATTTTTTTTCACATTGACTTTATATTGATATAAGTTTGGAAAATAACCCGAGAGGTAGCTGTGTAATTTTATTATCGTGTTAGACGTTGTTGAGATTTTCTCATAAAAAGGGTTTTCAAAACTAACGGATAATTTCTCAGAGCGACTTATAATTAACTCATCACATAATTCAAGAAAAGCAACATAACCCTGTATATCATGATAATTATCAGATCGTTTTCCTAGTATATCGAGAGTTAAATTAATCTTAGCATTAGCCCGCAACACAACTTTTGATGACATTTTTTTGTAAGTGGCAATATTACATATTAGAGTAATTTGGTCCACCACCTCCCTCAGGCACCTGCCAATTAATATTCTGATTCGGGTCTTTAACATCACAAGTTTTACAATGCACACAATTTTGAGCATTTATTTGAAATCTTGGGCTTTCACCCTCCAATATCCATTCATATACACCTGCAGGGCAGTAGTTTGCAGATGGACCGCCATAATCATGATATTCACTAGATGCTTGCAAACTAGTATCACTAACGTTCAGGTGGACAGGTTGATCTTCTTCATGATTTGTAGATGATAAATATACAGATGACAGTCTATCAAATGAATAAACCCCATCCGGTTTTGGATACTCTATTTTCTTTGATCCAGATATTTCATGCAATGTCTCATGATCTGGCTTTTTATGAGACAAAGTTAGTGGTATGTTAATACCAAGATCTCTTAACCACATATCGATACCACCCAATGCAATACCAACCAAAGTACCAAATCTAGACCACAACGGTTTTACATTTCTAACCTTTGATAATTCTCGCACGATCGAGCTTTTATTATACATTAACTGGTAACTGACAAGCTCTTCTTCTGTTTTATTTGAGGCGAAGCTGTCTAGTAACGCATTTGCGGCTAAAACACCACTAACTATCGCATTATGAGATCCTTTAATTCTTGGAACATTCACAAAGCCCGCGGCACACCCAACAAGTAAGCCACCGGGGAATGTTAATTTTGGAACTGATTGATATCCACCTTCACTTATCACTCTGGCGCCATATGAGAGCCTTTTACCGCCACTTAACATATCCTTGATGAGTGGATGCGTTTTATACCTCTGAAATTCCTCAAAAGGTGACAATAATGGGTTTTTATAATTTAAATGCACAACAAACCCAACTGAAACTAAATTTTTCCCAAAATGATACATAAATGACCCACCACCCGTTTTATTATCGAGTGGCCATCCCATAGTGTGCTGCACTAAACCAGGTTTATGTTGCTCTTCTGGAATTTCCCATAACTCCTTCAATCCAATACCATATTTTTGAAAATCTGAGTCCTTGTCGAGTTGATATTTTTTTATAACTTTCTTTGTCAAATGCCCACGTGCACCTTCAGCGAATACGGTATATTTGGCTTTTATTTCCATTCCCTGCATAAAGGAGTCCTTTTTTTCTCCACTTTTTGCGATACCAAAATCACCGGTTATAACACCTACGACTTTATTATCATTGTAGATAATTTCGGCTGCAGGAAATCCCGGATAAACTTCAATACCAAGGGACTGCGCAATCCCCCCTAACCATTTGACAACGTTCGATAGGCTTGTCGCGAAGCAATTGTGATTAGACATCAGTCTTGGGAAAAAGAAATTAGGTATTCTGAGGCTACCCGCTGGCCCTAGAATATAAAATCTATCATCAATTACTTCACTCATAGCCGGAGGCTCAAGCTCTCTCCAATTCGGGAGCAGCATAT
>CACPAS010000007.1 GCA_902632055.1 uncultured OCS116 cluster bacterium | reverse complement strand
TATGTATCTTTATTTTTTGTTAATTCATATAATCTTTGAATTGCGTATTGTGGCATGATTACATCTGAATTAGGTTTGTATCTTAAACAATTTACTTTTTTCCATGACTCAATTTTCTTCCACCATAGATCGAAGGATTGGAATTTATTACCTCTATTATCCATAATTTTGATAGCTTCATTTAAAAACTTTCCACAGTCAGCAATTATAGACAAGTCCACTTCGACATTCTTATTTATCGACGTTGCATCTATATCTACATGAATTTTTTTTGAGTTTGGGGAAAATTCATCAATTTTTCCTGTAATCCTGTCATCAAATCTTGCACCAATACAAAGCATTAAATCACAATCATGCATCGCCATATTTGCTTCATAGGTACCATGCATACCCAGCATACCCAACCAATTATCACCCGAACCTGGGTATGCGCCAAGACCCATTAGTGTGGATGTAATTGGCATGTTTGTCTTTTGCACAAATTTTTGTAATAATTTTGATGCTTGAGGACCCGAATTAATTATGCCTCCACCCGAATAAATTATTGGTCTCTTTGCCCTTTGCATGAGATCAACAGCTTGTGTTACAGCTTTATTATCAATTGTTTTTGGGGGTGTATATGTTTTGTGTGTAGTCTTGGATAAATTCTCATAGTCCCCCTCAGCGAACTGTATATCTTTTGGAATATCAACTAAAACTGGACCAGGACGACCTGATCTAGCTATATAAAATGCCTCGTGCATTATACGCGGCAGATCTTTTATATCTTTTACTAACCAATTGTGCTTTGTACATGCTCTTGTAATACCAACAGTATCAGCCTCTTGGAAAGCGTCAGTTCCAATTAGATGTGTTGGAACCTGGCCACTTATACAAACTATAGGAATGGAGTCTAGTAAAGCATCTGTTAGCCCTGTAACTGCATTTGTGGCTCCTGGTCCAGAAGTAACAATAAGAACGCCAACTTTTCCAGTTGAACGCGCATAGCCTTCCGCGGCATGGGATGCGCCTTGTTCATGACGAACAAGAATATGTTTCACTTTTTCCTGCTGAAATATGGCATCATAGATTGGCAACACGGCGCCACCCGGATAACCAAAAACAGAGTCAACACCCTGATCGTGAAGTGTTTGGATTACTATTTCTGCTCCTGTAATTTTTTTACCCATTCCTATTTGCCTTATATAAAATAAATACTCAAAAAAAATATACCTAAAATTAAAAAAGGGGCGTTTGCCCCTATCAAAGTATCACCATCAAGAACCCCGGGGGACTCAGGTGACACACAAGACGACTAGCAGTTTTTTATTCAAGTACATAATATAATTAAAAATAATAAATTTATCCCAATATATTTCATATAGAAAAATTAATCAATTTTTTTTATAAAAGTTTAGAAATTTGTTTTTCGTTATCAATCCACTCCCAATTAACCATTTTTTTGCGTGCCCACGTTATTTGCCTTCTTGCATATCTTTTTGTATGAGTATTTATGCTGACTTTTACCTGATCAAGGTTAATTTTCCCATCCATTAAATCGATAATTTCCTTTACACCAATTGCTTTCATTGATGGATAGGTGCTTGGAACTCTGAGGTTACGAATATCGCCGACCTCTCTATACAGCTCATCCTTTGATAGCATTTTGGCTGTTCTTTTTTCTATATTAATTTGAATATCCTCTCTTTTAGGACAAAGATATATAAATTTTGATTTTGACTTATCTATGAGTTGAATACCTTGCTTCTTTTGCCAATCTAGAATTGAGATTCCAGTTTGCTCATAGACTTCAATGGCACGTAAGATTCTCGATGGATCAGTTGCATTGATCTTTTTGCATGATTTTGGATCTATTTTTTTTAAACACTCATAGAGATAGCGTGTGTCATTATCATCCTTAACTTTTAACCACTTGCTTCTTATTTCTTGTGAAATATCTGGGATTTCAGCTATTTCGCCTAATAATCCGGAGAAATATAATCCAGTACCTCCGACAATTATTGGTAGAATATTTATTTTCTTCAAGAATACCAGCAATCTCGCAATATCTTTTTGCCACTGACCGACTGAGTATCTGATCTGAGGATTAACATACCCATACAGGAAGTGGGGAATAGTATCTTGAGTTTCGAGAGTTGGTCGAGCAGTTACAATAGATAATACATCATATATCTGCATAGCATCAGCGTTGATTATCACCCCATCGTACTTTTTTGCCACGCGAACTGCAAGCTCGGACTTTCCAGAAGCTGTTGGACCTGAAATAAGAATTGAGCTATAATTTGACATCTACCCTAGTTTATACATAAAAAATGAAAAAATTACTTACAATAGTATCTAGTAAAGATAACAAGATAACAACTGAAACCTTTGCAGTTATTCGGGATTATCTCAAGGTTGTTATAAAAAGTAAATGGCTTGATAATGAGAAAGCATGTGAAATTTATTTTGATTCTGACAAGAATGTTTTACTAGATGAATTAGTAAATTATTTTAATACGCATCTGTACGATTGGGCTTACCAAAATGCCGAGGAAAAATACAAGAGTGTGTTCATCTCAGATATGGACTCTACAATCATAAAACAAGAATGCATTGATGAGATTGCAGATCTCGCAAATGTAAAAGAGGAAGTTGAAGATATAACAAGGAGTGCAATGCAGGGAGAAGTAGCATTTGCTGAAGCCTTAGAAAAAAGAGTTGGCTTACTAAAAGGTATAAAATTAGAACTTCTTAATAAGATTTACGATAAGATTGAATTTAATGATGGAGCAGAAAAGTTACTCATAAATCTCAATAAACAAAAAATAAAGACAATATTAGTTTCAGGCGGATTTACTTTTTTTACTGAAAAAATATCAGAAGAACTTAATTTCCAAGAAAATTACGCTAACTCACTTGAAGTCATTGATGGCACTCTCACTGGTAAGGTAATACCGCCAATAATTGACTCCATATCAAAAAAGAAAATCCTCAAAAATACGATTGATTCTCTTAGGATCAAAAGTTCAGAAGTCGTGGCCATAGGTGATGGAGCAAATGACTTAGAAATCATAAGAGACGCAGGACTTGGAATCTCTTACAAAGGAAAGCAGATATTGAAAGCAAGTGCAAATGGGCAAATAGAGCACACCGATCTTTGCAGCTTATTATATTTTATAGGCTTACCGAAAGATAAAATAATTACTTAATCTACAGATATATCAATGGGGAATACTCTAATCATATTCTTTCCACGGACTACTTTTATCAGAAGTAAGTTTTTGTTTGCCTTCTTGTATTTATCAATAATACGAATAAATTGATTGACGCTGTATAGATCCTGCTCATTTATAACGTTGATTACATCACCCTCCTGCAAACCTCTTTTGAATGCATCAGATTGTGGATCAATCTCTGTTACAACAAGTCCCTTTTGATCTGGGGAGAAATCATACTTAGCTGATAATTCTTCGTTTATATTACTTAAGGAGAAGCCAAGGTTGAGAATAGAGGTGTTATCAACATCATCTTTATCCTCTTCGACCAATGGCTGTTGCACTACAACACCCTCGTTCAACCTTTCTATTACCACATTTTTCTTTATTGCTTTATTTTTACGCCATATTTCAACTTCAACTTTTGTACCAACCTTTGTCTCAGCTACAACTCTTGGTAGCTCTCTCATAGTGTCGATATTAACACCATTGAAAGTAAGTATTATATCACCAGATTTAATACCGGCCTGCTTAGCGGGTCCATCATCATCAATACTAACGACAAGTGCACCACTTGCGCTTTCCATGCCAAGACTGGATGCAATATCTTCGGATACTTCCTGAATTCTCACACCGAGCCACCCGCGCCTAGTTTCCCCGTATTCAATCAACTGTTCTATCACAGAAGTTGCTGTTTTTGATGGTATTGCAAATCCTATTCCAACGGAACCGCCCGTGGTTGATATTATCGCTGAATTAATTCCGACCACCTTTCCGTTTATATTAAATAATGGACCGCCACTATTACCGCGGTTAATCGCAGCATCAGTTTGTATGAAATTATCATATGGACCTGACCTTATATCTCTATTTTTTGCGGAGACAATTCCGGCAGTAACAGTTCCGCCCAAACCAAATGGATTACCTATTGCCATTACCCACTGCCCTACTTGCAATTCATCTGAGTCACCAAACTCTAAGGCCACCAAATTCTGACTTTCAGCAGGTTCAACACGTAGGACTGCAATGTCAGTTTTAGTATCCTTTCCTACTAGTTCAGCAGTTAGAACCGTTCCATCTGTGAATAGTACGTCAATTTCATTGGCATCAAGTATCACATGCGCATTTGTTATTATTATACCCTCCTCATCAATCACAAATCCTGAACCGAGTGAACTTGCTGACTCAGGTTGCTGAGAATTCTTATTTTTTTCGTACCAATCTCGGAATACATCAGGTATGTCTTCCGGATTTAGCCCATCGAAAGGATCGCTACTTTTCACACTCTGCTTTGAGGATATATTTACAACTGAGTCTGCATATTTTGCAGCAATCTCAGAAAAATCGGGATATGTATTTGCATGTACAGGATTTGCAAAGACGATTGCTCCAATGACAAATATTATACCTAGTATTGAGTTGATGTTGTATGATTTTTGCATATTAACCTTCCAATTTATGATTTATTTGTATCTATTTAGGTCTAGATTTTGTCAAAATTATGTTTTTAAACCAACCATACGATTATTGCGCCCACTGTTACCATTATAAGACCAAAAATTCTTAGTGAATTTGTATCCATTGACATTACCGTGGTAAGCAGCCGTTTCGTTTGTTCAGGAAACAACGCGTAGATGGTACCCTCAAACAATAAGAATACTGCGATCGCCAAGATAAAAACATCCATATCTATTTAGAACCAAGTGGATCTTTGAAATAATTGAAAAAATCTGTATCAGGTGAAATCACTAGCCGAGTATCACCAGACTTCAAACTTTCTTCGTATGCTACCATGGAGCGATAGAATTTGAAAAACTCCGGGTCTTTGCCATAAGAGTCGGCATATATACTATTTCGCTCAGCATCGCCTTCACCCCTTGTAATTTCTGATACCTTGTTAGCTTCAGCAATGATAATTTTTGCCTCCCGATCAGCTTTTGATGTTATGATCTTAGCTTGTTCTTGTCCCCTTGCTCTGATGTCATTTGCCTCCTTGGTCCTCGCTGTTTGCATTCTCATGTATACAGCTTGACTGTTAGCTTCGGGTAGATCTGCTCTCCTGATTTTTACATCCACAATTGACATTCCAAGCGCAGCAGCCTCATTGTTTACTTGCTCGGTGATCTTTTTCATTAACATTGGTCGCTTATCTTTTACAATTTCCTCAAATGTAGCTGCACCAAGAACCCTTCTGACAGCTGAGTTGAGAATTTGGGAGAGACGAGCGTTTGCCCTCGCTGAAGTTTGAACTGATTGGTAGTATTTTAGTGCGTCAGTTATTCGATATCTTGAATATGCATCGACAACAAGCCTCTTCTGATCAGATGCGATAACCTCTTGTGACTCTGAGTCTAAATCCAATATTCTTTTGTCAATATATACTGCATCATCAGCGATTGGCATTTTGAAATGCAATCCAGGATTTGTAACAATTCTGATTGCTTCACCAAAACGTAAGATCAAAGCTTGTTGTGTCTGATGAACAGTGAACGCTGCACTAAAAATAATTACAGCAGATACAAATAGTAATACAATTAAGCCCATTATTCCAAGTTTCTTAATCATTGTGCTGCTCCATCGTCTTGTCGTTTTTGTAGTTGATCAAGGGGCAAATATGGTACCACGCTCGAACTATCACTGCTTTGATCAATTATTATCTTATCCATACCACCATAGACACGTTCGATGGTCTCCAGGTACATCCTTCCTCTCGTTACTTCAGGTGCTTTTCTGTATTCGTCATAGATTGAGTTAAATCTTGATGCCTGACCTT
Source organism: uncultured OCS116 cluster bacterium (assembly GCA_902632055.1). GTDB lineage: Bacteria > Pseudomonadota > Alphaproteobacteria > Rhizobiales > TMED25 > TMED25. Next base: position 41,607 of record CACPAS010000007.1, on the reverse strand, counting down.
CGGCATCAGCTATAACAGAATTTTTGTATGCTTCAGCAGCCTCCATTAATTGAGCGGCTTCACCGCGTGCTGCTGGAATAATCCTATTAGAATATGCTTCAGCTTCATTTCTAAGCCTCTCTTGGTCAGCTCTTGCAGCCTGCACATCTCTAAAAGCATCAATAACTGCAGCTGGCGGGTCAACTTTTTGTAGTTGGACACGTCTGATTAGTATGCCTGCACCGTATTCATCAAGTGTGCTTTGCATCAAATCTCGAACGGCTGTCTCGTTTGTCTCTCTACCTTGCGTAAGGATCTGCTCAAGATCTGAGTTTCCTATTACTTCTCTCATTGCGCTTTCTGCAACGGCTTTTACTGTTGACTCTTGATTTTCAATATTAAACAGATAGTCAGCGGCATCACTGATTACCCATTGTACCGAAAAATCGACATCAACAATATTTTCATCTCCTGTTAACATCAAGCTTTCTTCAGGTACATCCCGTCCGACTGCTCCTCTGCCAATCGATGCTTGATTTGAGGTTCTGATACCAACTTCAACTTGGTTCTCACGTGTTACTTTAGGCTTTAAAACTGTCTCTACAGGAAAGGGAAGGTGATAATGAAGTCCGTCTGGAGTAGAACGAATATATTCACCGAAGCGTAATACAATTCCCTGTTCATCTGGTTGAACTCTATAAATTCCGGTCGCTCCCCAAATTGCCAACACAATTAGTGTAATCAGCACCCAATTCTTTTTGCTAACCTTACCATCCGGTGACTTCGGTGAGAAGCTACCAAAACGGGACTTTAGATTATTAAGTAGCTTATCTAAATCATTATTATCAAAATTACCGCCGTTGGGGCCTCGCCCCCAAGGACCATTGTTGTTGTTGTTGTCCCATGACATCATTCGTTACCTTTTTGAGATTTCTAAAACACCCTATTATAACATAGTTATTAAGTAAATTATTTTAAAGGTTTTTATACAAATAGAATAAAATTAATATTTATTGGCTAATTTTATGCAAAACCACATATGAATATGGCAGATCTGTTCCTTCATTTGCATGATAATCACGGGAAATTTCTTGCCAATTTATAGGGTTCAGTGCATCAAATACTGCGTCACCATCAAAATCAGCATGAACTTCGGTGATGTATGCCTTATCTGCATAATCCATTGCTTGCTTATACACTTCGGCGCCACCAATTATGAAAATATCACTTTTTCCATTTTTTTCTGCAAAATCTGCGGCTTCCGTCAAGGCTGCTTGGATGTCAAACATAACAACACAATCATGACTGCGATATTTATTATTTCTAGTAATAATTATATTATGCCTACCTGGAAGTGGCCGACCTATCGACTCGAAGGTTTTACGTCCCATAATTATAGGGCACCCATACGTAAGTTCCTTAAAGTATTTTAGATCAGCAGGGATGTGCCATGGTAGCTTACCATTTTTGCCGATAACATAATTAGACGCATGTGCTACTATAATTGATATCGAAATCATACAGCAACTTTAGCTTTAATGTGAGGATGAGCTTCATAATTAGAAATGGTGATATCCTCATATTTGAAGTTAAATATATCCGTCACACTTTCGTTCAATGATACTGTTGGTAATCCAAGAGGAGATCTATCAAGCTGGGTTCTAACTTGCTCGAGATGATTTGAATATATATGCGCATCACCCAATGTATGAACAAAATCGCCAACCTTGAATTTGCATACATGAGCGATCATGTGAGTGAGTAATGCATACGAAGCAATATTGAATGGTACACCTAAGAATACGTCAGCTGATCTCTGGTATAAATGACAACTTAATTTATTGTTTGATACATAAAATTGAAATAAACAGTGACACGGTGGAAGTGCCATGTTTTCAACATCGCTCACGTTCCAAGCTGAGATTATATGTCTTCTTGAATGCGGCGATTCTTTTAAGTTGGTTATTAAATTTGATATTTGATCAATGGATCTTCCATCTTTGCAATCCCACGAACGCCACTGTTTTCCATAAACCGGACCCAAGTCACCATCAGGATCTGCCCATTCATTCCAAATTGAGACGCCATTATCCTTCAAAAAACTAATATTCGTATCCCCTGATAGAAACCAAATAAGTTCATATATAATTGACTTTAGATGAAGCTTCTTTGTTGTGATAAGTGGAAATCCGTCCTGAAGATTAAATCTCATTTGATGACCAAACACAGAAATTGTACCAGTTCCAGTACGATCATCCTTTTTTTCACCGTTTTGAATGATGTGCTCTAATAAATCTAAATATTGTTTCATTTTTCAATTATGACTGATTCACAAGCGCATGCGAAGTGTGAAATAAATTTATAATAAACTTTATTTGATACGTATTTGGGATTATTATAGTTCTGCTCTTTGAGCTATAGTAATAAATTGGCGTCAAAATAAACTTATCGGACCCGGGGGCGGTACCCGGCGCCTCCACCAATAAAAATCATGGGGGCGAAACAGGATCGACGAGAGCGTAAAGGGCTACCTTTTACTCGGTATTGTACCACCGTTATCGGGCTAATTTTATAGTTGCAAATGACAACTATGCTCCGGTCGCAGTAGCTGCATAGTCAGCTTGAGCACCGAAACTTAAGTCCTTATCTCTAGCAAGATACGGCGGGGTCTGGGGGCACCTGGCAACAGAACGCCCCCATAAATACATTAATTTTCAATTTTGATCTCAGTATTTAAGATATCATTTGATTCTGATCGATTAATCATGTATGTTTTACATTGCGCTGATTTAAGTCAAATTGCGGGCGCGTGACAAAACCTGCTAAATAGATGTTCTCCACCGAGCCACCTATTTCCCAGGTGGTTTTTTTTTACAAAAAATCAGGTGATTTAACCAAATTGTGCACCTGACAACTGTCAAAGCACTAAAAAGGAGAATAAAATGAAAAAAGAAATAAAGAAAAGTTTAATTGATAGATTAGATTCAGGGCCTGTTATTTGTGCTGAGGGTTTTCTATTTGAAATAGAAAGAAGAGGTTATATGGCCTCTGGTGAATTTGTTCCAATGGTAGCACTTGATCGACCAGATGTATTGGAGAGTTTACACAGAGATTTCCAGCATGCCGGCTCCGATATTGTGCAAGCTTTTACATATAATGGTCATCGTGAAAAAATGAAGATTATCAATAGAGAACATCTTCTTGAACCGCTTAATAGGTCAGCATTAAAAATTGCTAAAAAAGTTGCGGATGATACACCGGACGGACAGGAAAAGAACCTTATGGCGGGAAATATATCTAACTCAAATATATGGAATGATAAGGATACCAGCCAAAATCATGAAGTAAGGAAAATGTTTGATGAGATGATCGGTTGGGCTGTTGATGAAGATGCTGATATTTTAATAGGTGAAACTTTCTACTATGCAGAAGAGGCATTCGAAGCCTTAAGAAGTATGAAAAAGTCAGGACTTCCATGCGTTATAACAATCGCACCAATGGGTGAAAATATAATGAGAGATGGCGTCTCCATTATCGATACTTGTAAAGAGCTCGAGCAGCTTGGAGGGGATGTTGTTGGTATGAATTGTTTCAGAGGCCCAAATACTATGATGCCATACATAAAAAAGATTAGGAAGGCAGTTAGTTGTCATGTGGCTGCTTTGCCTATTAATTATCGAACCACAAGATCAAACCCTACTTTCTTCAACCTACCTGACCATAATGGTTGCAGCTGTCCTTCGCCACATAAAACTCCATTCCCCACAGCCTTGGACCCAATGCAATGCAACAGGTATGAAATTGGGAAATTTGCAAAAGATGCGTATAATATCGGAATAAATTATCTTGGTGTTTGTTGTGGTGCAAATCCAATGTTAATTAGGCAGGTTGCAGAGTCTGTTGGGTTAGAAGTACCGGCAAGCAAATATAGGGAAAATATGTCGAAACATATGTTATTTGGAACAGACAATAGAATTCCAAAACATCAAATTGACTATCAAGATTTGGCTTAATATGGGTTTTTGTTATTCACGCATAACAGTTAGTGTCAGTTACTGTTGGTATATTTTATTTTGAATATAAGTATATTATTTTAATTTTTATATTTTTGTTTAGTGTTATTGTAATAACAAAAAAATATTAGACAGAGGACGGTCTATGAAAACAATTATAAAAACTATAATTTCATCCATCCTTCTCGTTAATTCTAGCTTTGCATTTCATGATGTAGAAGTCGCTAACGAAGAGATTGCCGTTTTGGGCGGGGTATGGACACAAATTTTTACGTATGAAGAGTATTGTTTTGATAACCAGTATTACGATACAGTTATTGATAGATTGATGATTAGCCCGAGATTCGAACGCTACTCAGATGAGTTAGGACATCTCAATGAAAGGCAGGAATTGGCTTGGGAAAGAGGTGCTACCGGTGCCGCGGCCGTTATTTCAGCAGGTGAAACAGATTGTGATGTGATGGCAAGTGTTATTTGGGAATGGTTTGGCGAAAACTAATATTAGTAAATTAAATGATATTGAGAATTTATAAATGACAGAAGATCTCATTGGTTATGACAAAATTATTAATAATTCCATGATTAACGTCGTTATGGATGTACTTAAAAAAATAAAAAAAGATAACGGATTGCCTGGTGAACACCATATTTATCTGACCTTTTTAACAAATGAGAATGGCGTTGTAATATCAAAAAGTTTAAAGAATAAATTTAGAGATAAGATGACAATTGTACTTCAACATCAATTTAGAGAGCTTGAGATAAAATCAGATCATTTCTCTGTAATTCTGCATTTTGATAACAAGCCAGAAAAAATTGTTATTCCCTACTCTGCACTAACTAGATTTTTTGATCCAGCGGTAAATTTTGGTATTGATTTTATGTTAAAATCGCGACAAGAGAAGCACGAAATTGAGCTGAATCACGAACTGGCAAATGAAAATCTTATGGCTGCGGGCAAAGAAAAAAAAGTTGAATATGAAAAAACTGCCGAGATTGTATCACTAAAAGAATTTATGAAAGAGACAAGTAAGTGAGGTCATCATGAGTAAAAGAATTGAAAAAGATACTTTTGGCAAGATTGAGGTAAATAGCAGTAAATACTGGGGTGCCCAATCACAAAGATCCCTGAAGAATTTTGATATAGGATGGGAGATACAACCAAAATCTATAATCCGAGCCTTGGGCGTTATCAAAGCTGCGGCCGCTGAGGTCAATATGGATTATGGTCTTCTCGATAAAAATATTGGAAAGAAAATCATTAAGGCCGCAAATGAAGTAATTGATGGTAAACTAGATGACCATTTTCCACTTTCAGTTTGGCAAACCGGATCTGGAACGCAATCCAATATGAACGCTAATGAAGTCATATCAAACAGAGCGATAGAATTGATGGGTGGGGAAATGGGCTCAAAATCACCAGTTCACCCAAATGACCACTGTAATATGTCTCAATCATCAAATGATACATATCCAACAGCCATGCACATTGCTTGTGCATCAGAAATACTGGACTCACTATTACCTGCTTTAGTCTCCCTTGCTAAAAAGTTCCAGATTAAGTCAGATGAATGGGCAGAAATTATAAAAATTGGAAGAACGCACACGCAAGATGCTACGCCTCTAACACTTGGTCAAGAGTTTTCTGGATATGCTCAGCAAGTTAATAACGGTATTGAAAGAATAAAAGACACACTGCCAAAGCTAATGGAATTGGCACAAGGAGGGACTGCCGTTGGAACAGGTCTAAATGCACCAAAAGACTTTGGAGTTAAAATAGCTCAGAGTGTCTCAAAAATAACAGAAAAAAAATTTACAAGTGCTCCTAATAAGTTCGAGGCTTTATCAGCCCATGATGCAATGGTTATGTCTCATGGCGCAATAAATACCGTTGCCGCTTCGCTATTTAAAATAGCAAACGACATCCGATTTCTGGGAAGTGGTCCGAGAGCAGGACTAGGTGAGTTGGCCCTCCCGGAAAATGAGCCGGGCTCGTCGATTATGCCTGGTAAAGTGAATCCAACTCAATGTGAGTCCCTCACGCAAGTCTGCTTGCATATCTTTGGAAATAATACAGCCATATCAATGGCTGGTAGTCAAGGTCATTTCCAGTTGAACGTGTTCAATCCAATGATGGCATTCAATTTTTTACAATCTGTAAAACTCATGACAGATGCCTCAATCTCATTTGAAAAAAATTGTTTAGACGGTATTCAAGCAAGGCAAGAAAATATCAAGATAAACCTTGAAAGATCCCTCATGCTTGTAACCGCACTTGCACCTAAAATTGGATATGATAGAGCAGCGGAGCTTGCCAAATCAGCGCATAAAAATAATACAACCCTAAAAGAAGAAGCCTTGAAATCTGGTTATGTCACTGAAGATGAATTTGACTCGCTTGTAGACCCAAAAAAAATGATTTGATAGATGCATAAGCGTTCTGTAACGATTGCCAAACACCGGACAAGTATATCCCTGGAACAGGAATTCTGGGATATCTTAGATGGCATATCCTCTGAAAAAAATACCTCTATCCCAATGTTGATTGAGGTTATTGAAAAAAAAAGCGATAAGCAAAACTTAGCTTCGGCAATTAGGGTCTTCTGCTTGAATTACTTAGATGATCTTCGAAAAAAACGTTAATACTTGGTATTAGAGACATATAAATATTGCAACACGCAATCTTACTAATATTATAAAAATATGAATCCCAATTATTTTTCAGATCTAAATGTGCAACAGAAAGATGCGGTTATGCATACGGAAGGACCACTTCTAATACTGGCTGGTGCCGGTACTGGAAAAACTAGGGTTCTAACCTCAAGACTTGCTCATATTATTGACCAAAAAAAAGCCTTCCCATCAAATATTCTAGCGGTAACATTCACGAACAAAGCAGCTAAAGAAATGCAGGTACGCATTGGAAACATTATTGGCAGTGCAATTGAAGGAATGAACTGGCTCGGTACATTTCATTCCATAGGCGCAAAGTTATTAAGAATGCACGCTGAAGAAGTAGACCTAAAAAGTGATTTCACAATATTAGATACCGATGATCAATTAAAGGTCATAAAAGAGGTTATAAAATCAATAAATATAGATGAAAAGCGTTTTCCGCCGCGCTATTTTTTATCGCAAATTGAAAATTGGAAAAATAAAGGACTCCCACCCGAAAAAGTTGCCAAAAATGAGCTAGATATGATTGGTCACGAAAAAAGTATTGATGTCTATGACAAATATCAAAATAGGCTATCAAGATTAAACTCAGCAGATTTTGGAGACTTATTGCTTTTACCTCTTGAGCTGCTTCAGAAAAATGAAAGCCTACTCAATAAGTATCAAAGAATCTTTTCCTACATACTTGTTGATGAGTATCAAGACACAAATAGCGTTCAATATTTATTACTTAAATTACTGTCTCAAAGAAGCTTGAATATAGCGTGTGTAGGTGATGACGATCAATCAATTTATGGTTGGAGGGGCGCAGATGTAAATAATATCTTAAATTTTGAGAGGGATTTTCGTGGTGCAAAAATAATAAGACTTGAAAAGAATTATCGTTCGACGAAAAATATACTTGGTGCAGCAAGGAGCTTAATATCTAACAATAAAGATAGGCTAGGAAAAGAACTCTCCTCATACAAAGAGGATGATGGTGACAAGGTAAAGATAAACAGTGTTTGGAGTGCAGATGATGAGGCACGACTCGTATCTGATGAGATCGATAAAATTATTTCAAAAAAGGAAAACTTGAATAACACAGCAGTCCTAGTAAGGGCTAGCTTCCAGATGAGAGAGTTTGAGGATAGATTCATTATAAATAGCATCCCTTACAGAGTAGTAGGGGGTCCAAGATTCTATGAAAGGCAAGAAATACGTGATGTTATTGCATATCTACAGCTCGTTGCGAATCCCAATCATGATCTAAAATTTGAACGCATTATAAATACTCCTAGAAGAGGTCTTGGGGATACAACACTTCGGAAAATAAATGATGCGGCACGTAGAGATGATATCTCACTATATGATATTTCAAAAAAGATAGTACATACTGATGAGTTGGGGGGAACAGCTCGCGTTAAGCTGAAATCTTTTATTTCCATGATTGATAGTTGGCGTGAGAAAGTAAACAAAATTGATCATATAACATTGACCGAATTGATACTTGAAGACTCCGGCTATATTGCTATGTGGGAGAATGAAAAAACACCGAATTCTGAGAGCCGAATTGAAAATATAAAGGAACTTATTGGTCAATTATCCGAATTCCAATCATTGTCTGAATTTCTTGACCATGTTTCACTTGTAATGGATGTTGAAAATGATGAAAATTCAAGCAAGGTAAGCCTGATGACCCTCCATTCAGCTAAAGGACTGGAATTCGACTATGTTTTTATACCCGGTATGGAAGAAGGAGTTTTTCCGAACCAAAGATCATTGGATGAAAAAGGTAATTCTGGTTTGGAAGAAGAGCGTCGTTTAGCTCATGTTGGCATTACGCGTGCTAAGAAATATCTATTCTTATCCCATGCTCAAAATAGGAGAGTGTATGGCAACTGGACGCAATCAATTCCGTCGAGATTTTTGTCTGAAATTGCACCCGAATTTATTGAACAAGAAATGATCTATAGTGACTATACTCAGGGATACCCATCTTTCTCTCATACCAATTATAACCAAAAAAATAATAATAGCCAAACGGCATTAGAGAGATTGCAGGCGATTGGATACCTTGATAATCTTGAGTATGATGATTTATCATTCAGTCAAGAAATTAATGTTAAGCCCAATCAGAGGGTATTTCATACAAAATTCGGTTATGGCACTGTAATAGACTGTGATAATGACAGAATTGAAGTCGAATTTAAAACAGGTAAAAAAATTGTACTAGCTTCATATTTAGAGTTAGTAAATAATGACTGATATTTTTGATATTTTGATCAAGTCTAATAAATCTATCTCTGAATTCGATGATGATCTTTTATTTACACATAATGTCCTATCTATATCACAATTTACTAGTGATGAAGAATTATATTTGAGCCTCCTATTCAGTGAAAAAGACATGTCAAAAATAAAAAAAACTGTATCTGAACTGTTTGGCACATCCCAAGATTATAAAATCAAAAAGGTAGAAAATAAAAATTGGGTTTTGGAGAGCCAAAAAAACCTTAAACCATTGCGCTTTATGGGTTTATATATTCATAATGACGGCTACAAAAAAGATAAATATAAAAAAATCAACATCTGTATAAATGAAGGACTCGCTTTTGGTACTGGCCACCATGAAACTACATCAGGGTGTGTTAACGCATTACTTGACCTACAAAAAATTATTAACGTGAAGAACTTTCTAGATATTGGAACTGGCAGTGGGCTCCTCTCGATTCTTGCCAACAAAATATGGAAATGCGAAGGCATCGGGATTGATAATGATAAAAAATCTATTGAAGTATCGACAGGTAATCTCATAAAAAATAATTGTAGAAGTAAAGTTAAAATTAGAATGCTGGATATAATTAAAGAAGCATATAAACTTAGAGTTACGTCTAAATTTGATCTCATCATAGTTAACATTCTTGCGAATGTTATTGATCAAATCCGATTTGACATCGCGAAGATTATCTCGAATCGTGGTATTTTGATAATATCTGGATTTACAGAAAAACAAGCGTTAAGGATTAGAGCAGGATACCAAAATCTAGGCTTTATTATTGTAAAGGAGTATAGCCACAATAACTGGGTGACTCTGGTATTAAAATTCAAAGTGGAACAAGGCGGTACTTATTGTAATTATTAAAGTTAAGCGTATGTTCGGTTTAGTTTGAAAGAGTATTACTTTGCTGATTTATTTAGTTCAGCATAAACCTCTCTGAATGAACGTTTTTCATAGCTATCATTTGCAATATCCTGCCGAATAGTTGTAATGAGGGCTTGAAAAAAATCATGTGAGTTGTCTATTAAATACTTCATTTCGTACTACTATCTCTACTATATAAATTAATTAGTGGTGTCTTGATTAGTTTTTCTTGCGATATGAGGCTCTACTTAGTGATGAGAGAACATCACCGATAGCAATACCTTCATTCCTTGCAAAATCTTTTGCTGCTTTGATTTGAGCTCTTTGCTTTTTCTCTGATCTAAAGCTTAGACCGTAAAAACCACTGGCCATACTGATTGAATAACTTGAGATTTCCATTTTCTTCCTTTCTACTTTGTTTTTTCTAAAAATTAAGTTACTTATAGATCATATATAGTAGTAAAAATGTTGTTTAGTAGTTCAAAAAATAGTTAGTAGGTATGCATAATTTGCATGGATATTATTCATTCATACAAAAGAAAAGCAATACAGAAAAATATATGCCCGAAATAGAAAAAGTAAATAAGTTGAGAGCTGAAATGTCTAAAGAAGGCATTGATCTGTATATCATACCAATGAGAAATAATTTCTTAGATAATGACCTCAAAGCACACGAAAATAGAATAAAATACATATCCAGATTCAGTGGCTCGGCTGGACAAATCTTCATAACATTAAAGAATGCAAGTATATTCATCGATGGCAGGTATGCAATTCAAGCCAAGATGCAAGTTAATCTGAAAATATACGAAATAAATGAGATGGGTCTTCAGAATTATGTAGAATGGATTGAGAAAAAACTACCAGATGATTGCACAGTTGGTTATGATCCTGCATTGTTTTCAATTTCTGAAATAGAGAGCTACACCAAGAAATTTGAAAATCATAAAATAAAATTAAAATCTATTTCCAATAATCTCATAGATAGAATTTGGTTGAAGAGTCGAAATCAGAAAAAATTAATAATTTCTGATCACAAAATTAAATACTCTGGTATCGCAAGAGCTGAGAAGATCAGTAAATTACGAGATAAATTTCTTAAAAATCCAGGAGAGGCTGTATTCATTGGAGATAATAATTTTATTTCATGGCTCACCAATCTCAGGGCTTATAGAAAGAAATATACCCCGGTAATCCCTGCCCTATGTCTGATTACAATGAACGAGTGTCACTTATTTATTGATAATTGTCTTATAAATAAAAATGATATGACGAAGATAGCAAAAGACATAAAAATTCATGATATTATAGATTTTGAAGAAGAGATAACTGCGATATTAAAAAATAAGAATGTAATAAAACTTGATAAAAAATATTCGACAATACTTGTTCAAGAAATCTATAAAAAACTAAAACTTAAAATTTTACATCTGCCGGATATTAGTACTGCTAAAGCTATAAAGAGTACAATAGAGCTACAATCTTTTATAAAGGCCCAGGAATTAGATGCCATCGCGCTCTGCAATTTTTTGTGTTGGTTCAAAAAACAGGATCATTTAAATAATTTTGACGAATTAAGAATAGTCAATAGCTTAGAAATTTTCAGAAAAGAACAAAAACCTTATTATCTTGGGCCAAGCTTCCCAGCAATTGTCGGATTCAAAGAAAATGGTGCTATTATCCACTATAGTGCTACAAAAAAAACAAACAAGAGGTTATCAGGACATGGTTTACTGCTCATTGATAGTGGCGGCCAATATAAATTTGGAACAACAGATGTAACAAGGACAATTCTACTTGGTAAAGCCAGTAAACAAATGAGAAGGTTGTATACAATTGTTTTAAAAGCACATATCGCATTGGCAAGTACGTTATTCGACAAAAATACAACAGGCGCTGAATTAGATAATATCGCTCGAAGTGTTATTAAAAAATATGGCTATGACTATAACCATGGAACAGGGCATGGAGTTGGATCTGTCCTATCAGTTCACGACGGAATTCTCTCAATATCACCAAAAGAAAAGCAGGCGAACTTTCAGGAAAATATGGTTTTTTCAAATGAACCGGGTATATATATCGAGGATTTATTCGGAATAAGAATAGAAAATTTAATGACGGTAAAAAAAGATAAAAAAAATAAAAAATAATCTAAGCTTTGAAATCATATCGTATATTCCGTTCGAGCGTGAACTATTCGATTTAGACATCTTAAATAAAAGTGAAGTAGATTGGATAAATGAATATCATTCCAGAGTTTTTAAAAAGTTAAGCCCAAAACTTGGAAAAGATCAGAGAGATTGGCTAAAAAATACAACCTTACCAATCTAAATATCAAGTAACGATAACCATTCTTTCTCGTCAATGACCTTTACACCATGCTCTTGTGCTCTTTTTACTTTCGATCCCGGATCTTCCCCTATTACCAACATATCTGTGCGTGCGGATATTGAACTCAACACCTTAGCTCCCATTCTTTCTGCCTGCTCTTTTGCTTCTGAACGAGACATCGAATTAAATTTTCCTGTGAAAACAAGACTCAGCCCACTTATCGCCGTATCCTCTGAAATCTCCATTACCATGTCAGTCACGCGAACAGATTTTAATAAATTTTGTAAAATACTAATGTTTTTATTATTTTGTAGAAAACTCAAGAATGAACTGATAACGACTTTCCCCAGACCATCATTTTGTATAAACGCCTGAAGTGCGTCATTTGGGTCATGAGTAATATTTTCGACTGTGGACAGTAAATTTTCAATAGAAGCAAGTTGATGCGATATTAACTTCGCATTATTAACACCAATGTGCCTTATGCCAAGAGAATAAATGAATTTATCTAAACTCACAGATCGTCTTTGATTGATGCTCTGAAAAAGATTATTCATTGATAATTCGCCCCAGCCCTCAAGTGATAGTATATCAATTTCACCTTGTGATTGCCTTGTTTGAAGAGTGTAAATATCGCCCGGTTCTTTTATAAAGCCCGACTCATAGAAAAGCTCCATGCTTTTACCACCAAAACCCTCAATATTCATTGCATCTCTTGATACAAAGAATTCCAAGCTACCAAGAACTTGACTATTACAATACAGTCCGCTTGTGCATCTTCTTACTGATGATACTTTCCCAGATGACTCATTTAATTCCCGCTTGGCTGGACTTCCGCAAATTGGACAATTCTCAGGGAAAATGAATGCCTGAGAGTCTTTTTTTCTATCTTTTATGTTAACATCCACCACTTTAGGTATTACATCACCTGATCGAATTATATGAACTTGATCACCAATTCTGATATCGGCACCATCTCTTATACTTTCACCTTCACTATTGAGACCTTTTATGAAGTCTTCGTTATGAAGCGTTGCATTCTTTACAACTACACCACCTATATTCACTGGCTCGAGCTTCGCAACAGGAGTAAGAGATCCTGTCCTTCCGACCTGAATCTCAATATCTAAAATCTTTGTAATGGCCTTCTCTGACTCGAATTTATGAGCTATTGCCCATCGAGGGGACCTTGATATAAAGCCTAATCTATCTTGGTACGCTAAAGAGTTTACCTTATAGACTACTCCGTCTAAGTCATAGTCAAGTGAGGATCTAATTTCATTTAAATCATCATATGATTTTATAATATCCTCATAAGTATAGTTTATGTTCGTATATGGATTTACGTCAAATCCCCATCCTTTAAATAAGTCTAGTACCTCAAAATGAGAGTCTGCAATATTGCATGATATTTCGCCCCATGCATAAGCAAAAAAATATAATTTTCTTGATTTTGTAACGTTTACGTCAAGGTGCCGTAGTGAACCAGAAGCGGTATTTCTTGGGTTTACATAAGTTTGCTTACCCTCTTTTTGCATCCTTTCGTTTAGCTCAAAAAAATCAGATTTTTTCATATATATTTCACCGCGGATTTCAAGAATCTCTGGAACATTAGGGTCTTCAATTTTATGAGGTATATTTGAGATAGTTTTGATATTTTGAGTTACATTTTCGCCTTGACTACCATCCCCCCTTGTTGCACCAATATGCAAATTGCCATTTATATAAATAAGCGTGGCTGATAGTCCGTCTATTTTTGGTTCAGAAACAATTTCCAAATTAACATTCGAGTCGAGGCTAAGGTACCTTCGAACTCTCTCAATAAATTCACCAACCCCATTACGATCAAAAATATTTGACAATGAGAGCATGGGTATTTTATGACTTACCTTTTCAAATTTATCAGATGGTTTATGACCGACACTGTTTAGGTAGTCTTTTCCTTTTATATACGGATTATTCGTTAAAATTTTTTCATACAATGCTTTCAACTTGTCATACTCAGCATCAGTTATGTATGAGATATTATTCTGATAATATGAGCTATCTTGCCGCTTGAGATAATCTTCAAGATTTTGAAGGAAATCAACTTTTTCGAGATCTGATAAATCATCGAATTTATTCCTTAGGAAGTCACTAGTGTGGGTGTATTTATTCATCTTCGTACATTAAACTTTTTGAAGCCTCACGAGCTTGGTTTGTAATTTTTTCCCCAGATAGCATTCTCGCAATTTCTTCAATTCTCTCTTCCTCTTGAATCTCAGTGACCTCTATTGAAAAATCGTCCTCCTGATTATCAAATTTTTTAATTAGATAATGGTGGTTTGCTTTTGAAGCAACTTGAGGCGAGTGTGTTACGGTGAATATTTGCAATGCTTTAGAGAGTGATGCAAGTTTTTTTCCAATAGCGGATGCCGTGGATCCGCTGACTCCCGAGTCAATTTCATCAAAAATTAATGTATCTTTGTCATGTGTCGCAGACATCATGGATTTTATTGCTAAAATAATTCGAGATAACTCTCCCCCAGATGCAATTTTTGTAATTAATTCAGGCTCACGTTCCTTGCTGGTTGAAACCATAATACTAACTTCATCAATTCCTTTTGGGCCGCGTCTTTCCATTGTATCTCTGTACATTTTGGTTCTTACTTTTATCGATGGAAATCTTAACTCGTTTAATTCGTCATGAAGCCTTCTATCAAACTCTTGAATTAAAAGTTCCCTTTTCTTTGATAGGTTTACTGAAATATCATCATATTGACTGCACAGAATTTGCAAGCCTTTCTCCATCTTTTGTATTTCTTCATTTCCATCATTTAGATTTTTGAGCTGCTCTTGCGTCGCTAGAAGAAAACTTAAAATTTCATCTACTGGAATATTATATTTTCTTGACACTGATTTTATTGAAAAAAGTCTTTTTTCAACAGTTTCAAGATCATTATTATCAACTCCGATGAAGTCTTGAACCTTTTCAATTAATGCACCTACCTTAGATAGCGAGTCACTAATATTTGTGAATTCATTGGCTACGGAGATTATATCACTATTTTGTAATGTTTCGAGTCTTGATATTTCTCGTTCAGCAATACCCGTTAGTTCCCCAATGCCATTATCCTCGTTAATTAGTGATGTAATTTTCGATAGCGTCTCAATAACACGAGAGCCCTCGATTAGTAATTTCCTCTTTTGCAAAAGTCTCTCCTCTTCTCCATCCTCAAGATTAAGACTCTCAATTTCTTTGCAAATTTCCTGAAGATATGACTTTTGACTAGCTGTTTGATCTAAGGTTTTTTGCCTTTCAATGATTTCATTTTGAGCTTTTTTTATCTCTGCGCTAATCTTATATATCTCATTAATATCACTATCATAATCTCCAAAGCTATCAATAATATCAATATGTTTTGCTTGACTCATAAAGCTTAAATCTTCATTTTGACCATGGAATTCGACTAGGTCTGAGGATATCTTTTTAACAGTCGATAAACTCACGGGCACGTCATTAATATAAGATTTGGTTCTGCCATCCTTATACTGAACTCTTTTTATATGAATTTCATCATTATCTTCAGCATTTAGCTCTGGCAAGATCTCATGAATTTTAGGGTAGTTTTTTATCGTAATAACAAATGTTGCCGAGTTCGAAGAATTTTTAACAATACTTGGATTACTCTTGCCTCCAAGCGATAATAATATTGATTCCATAATAATTGACTTACCGGCACCTGTTTCGCCAGTGAAAACTACCAAACCATCCCTGAAGTCTATTTCAAGATTATTGATAAATATTGCATCCTTGATAAATAATGATAATAGCATTCAAAAACTCGACTTATCTGTTCTCCAAACCCTACGAATCCATGTTTCTGGTTCCTCTTTGGGTTCCAGCCCCGCTTGTGTCAGCTCATTGTAAATATAACTATACCAATTACTATTGGAGTAGTTATATCCCAAAATTGCTGCAGAGGACTGGGCTTCTACATATATACCCAGTGCGAGATACGCCTCCGAGTATCGAGCCAGCGCTTCCTCAATATGTGATGTGGTCTGATATTCAGAAATGACTTCCTTGAATCTGTTGATAGCAGCAGTAAATTGTTTTCTTTTTTGATAAAATCTTCCAATTTCCATTTTCGCTCCAGCAATATGATCTACCGCAAGATCCCTCTTTAGACGGGCATCCGCTGCATAGTCTGAATTTGGAAATCTATCTAAGATAATATTAAATCGTTCCAGTGCTTTCTCAGCATTATATTGATCTCTACCAACATTAGCTATTTGCAAGTAGTAAGATTGTCCAATTAAATAATTTGCATAAGCAAGGTTTTTCCCATTTGGGTATAATTGAGTGTATCGTGTCAGCTGACTGATGGCATCTTTGTATTTCTTACCTTCAAAGTATGAGTAAGATGCCATTATTAGGGCCTGTTCCGACCAATTGGAATATGGATACTCTCTCTCAATATTGAGAAACTCATTAGCAGCCAATTCAAATTCTTCTTCTTCTAGTAAATCGACCGCAGAGTCATAGATTTTACTCATATCTCTCTGACTAAAGGATTCAACAGGTATGTCTGTTGTGCAACCAACCAATAATAAAAGTAATATTGAGACGATAATTTTCTGCATATTGTACATAACTATACAACATTGATATTAAGATAGTATAGTCTATATTTACTGATTAACAAGCTTCTGCTGTTCAATATGCCGGATATTCTTTGACGGCTCGATACCTTCATCAATTTCAACTAATTGCCATGAGTCTTTATTTTCAAAAAGCTCTTTCAAAGCCAAATAATTGATATTGTGACCACCGCATACAGATGTAAATTTCCCAATTATTCGATAGTCTGCCAGCTTTAGATCGCCGCAAATATCAAGTATTTTATGCCGTACAAATTCATCAGTTGAATTCAAGCCACCCGTATTCATAATATTTTTATCAGTCAATACTATGGTATTTGATAGTGTCACCCCCAAACCATAGCCCATTGAATGTAATTTTTCTGCGTGCTCAAGGAAACCAAAAGTTCTAGCATTCGAAATTTCGTTCAGAAAGTTATCGTGATTTATTTCAATTTCCATTTTTTGCTTTCCAATCAGCTGATGCTTGAAATCAATTTGAGCATCAACGATTAGCTTATCATTTGGAGTAAAGCTTGCGTGAGCATTATTATGATTGACAACAATAGGCTTTAGAATTTTTATAAACTTTCTAGCCTGCCCTTGATTTACAATTTTACTATCCTGAATTCCGTCCATAAAAATTTTACTACTGCCGTCTAAAATGGGTACTTCAGGGCCGTCAATCAATATTTCAATATTATCAATATTGGCACCAAATATAGCAGCTAGTAAGTGCTCGACGGTTAAAACGGAAACATCGAACTCATTCGAAATTTCAGTGCAATAATAAGTAGATTTTACATTTTTATAGTTAGCGTTAATTGTATTTTTATTTGGATCCTTAATATCAGTCCTTTTAAAAGAAATTCCTGTCCCAGGATCTGATGGTTTTAATATTATGCTTGACTTAGAGTTGGTGTGAACACCAATACCCATGAATTTTATATCACTATCAATTGTAGTTTGCTTAGACATATATTTTACTCTCACTAATATCTACATTGATATACATATTTGCTAACATAAGCAATAGATCTGTGAAAGATATTAATATATTAATTGGCCTGTCTTTTTAGGAATGATGGTAACTCCAATTCACCTTCTGTATTTGGAGAATCTTCATCGATCGGATCATCAACAAAATCGCCTTCACTGTCTTCGTTCAATTCAATATCAAGAAGGCTTTCTTGGATTTCATCACCCTTAGTTGAGTTTGCTTCGTCTGATAAATTTTCGAACTCATGATTGGAACTAAGACTTGGCTCATCACTGAGATCCGAAACATCCGCTACCAAATCGTCAGATAGCTCTTCCTTGGCCAACTTTTTATCAATAGCGTCGAACTCAGAATTTTCATCATCCTGTCTCTCTTTCAGAACGTGATCATCGTCAAATTCTGTATTAGAACTTAATTCAATATTTGAATAATTATTGTCAACAATCGGCGTTTCATCAGCTTGATCTTTTTTCTTGAACCCAACATTAACAAGTTTACTTAAAAAGCCGCCTTTACTTTTCTTTTCACCCCCATCTAGAAGTTGTTCATTCATTGCCATTGAAATATTTTCGTCTTTAATAGAGAAGAACTCGCTCACTCTTGGTATTTCATTTATTTCATTTGATTGTGGTTGTGTTTCATAAATATTTATACTATTTATTTGATCATTTACCGGCTTTTTATTAATTTGCTTTTGCCGATCGCTGGAAGTAAAAAAATTATGACTTCCGTCTATTTTCTTTATCGATACGTCACCATCATATTTTTTCTCTTCAGGGGTATTTACCTCCTTTGAAATACTGCCTAAAGGACGTGTCTGAAAATCTGTCATTTTAGCTTCAGCTCTGTTTGTGTTTATTTTTGGAATTGTATAGTTTTTATTAAATGTATAATTTGTAGAGTCGATATTCTTAATATTATTTTGAATGCCTGTTGCGACTACAGATACTTTTACTGATCCTTCTAAATTAGCGTCAAAAGTTGCGCCTAATATGATATTTGCGTCCTTATCTACCTCATCCCTGATTCTAGTAGCAACCTGATCAACTTCAAAGAGTGTAAGGTCTTCACCACCGGTTATTGAAATAAGTAAACCTTGCGCTCCTTTCATCGATACATCATCAAGCAATGGATTTGAAATAGCTGCTTCCGCAGCTTCGATAGCCCTTTTTTCGCCTGAAGCTTCACCCGTACCCATCATTGCTTTGCCCATCCCAAACATAATCGACTTAACATCAGCAAAATCTAGATTTATTAATCCTTCTTTCACCATCAAATCAGTAATACCCGATACCCCTGAAAGAAGAACTTGATCGGCCATTGCGAATGCATCTGAAAATGTGGTTTTTTCATTAGCAATCCTGAATAAATTTTGGTTGGGAATTACGATTAATGTGTCGACGTACTTACTCAATTCTTCAATTCCTTCATCTGCGATTTCCATCCGTCTCACGCCTTCAAATTGAAATGGTTTTGTAACGACTGCAACTGTAAGTATCTCCTGCTCCTTACACAGCTGTGCGATAACTGGCGCGGCCCCTGTCCCAGTGCCACCGCCCATACCGGCAGTGATAAATACCATGTGTGACCCCGCCGAATAATCTAGAATTTCTGCCTGAGCCTCTTGGGCAGCTGCAGCTCCAATTTTTGGCTGTGAACCGGCCCCCAAACCTTCTGTAAGATTTGTGCCCATTTGTATCCGTCTATCAGCACTTGACATTGCAAGAGCTTGAGCATCAGTATTAGCAACAACAAATTCGACTCCATCTAATCCCTCTTGGATCATATTATTTACCGCATTACCGCCGGCACCACCAACACCAAAAACTGTAATCCTAGGCTTCAGCTCACTCATAGCATCTGGAATCTTCAAATTTATTGTCATGATATTATTTCCTATGTTTATTTAACTCATCAAATTTCTCGGCCAATTAGTTCTTAGAAACTGTCCTTAAACCATTTCATCAAACTAGAAAGAAAATTATTACCTTGACCATAGGATAAGCCTTTAGTGGTTATTTTTTTATTAACAAAAGTTTCATTCTGTGAATAAGTTAGCATACCGCATGCATTAGAAAAAATTGGATCTGAGATATCAAAATCTTGAGAGATTAATCTTGGGACTGCCCTTCTAACTGGCGATTGAAAGATTTCACTGGCTAAATCATCAATTCCGATAAGCTGGCTTCCCCCACCCGTAAGTATCACTCTTTTTTGATTTAATAATCCGGGGCTAATATTTTGAATTGCAAGCCTTACTCTTTCGAGGGTATCGAGGGCACTCGTTCTCGATATCTCGGCTATTGAAGATTTTTGAATTTGTTTTTCAGAACTCGTATCTTCTTGATAGCCTAACTGTTTTATGAAAACAGTATCTCCATTGTCGTATGAATTGGTTAAAACACCACCATATAAAATTTTTAACTTTTCGGCATCACTCACACTGATTGAGAGTGCACGGGCAATATCAATAGTTATATTATTACCGCCAAACGGAACCACGCCTGCGTATCGGAAAATATTATCAGAAAATATTGAATAAGAGGTTGTTCCAGCTCCCATATCAATAACAATAGAACCAAGATTTGCTTCGTCACTGGATAGTGTCGCAACAGCACTTGAAATCGGCGAGAAAATAATCCTTTCCAACTGAATATGCGCGCTTTCAACAACATTATTTATATTTTGAATGATGCCTTTCGCGCACGTAAGGTTATTAAGATTAATATTTAATTCTTCTCCATACATCCCAACTGGGTCTTCAATTAGATCAACCCCATCGATGGAGAAACCCAATGGTATAGTTTCAAAAATTAGTTTATCAGATACTACATTTTGTTCCGCCGCAATTGATAATGCTTTATCCAGCTCTTTTTTTGTCACCTGAGTGTCATTTATTGGAATGCTAATTTCAAATAGATTTGATTCAACTTTATCAGAGGTAATATTTACTGAAATCTTATCAATAGTCAAAGAAGACATTTTTTCCGCGTCTTCAATAGCTTTTCTTATTGATAATTCAAGATTTGACGGGTCCACAATACTTCCGTGCTCATAACCATTTGATTTATGATGCCCTAGTCCTAATATTTCAAATTTTCCTTTGTAATTTTCTTCTATCGTATTTTTTGCAATTAAACATACAATTTTATCTGAACCAATATCCAACACTGCGGTTATTGTGTTAATATTCTTCTTAAGACTTATTCCGGACATCTTGTCAAATGACATCAGATACATACAAAAACTCTTATATTATATTTTGGAGCTATTGATCATAACTTCGCTTGGTAATATATCAATTCGGTCAGGAAGCCTCATGTCGATTATTTCAATATACCTGCTTAGGAGTGAATGCTTCCTGTCCAAATCCTCTATCTCTTCAATAGCATTTGCTACATTCTTTTCTGGTAGATGTATTGTTATCCCGTTATGCAATCGGATCGTCCAGCGACGATCTCCAACCCTTAAGAGTGATTTAATTTTTTTTTCGAACTGAGGATAATTTTTTATAATAGAAATAATTGCAGGTATATCCTCAAGAGCATTTGGTCCTGCTATTACTTTTAAATTCTTAAAATTATTTGGATTTAACTCTGTAATTATTTGTGACTCTCCATCAACCAAAAACTTATTTCCTTCATTAAACCATATTGCAATTGGATTATGCTCATAAACTCTGACCTCTAAAGTTGATGGATAAATCTTTCTTAATTCAGAGCTTTTAACCCAATCTATATTATTAATTTTTGAACTGATTTTTTCAAAATCAATTTTTGTAAGTGACATTTCCGTTAGCTCAGAAACAATATTTACAACCTCACTAGCTTTTGTATTTTCAATTCCTAATATTCTTACATTCTTCAATTTTATATCTAAATTAATATATTCCAATGATCTACTGATAATATCTTCTGAATTTTTAAGCAAATGTTGCATGGAATAAAGCATGATAATGACTGATAAACCAATGATGCATGTCCTGAATTTAAATTTCTTGATTATCCTAAACACGAAATGACGCATTATTTTCCCTTATAAGTCAATATTTACCACAAGAAGCGTCACTTATGATCCATTCAACTAACTCATTAAATGAAATGCCTGAATATTTTGCTAATTCAGGTAGTAGAGATTTCTTTGTCATTCCTGGTTGAGTATTTACTTCAAGGCATATAAGCTTTCCATTTCCCGATGCGGCATACCTAAAATCAACCCGAGTGACACCCCTGCAGCCTAAGCAATCATGAGCTTCCAAAGCGTATTCTCTCATCTTTTCGTAAATATTTGGTTTAAGATTTGCAGGAATGATGTGCTTCGCTGAATTGGAACTATATTTCTCATTGTAGTCAAATAATGGACCACTTGTGACTATTTCTGCTACATGCGTCGTGTTTCCACCAATAACCCCGCAAGTAAAATCAACGCCATCCACAAAATCTTCAGCAAAAAAAGAGCTCAATGACGACTGATTCTTTTCAAAAAATTCGTCCAACTGATTTTGCGACTTAATCAAATAAATATCAACGCTTGATCCACCATTGATAGGTTTGATTATTATAGGGAATTGGATTTTCCCATCTGTTTCATCGAGTGAGTAGGATCTTGCGACTGGGATTTTTCTATGCCTGAACATTTCTTTTGATTTTAACTTATTCATAGCATTTGCTGACGCGTGAATACCAGAGTGGGTATATTTTAGATTTAGGAATTCAAAAATTGACTGTATATATCCGTTCTCGCCCCAAGACCCGTGCAAGCAATTAAAAATAATATCAAAATTTAGCTCAGTTAGACTTGTTATAATGTTATAATCTGGATCGAGTGTTTGAACCTTGTAGCCTAAATCTTCTATCGCTTGCAAGCACACCTTTCCACTTTCTAAACTTACTTCTCTTTCAGGAGATATTCCACCCATGAGAAGCAGAATATTTTGTTTTTTTGGAAAATTATTCATAACTCAACTTTTGGACCGACGCCAATCCTTCTTATTTCCCACTCGAGATCTATTCCTGTTCTATCTTTCACACGCTTTCTTACTTTTTCACCTAAAAACTCAATATCATATGCCGTTGCATTACCTTTATTGATTATAAAATTCGAATGCAATTCAGAAATAACCGCATCGCCTGATACAAGGTCTGCGCATCCCGCATCCCTAATTAACTGCCATGCTTTAATATTTGTAGGATTCTTAAAAGTTGACCCGCCAGTCCTTTCTCTCATTGGCTGTGTGGAGTCTCTTTGCCTCTTATGCCGATTAATCTCTTGAATAATTTCTTCTCTATTCGTCATTGATCCCTTTAAAGTGGCCGAAATGCAGATCATATCATCAGGAATATTACTAGACCTGTAACTATAACCTATATCTGGGGTATGGCTATCGTACTCATTACCCTCCATATCAATAAACTTTGCGGATACAAGTACATCCGCAACTTCCATTCCATAGGCACCGGAATTCATCTTAATCGCGCCACCGAAAGTTCCAGGGATTGTGTTGAAAAAAGATAGGCCTCCGAGATTATTTTTTAGCGCAAAATTTGAAATTTTTTTACTTGGCACGCCAGCGCCGCATTCAATTATATCTACATCTATATGTTTGATATAGTTGAATGTTCTATCAAGAACTATTACAATTCCTTCTATACCATGATCTCTTATAAGGGTATTAGATACGCCACCCAAAATAGCAACGGGTACATCATTCGGTTTGATAAAAAGAAATCTTTTTAAATCATTAACATCTTTTGGCTTGAACAACAACTCAGCAGACCCACCCACACGGAACCATGATATATTTTTTATTGGATAATTTGCGTGAAGATAGCCAGCTACTTTTCCATCAAAATGTGCTCTCAATTTATCAGCATCGGACCAGTTTTTCATAAAACGTACCATCAAATTTCTCTACAAATATCTCTTGATATCTCGTTAATATCACCTGCACCAACGAAGAGCACAATATCACCATCTTTTGCAATATCTCTCAATAATTTGGTTATTTGTTTTCTTGATAAAATAATTACATTCGTATTTGATTTTTTCTTTATGTCTTCAGCAAATTTCTCATAATCAAACACACCACTATATTCCTCACCCGCGGCGTATATTGGCAAAATTGCAAGATAATCTGTGTGCTTAAATGAAGTGCAGAAACTATCATATAACGAATGGATTCGGCTGAACCTATGAGGCTGAAAAATCGTCACAACCTTATTCGCGGCCTCTTCTTTTGCAGATAATAATAACTGATCTATTTCTGTTGGATGATGAGCATAGTCATCGAAATATTTTACACCACTCTTTTCAATGATACTGGAAAACCTTCGATATACCCCCTGATATTTTGCTAATTGATCAATAATTTTTTCTTCAGCTATTCCATGCAGTAAGGCAATTATCACTGCAGCAGTAGAGTTCCAAACGTTATAAATTCCAGGCCTATTTATTGTGAGTCTCAAATTATATTTTTTTTTATCTATGGATCCTGACAAATGGAATTTGTGACCGAAAGGTAATTTCTGTATATTTTTTATTACAATGTGTGAGTCCTTATCAGTACCATAACTTATCATATTGTTCGATTTAAAATTACTAAAAACTTTTGACGCAATAGGATCATCTCTAAAATATATGAAATACCCACCATCATTTATATTATTTGCAAAACTCAAAAATGACGCTTTAACATTCTGCATGGTACTGTAGTTCTCCATGTGGTCGTCGTCAATATTTGTAATAACTGAAATATCAGATGGTAATGATAAAAATGTTTTATCGGACTCATCCGCTTCAACAACCATCCAATCACCATCTCCTACCTGTAAATTTGATTTAAAAGAATAATCAATACCACCAATCAAGGTAGTCGGTTTTTTGATACCTTCAGATAATATCCAAGACGTCATTGATGTACATGTTGTCTTTCCATGGGTACCGGAAATACAGATAGACTTCTTTTTTTGCATAATTTCTGCAAGCATCTGGGCCCTAGTATAAATTGGGATGTTGAGATCTTTTGCTGCAATGAATTCAGGATTGTCTTTGTCTATTGCCGATGAGTATATAACTTTTTCAACTTTAGTATTTATATTACAATAATCATGCCCAACAAATACTCTGATGCCGGTTTCCTTGAGACTCTGAAGTATATCACTATTCTTAATATCACTTCCTTGAACATTGTATCCACTATACATGCATAATTTTGCAATGGCAGATAGTCCAATCCCCCCTATGCCAATGAAATGAATTATTGATGAATTCTTGTTGCTATAATTTTCAATCATTCTGATAAATATTTATCTAATAACTTTACAAATATCTTTCTAGATTTTGTTTTTCCAATCTTTCTCGCTTTCTCAGCAATTTTAATTCTTTCAGTCTTATTTGAAATTAAATTAATTATCATATTTGATAATCCCTCCGGATTGCTCTCCCCTTCGTCAAATATCAGACATGCCCCCTTATCATAAAAAAATTTGGCATTTTTTATTTGATCTTGGTCAATTGAGTTTTGTAATGGGATCAGAATAGAGGGCTTACCAATCGAACAAATCTCAAAAATTGTATTCGCTCCTGCTCGTGATATGATGATGTCCACTCTCTGCATTATGCTCCCAATATTTGAAAAGTATGGCCTGATTTCAAATTCTGCTCCAATTTCTTGATATTTTTTTTTCAATAGCACCTTATGAGACTCAACACAATTTTGATAAATTTTTAGCCTATCTTTTAATTCTCTTGGTAAATATCTCAAAGCATCCGGTATTAAATCCGTAAATATTTTTGCTCCCTGACTTCCCCCAACAACAAGAATATTTATCGAACTTTCTTCTCTGTTGCCGTTTGATTTGCATTGCGTAATCCGATCCCTTAGCGGTAATCCCGTAAAAATAGAGTTTCTTTTTTGTTTTTGTCTGATATTTTCTGTGTTCTCAAATGATAATAAAATTAACTCAGCAAAATATGATATGAATCTATTAGCTCTACCCATAACAGCATTTTGCTCATGAATAATCACTGGAATCTTTAATAAATAAGCCGCGACAGCTGTAGGAATTGTTGTATAACCTCCAAAACAAACTATTAATCTTGGCCTAAATCTTATGAGTTCATAAATAGACTGAATAAAACCAATTGAAAGATATAATAAAAAAAATAACTTTGAATTTAAATCACCTCGAAATGGTGATGATGATGTTATCTTTGTAATATTAGCATTTTTTAGCTCTTTAAGATAAAGCTGCCCTCTCCTGTCACTAAAAAAATTAATAACAAGATCGGGATCATTTATAGTTAGCTCCTCGTAAAGAGATATTGCAGGATTGATGTGACCACCTGACCCACCGCATACCAACACAATTGATCTCTTTTTCATATCTAATATCTCCAGTCAGCTTTGAAAACTCACCTTACGTGATGAGTATTCAAAATTAGTTTTCTTTTGCCTGGTAAATGCAAGAACGAGCCCAAATGTTATTGCAATAGAGATTACTGAAGAGCCTCCATATGAGATAAATGGTAGCGTCATCCCTTTTGTCGGTACAATGCCCAGATTTACCGCAATATTTATACCCATCTGTAAACAAATTATCGAGATGAGACCAATTGTTGATATTTTTGCAAATAAATTTTGTTGATTTATTGATCTTTTAACACCTCTAAAAATTATAAATGCAAACAAAAATATAAGAATAAAGCATGAGATCAATCCAAACTCTTCAGCCGCTACCGCGAAGATGAAATCTGTATGAGCGTCTGGAAGTATATTCTTAATTGTTCCTTCACCGGGCCCAACACCAAACCAACCGCCATTTATTATTGCGTTATATGCGGTATCGATCTGATATGTATCGCCCAGTGTTGGGTTTAAGAAAATATTTAAACGCTGAGTAAAATGATCAATATATATATAGGAAAGCGCTATACCAGTGAGTGACAAGAAAAAAATTACAACACCAATAATCAGAGGCATTCCCGATATAAAATAAATTATAGAAGCTGTGAGGGTTACTAATATTGCTTGGCCAATATCAGGTTGTAAAATCAAACCCATAATGAAAAGTATATATATTACAAATGACAATGATTTTCCAGGCACGTTCTTTGTTACCGATTCTGACATCAACCAAGATATTAAAACAATAAAAGCAGGCTTCGCAAATTCTGATGGCTGCAATGAAATTAGTCCCAGATCCATCCATCTTGTCGCACCCTTAATTTCTGCCCCAAAAATATTAATAAAAAATATTGAAATAAGTGATATTGTGAAAATAAATAGGCATAACCTACGTATATTTCGGGCGTTTAGGAATGAAAAGAATATTGTTATCAAAGCACCAAACAATAAAAATATAAATTGTTTTTTTACAAAATAATATTGGTCACTATAATTCAATCTTTCAGCAATTGGCGGACTCGCTGCCAAATTTAACACTATTCCAAAAATAATGAGAATCAAGATGGCGCTTAACTGAACCCTATCAATTGTCCACCACCAATCGGATATTACTGATTTAGTTGATCTGCTTAATCTCATTTCTTTCCTTAAC
Source organism: uncultured OCS116 cluster bacterium (assembly GCA_902632055.1). Classification (GTDB taxonomy): domain Bacteria; phylum Pseudomonadota; class Alphaproteobacteria; order Rhizobiales; family TMED25; genus TMED25. The sequence continues at coordinate 14,304 of CACPAS010000007.1, read as the reverse complement.
TAATTCTCTGACGATATTTGTGAATTCCATGCCTCTTTCCTCAAAATTTTTATATTGGTCAAAGGATGCGCATGATGGTGAAAATAAAATAGTTACTTTTGATTTAGACTTTTCAGCATCATCGGTTGACTTTTTGATAGCATTTCTCAACGTAATACAATTTTCATAATCAATTTTTGAATGGAGTAAAGTTATACCCAACGAGTCAGCTGATTCACCGATTAAATATGCTTTCTTTATTTGTGAAAAATATCCAGTGATCTGCGATATTCCACCATGTTTCTCAATACCACCTAGTATCCAGTAAATATTATCATACAAAGTCAAGGCTTGTTTTGTGGCATCCGCGTTTGTTGCCTTACTATCATTGATATATTGAATATTCTTATATTCTTGAATAAATTCATTTCTATGACGCAGTCCTCTAAAACTATCGAAATATGCACAATAAAAATTATAATCAATTTTCATTGCATATAAGCATGCGACGCATGCGGTAATATTGGCAGGATGGGTAATCATTCGGGAGTTTAACTGCTCTTGAATATTATATTTAATTACCTTGCCATCACAGTATAGTTCAGCAATTTTGTTTTCACCTGCATTATTATCTCTGTATGTAATTAAATTACTTTCAAAATTTCTTTTTTTTAATTCATTAGATATTGTGTCCCCATCCAATCCAATTATTGAAACATCATCTTCATTCTGGTTTTTAAAAATATCAAATTTAATACTTGTGTACTTATCCATTGAGCCATGTCTATCAAGATGATCAGGGCTGATATTAAGCAGCATTGCAATATCGGGCTTTATATCTGGTGATAATTCTATCTGATATGAAGAAAGTTCTATAATAAATATTATGTCTCGAGTATCTAGTTCAAAATCTAACACCCCTCTTGAACCAATATTACCCCCAACCTGGACGTTTTTTCCAAGTTTCTTTAAAATGTGGTAAATCATCATTACGGTAGTCGATTTACCATTTGTTCCAGTCAACATTATAATTTTATCATTTCTATTTCTGTGAGTTATTTCATCCATGAAAAGCTGTACGTCACAGATCACTGGCTTTTTTTTCCTTTTGGCTTCACAAATGAAACTTTTTTGAGGTGATTTTTCAGTATCTATACCAGGACTTAAAATAACTGCATCAAGATCTTCCATAGAAACTTCTTGAGGATTTATAATATTTCTTCCTTGCCCAATATTTTTTTTTCTGACTTGATACTCATCGTCCCATGCAGATATAACTGCACCACCTTCTTCTAGGGCCCGGATCGCACTGTCGCCTGATAATCCCAATCCGAGTACAAATATTTTTTTATTTTTACAGTGTGTTAATGGAATCATTTTGTATTCAATCCTATCTAAGTTTTAATGTTAGTAAGCCTATCAATGCTAGGATTAATGATATTATCCAAAAACGAATTACAATTGTGGGTTCACTCCAACCTTTTTGTTCAAAGTGATGGTGTAATGGTGCCATTTTGAAGATACGTTTCCCTGTTAACCTAAAACTAATTACTTGCACAATCACGGATGTTGCCTCTAAAACAAAAAGACCCCCAATTATTAGTAGAACAAACTCGTGCTTTGTTATAACTGCAATAATTCCAATTATAGAGCCAAGTGATAATGATCCAGTATCTCCCATAAAAATCATTGCAGGAGGTGCGTTATACCACAAGAAGCCGATACCAGCTCCAATAACAGCGCCACAGATAATTGCTAGTTCACCTGAACCAGGCATGTATTGTATATTCAGATATTCAGAAAAAAGAATATTCCCCGTTAAGTATGCTATTAAGCCAAAACTCCCAATTGCTATCATAACTGGCATTATCGCCAGTCCATCGAGACCATCAGTCAGATTCACAGAATTGCTTGATCCAACAATGACTAGGGTTGAAAAAATAACAAAAAATATACCAAGGTTAATTGAAAAGTCCTTTAAAAAAGGGACAAATAATACTGGATGAAAATCCGCAATATACGTTGTTAGAAAAAATACTGCAATTATAGATATAATCGTCTGTAATAGTATTTTGTAAAAGCTAGCCAATCCATTCGAAGATGAATTAAATACTTTAAGATAATCATCATAAAGTCCAATTAAGCCAAAAAATAATGCAACGAAACCTACAACCCATATGTATTTGTTAGATAAATCAGCCCAAAGCAGAGAGGAAACAATTACGCCAAGCAAAATTATGACGCCTCCCATCGTTGGAGTGCCTGATTTCTCAATTATATGTCTTTTTGGACCATCAGCTCTTATTGGCTGACCATTCTTTTGGTGCTTTTTGAAATATCTAATAATCGGGGGGCTGAAAAGAAAAACTATTAAACCTGATGTAAAAGTTGCTGCAACTGTTCTTGTACTGATGTAAGCAAATGCATTTAGTAGAGGAAAAAAACTAAGTAGTTCGTCAATTAATAAAATCAGCATATCAAAATTTCCTATTGAATTGTTATGATAATCTCAAATAATTAATAAATTCCTGAACTAATTTATTTAAGCCTATCTTATTTCCACCCTTGATAAATATTAAATCACCTCCAACCAGCCTAAAATCTTCAATTGAGCAAAAATCACTAATAGACCCGAATTGTTTTTTCCTTTTTTTTGATGAGACCATATCAAAAAGAGAAGTTAGACACTCTCCGCAGAAATATACTTGATCAATATTCGTCTTATTTATGAGATTTACCAATTTTAGATGATACTCCTCACTGAAATCCCCCAACTCAAGCATATCACCAATAATAATAATTTTTCGAATGATTTGCTCGCTTTTATATTCATCGATTGCTTTAATTGCTTCAAACATTGACGTTGGGCTTGCATTATAGGTATCATCAATCAATTTTACCTGCCTGCAATTCAATTCAAAATCTAATTCCTGCCATCTAGATTCATGCACCTTTGATGTCACAATATTTTTTAGTACCTCATCAAGATCATAATTTAGTATGTTTGCAATACCTAGAACTGGAAGATAGTTATTTAAGATACTTATATTTTGCAAATTTGAATGTGCTTTAAATACCTCCCCAAATACTCTAAATTCTATGAAAACTCCGTCACTCCCCCGCGTCATTTTACTAATTTGAATATCTGATTTATTTGAGTGACCAAAGGTTATGTACTTTAACTTTTTACTCAACACATTTTTTCGTAATAATTCGAAGTATTCGTCATCACGAGGCAGCAGAACAATTCCATCACGAGACATTCCTTCAATGATACTTGACTTTTCAATTGCAATATTCTCTTTACTACCCAAATTTCCAATATGCGCCTCACCAATATTTGTAATAATAGAAATATCGGGATTTATAAGGTTTGATAAATAGCGTATTTCATCTTTCATATTCATTCCTACCTCAAAAATCGCATACTTATCCACCTTGGATAATTTTGCTTTTGCTAACGTAATACCTAATTCGTTATTGAATGACTCAGGTGCAGAAAATGTTGGTTCATAATATGATAGGACATTATTCAAGTAGTCCTTGGTTGTTGTTTTACCTACACTCCCCGTAATAGCTATTTTGAGAGGCTTTAGATCTTTAAAATTATAGTTCGCTATTGTTGACAGAGTGCAAAATGTGTCTTGCACAAGAATCAGTGGAAAATTTAATTCTTCAAAAAATTTTTTTTCAGAAATTATTGCCACAGATGCACCATTCTGAAAAGCTTGCAATAAAAAATTATGCCCGTCTGAATTTTTACCCTTTAGAGCTATGAATATATCATTTTCCTTAATAGATCTGCTATCGGTGGATATGTTATATTCATCACTATTAAGTAATATATTACTTTTTTTATCAATAATATTTATCGAACTTAAACAATCAAAGTTACAATTTATCCTGTAATTATCGTTCATTTAACTCTATTTCTTTATAGTTTGCTCAACAATTTTATGATCCGAAAAAAATATTTTTTCTTTGCCATAGATCATATACTCTTCGTGACCTTTACCACATATGACGAGGTTATCTTGCGATGATAGAAGAGAAATTGCGTAACTTATAGCCTCCTCACGATTAGCAATCTCTATATATTTTTTTGACTGCTTCATTAATTGTTTTCGGATCAAATTTGGATCTTCAAATCTTGGATTATCGTCTGTAATAATAATTAGGTCAGCATACTTATCTGCGACATCACTCATAATCCTTCGTTTACCTTTATCTCTATCCCCACCCGCGCCAAAAACAATAATTAGTCTATTTTTTGTTATCGATTTTATAGCTTCGAGTGCCGACTTCATAGCATTTGGCGTGTGAGCATAATCAATATAGATATTATTATTATTTATACTTGCAACACACTCCAATCTGCCTTTTACATCACTCAATCTCTCAATCGATGCGAATGCCTCTGGAATTGAGATATCTGTATTAATTGTTGCCATACAGCCTGCTATTAAAGAATTTATAGCTTGAAATGAAGCTTTAAATGGTGTCATAACAATCATTTTATTGCCAGATAAATCTACTTGGAGTTCAATGTTATTATTCTCTCCTCTTTTAGTATCCAAAATAGAAATTGTTGCATTTTTGTTGTCGATTGTGATTATATTTTCAGCTTTGATAGAGTCTATAAAATTATAATACCGTGATGGTATATTGATCATATTTATCACTACTGTTCCCTTTTGACTGATAAGGTGGGTAAACAGCCTACTTTTTGATCTAAAGTACAAATCCATACTACTGTGATAATCCAAATGATCACGCGAGAAACTAGTAAATGCTGCCCCAGATATATCTAATGAATCAATTCTGAATTGATCAAGTCCATGGCTTGATGCTTCAATTACCAAATTATGGAAACCATCCGAAGCAAGAGCATTTAGCTGCTTGTGCAGCGAGATGGGCTCTGGTGTCGTTAGTGTACTCGACATTTTATCAGCTGAGTTACCCAAGGTTCCAATAGAAGCAGATTTAATACCCATCAATTGCCATATTTCCTCTGTTAATTTCGTAACAGAAGTTTTTCCATTTGTACCAGTAATTGCCAATATATTATTAGGCTTTTTTGGATAATATTTGGAACTTACCTGTGATAATGTTTTTCGAACTGAGTCTACCCTTACAATTGGAATATTCAGTAAAGAGCTATCAGATCTAAATTCTTTTGGCGTGATAACACAAGATGCACCGTTGCTAACAGCTTCTTTGACATATTGCTCCTGCAGTTGTGTATTTCTTTCGAGAAGAAGAAATAAATTTCCATTTCTTACTAATCTGCTATCCGAGCATATATCAGTTATAATTGGATTGGAGTTAAGATTCTCTAACTCCTTTGAGCATAATAGCCTATCAAGCTTCATTTTCTATCACCCTTTTCTCTTAATTTGAAGCGACTACGATTTGATCATAGTCATAAAGCCTTTCAATTGAAGAGGGTTTTATGTTCAACATTGGCGCAATTCTTCTTACGATATTAGAGAATGTTGGCGCAACATTCCATCCAGCAGTTGCATAGCCATGAGAATTTTCAGTTGGTTTTGGTTCATCAAGGAGTAAAAACATAATATATTTTGGTTTATCTAACGGGAATACGCCCATAAATGTCGTACGTCGATTTTCCTTATCATATGATCCGCCAATTAACTTATTAGCTGTACCAGTCTTTCCACCCACGAAAATCCCTTCAACTGATGCGCGTTTTGCTGACCCATTTACAACATTCAGATACATCAGTTTCTTCATCTTTTCACTTGTAGACGGCTCCAATACTTGTTTATAAATTATATTTGAGTTATCCTTTATTTTTAAAAATGATGGTTTTAGTAATCTCCCACCGTTGAACAGGCTTGCACCAGCAACGGCTGCATGTAACGGCGAAATTGAAATTCCGTAACCATACGAAATTGTCATTGTGTTAATTTCTCTCCAATTCTTTGGGGTGCTGCTGCTTGGTAAATCTTGTATTTGCGTTGATACTGAGTCTAATAATCCTAATTTCATAAGAAAAGATTGTTGGTAATCCGTGCCAAAATCAAGCGCAATTTTTGCAGCGCCAATATTTGAAGAATGGGTAAATATTTCTGATACCGTTAAAACTCGTTCTTGTGGTTTGAAATCACTGATTGTGTGACGACCAATAATGATAGGTTTTCTTGCATCGTATTCAGTATTAATATCAACCAAGCCACTATCTAATGCCATAGCAATTGTGAATGGCTTGAATGTGGATCCAATCTCATATAATGAATGTGTTACCTTGTTAATATTTTCAGGTAAAAGTGCGTCTGCTTGGTATTGAGGATCGAAATCTGGTAAAGAGACAGCCCCAATAATCTCACCGTTATTTATATCCATCAATATGCCTGCTGATGCTATTGCTGAATATTTATTCATCGATTTCCGGAGCTCATCTCTCATGGCATGGCTTACCTCAAGATCTGAAGATAGATAGATATCTCTGCTATCACCGCTTTCGACCTGTAGATCGATAAATTTTTCAATACCCGCTTGTCCCTTGTTATCAATATTTACATAACCAATAACACTAGATAAAGTATTTGCAGAGCTATAAAACCGCTTTGTCTCATCGATAAATTGTATTCCAGGAATACCCAAATTATGTATTCTATTTTGCTCGCTTGGCGTTATACCGCGTTTTAACCAAACAAATTTTTTATCATTAAATATCTTAAACTCAAGATCTTCTCTTTGAAAGCTTGAGACGGCTGATAGTAATCGATCTACGATATCCTCTTTATTTCTGAGTAAATTTGGCCTTATCGCTACTGATGATATTATTACATTTGAGGCTACTAAATGCCCGTTCCTATCATAGATATTTGGGCGTTTGATATTTTGTATCTGTTTTTCGTCAATATTTGAGATTAATTCTGGTGATAAATTTGCCAGATAGAAAATTTTTGACGATAGAACCAAGAAACCCAAAAAAAAACAAAAAGTTAGAAACTTAATTCTTAAATGGAGCCTTTTTATTTCTTTATTATCGTTGGCTAGGAACATGTATTGATTTATCCTTCATTAATTTTTTTTCATTTATTGTTCACCAGCATACCCAATAAGTGATCTTTGTATGAGCTCATCCATAACTTTATTTGCAGGTTTAAGCGGAATGTCTTCAATTCCTCTAATTTGCGTCACATTGACCGGTTCTAACTCTAGGTCAAATTGATTTGATAAATGTTGGATTCTATCGGGTTGAGATAAAAGACTAAGCTCTGCGCGCAATGTTTCAATATCAGACTTTTCCGTTTCAATAAATGTTTTAATTTGGGCAATTTCTCTCTTAATATTTTTGCTATCATAGCTTAAGATATACAACATAAAAGAGGTAAAGATACATAAAATTAAGACAGAAATATACAACAACCTAGTCATTTTAATTCCTCAAATATTCTTTTGTATTTAGACATACTATAAATATCTAAATTTTCTCTAAACAAATGCTTTGTTCTTTGAATATATCTTAACTTTGCTGAGCGTGATCTTGGGTTTTCTTTTATTTCATTCTGATCTGGTTTGTAAAATTTTTTATCAGGATAGAAAAACGGGTACTTCATTTCAGACTCAGTTGTTGGTTCATATCTTGACTTTGATGAACTATATCCAGTCAAATGATCAAAAATATTTTTTATTATCCGATCTTCCAGAGAATGAAATGTTATTACCGCAATGCGCCCACCAAGTCTTATATAATCACAAATACCCATTAATAATGTATATATTTCCTCAAACTCATTATTTACAAAAACCCTTATGGCCTGGAAGGTCCGAGTTGCGGGATGAATGTGCATCCCTCTCTGCTTTTTGTAAAAATTTCCAACAGCATCATCTATTATTTTACTGAGTTGAGTTGTGGTGTTAATGGTATTTATTTTCCTGTAATCATCGATTTTTTTTGCAATAATCTTTGAGTATCTTTCTTCACCAAAGTCTTTGATAATTTCTGATAAGTGTTCTACTTTCATATTATTGACAACATCATATGCACTTATACCGCTATCACCCATGCGCATATCCAGAGGTCCTTCATTTTGGAATGAAAACCCCCTTTTTGGATTATCAAGTTGCATCGAAGACACACCAAGATCTAGCAAAAGACCGTCTACTGCTTTGATTGAAAGGCTATCAAGCAAGGTCGGGATTTGCGTGTAGCTCGTGTTATAAAAATTAATTCGGTCCTGATATTTTTTATTAAGTTTTTTCGCGATCTGTGAAGAATTCATATCCTTATCTGTCGCAATTATTATGCAATCAAATAAATCAAGTATTGCGCTAGAGTGGCCGCCTCCACCAAAGGTGCCATCTACATAAACACTTCCTCCTCTTAGTGATAATGCTTCAAGCACCTTCTTCTTCATGACAGGTATGTGATAATATGGTCCGCCAGTAGAAATTTTTCTACTACCCATCACGCTACAAACCTTTATTTTTCTTACTCAATAACAGCCTTTGCTCTTTTACCCTTTTTTGAGCTTCTTGTAAGTAATTACTGAACCTGTCTGGCTCCCATATTTGGAATTTTTGACCTAAGCCTACAAATATTACCTCGTGACTAATTTGAGCATGCTGAATTAGGGGCTCGCTTAAGATAACTCGACCGTCACTGTCAATTCGGAGTTCTTCAGATAAACCAAATAGTGCTGTTGATAGAAAGTCTTTTTCATCTGAGTATGGATCGAGATTATCCATTAATGCATAAATTTCACGTGATAGACTATCGCCCCCCGCATCAATTGCTTCTGCGTCAAGAGATGGATAACAGAACATTTTCTGGGATCCATCCTGGAATAAAATACTCCTGAACTGAGAAGGAATTGACACTCTTCCTTTTTGATCAATCTTATTTCTAAACTTTGACAAAAATAATTGCATGCAAAATCCTTTAATGGGTATCTATGGGATAACATGGTATTTTTTGGAAGTCAATGGTTTTTTAATAATTTGTTAACTATATGCAAATGCTAGATGGCCTATAAGCCGGGTTCTGTATCGATTTGATGATGATCATTCATCTTGCTCAATGATTACTCAGTGAGTCTAGCGACCTACCCAGATGGTCAAATGCAGAGGACATATTACCATCTCTATTTGGTCTTGCTCCCAGTGGGGTTTACACTGCCAATGATGTTACCACCAATGCGGTGCGCTCTTACCGCACCATTTCACCCTTACCATGCGAGCATGGCGGTATATTTTCTGTTGCACTTTCCCTAGGGTCACCCCCGCCGGATGTTATCCGGCACTGTTCCTCTGTGGAGCCCGGACTTTCCTCTAATAAATAGCGATCATCCAGCCATCTAGCATATTTGCTTTTACATGAATAATTATCAAATGTCCACAAGGACTAATGCTGGGTTCTAAATTCGCATAGTTTTTCACAAACCTCGGTCAGTATTTGTTTTGTTGAGACATCTAGTCTACCGCTAACGCTTTTAGGTCTCCAATGCCTCTGAAATGCCTTCAACCCTGCGACGGTTTGTGCATCAAAAACACCAGATTTTTTCACTCCATATCCAATAGTCATTAGTTTGCATTGTATATCCTCGATTATATGCTGATTATTTTTATCAGATACATCAGTATCAAAATTTTCTTGTGAAAGATTTGAAAAAAACCCAATTTTATCTTTTGCAAGTTGGTGCCATGGAAATTTTATTCCGGGGTCAATCTTTCTTCCAATTGAAACATCAGAATGCCCCAAAATATCCCAGCTTTTAATTCCATTATCACTCATAAGCTCTTTTAGAAGTTTAACTAATGACTTGAGCTGGAGAGGTGTGAAATCTTCATTGCCAGAATTATGTAACTCAATTCCAATTGAATGCGAATTAATATCTAAACAATTATTCCAAGAGGATTGCCCTGCATGCCAAGCACGTTTCGAGATGTCGACTAAATTGCAAATATCACCTGATTTGTCTATTAGAAAATGGCAACTTACTCTCGATTCTTTATTAAGAAACCAATTAATAACTTGATGAAATTCCATTTCCACTCCAGTATAATGAATTATTATAAACTCAATTTTTGAATTCTGAGCTCGATCATTATAATTAGGAGATTGATATTTATAACTTATCATTTTAGTAATTCTTTATATAATCATCGATATTTATTATATTCATTCATAGCAGTCATAATAGCAATAATTTAGTTTTATTATGGGGAAAAAAAATTGGAATTTCTGGATAGATAAAGGCGGTACATTTACCGATGTAATTGCTCTATCTCCAGATAATAATCTCTTTCTAGAAAAAGTATTGAGCCAGTCTCAAAGTGAGAATGATGACCCTATTTCGACTGGTATAAAAAAGATTCTAAATGATAACTCAGGAAACTTTGACAACATCGGAAATGTTACGGTTGGAACGACGAGAGCTACAAATACTCTTTTGGAGAGGACGGGTGAAAAAACACTTCTAATTGTTCCGAAAGGTTTTAAAGATTCACAATTGATTGGCTATCAAAGTAGAGAAGATATCTTTGCATTAGGAATTACAAAGCCAATGCCAATATATTCGAAAGTTATAGAATTGGATATCCGTCTCACAAAAAGTGGGCACGATTTTATTAAACCAAATTGGATAGTAATAAAAGATGAATTAAAACAGATAAAAATGGAGAATTTTAAATCAATTTGTGTCAGTTTGATTCACGGATGGAGGTTTCCACATTATGAAATAAAGATTAAAAATATACTGAGCCAGCTTGGTCACAAAAATATTACACTTGGTCACGAAATCTCAAAAACTATAAAATTTATAAGAAGGACCCATACATCCCTTGTTCATGCCTATGTCGACCCAATAATAAGAAAAGATATAGATAACCTAAAAAAAGAAATAAATTTTGATATAAATAATATTAGTCTCAGATATATGCAATCGAATGGCGGTCTCGCAGAGGAAAAAAACTTTCGAGGCATCAATTCCATATTATCCGGACCAGCTGGGGGGGTAATCGGCGCAATTTCAGTTGCTAACAACTCAGGCTTCGATAAAATTATAACTTTTGATATGGGGGGCACTTCGACAGATGTCTCGCATTTTGACGGTGAATTAGAGTATAAAAATGAAAAAATGATTGATAATCAGGCACTTCAAGTACCTATTATTGATATTGATACAATTGCTGCAGGTGGTGGCTCAATTTTAGATTATAAAAACTCAAGGATGACTGTCGGACCAAAATCAGCAGGTTCATACCCTGGACCAATGTCTTATGGAAAAAATGGACCGTTAACAGTGACAGATGCTAACCTATTTCTTGGTAAGATTATAGAAAAATACTTCCCGAAGAAGTTTGGAGTGGATGGCAGATCTTCATTAGACAGGCAAATCATAACTGAAGAATTCAATCAGCTTAGAGAAAAAATAGATCCAGAAATGCTTCCCGAAGATGTGGCTGAAGGTTTTATAAAAATTGCAGTAGAGAAAATGTGTAGGGTGATTAGAAAAATTGCAACTAGAAAAGGACTACATTTAGAAGAGCATGCACTTGTTAGCTATGGAGGAGCCGGCGGTCAACATGCTTGCCAGATTGCTGAGAACTTGGAGATCAAGACAATTGTTATTAACCCACTTTCAAGTTTTTTGTCAGCTTATGGGATGGTTCACTCGGGAGAGAAATATATAAGACAAGAAACTACTTTTTTTGAATTTAATAAAAAATATATGAGGAAAATTGACACACTTCTGAGGAAGCTGCAAAAAGAAAACTTATTAAATATTAAATCGAACATCGTGTCTCATTTTAATTTATTCTATCTGAAGTATGAAGGAACAGATCAAAGTGTTTGTATAAAAGAAAAAAAATCAAAAATTAACTTCGAAAAGTTAATCAAAAATTTCAGAAAAATTCATAAAAAAATTTACGGTTATAATCTAAACAGAAAAATTATACTCGATATGATCCAAGTTGAAACAACACCTAAATATGACAAAATTGATCTACCTGTAAAAAAAATAGCTGCAGAACATGAGCTAGATAAAGAAATTTTCTACAGTAAAGGTAAATGGAATGAGGCAAGAGTATGCAGAATAGATAAATTCTACGATTTTGATTTAGTAGGACCGGCAATTCTAATTGATGATCATACAACGATAATTGTAGAAGAAGGCTGGCATGCAACAAGGGATTATTCAGGAAATATCATAATAAAAATAATAAAACCCACCAAAATTAAAAGAAAAATTGATAAATCCCCAATAATGTTGGAGATTTTTAACAACCTTTTTATGTCAGTAGCGGAAACCATGGGAGAAACACTACAAAGGACTGCGGCATCCGTAAATATAAAAGAGCGGCTTGACTACTCATGTGCTTTATTTGACAACGCTGGAAATCTTGTTGCGAATGCACCTCACATACCCGTCCACCTGGGGTCAATGGATGACTGTGTAAAAAAACTTATAGCAAAAAATCATTCTGTAAAAAAAGGTGATATATTTATTAATAATTCACCGAATTCGGGAGGGACACATTTACCCGATATCACAGTAATATCCCCTATTTTTTCAGATAAAACCCAAAATATAGTTTTTTATTTAGCCACCCGGGGTCACCACCCTGATATTGGCGGTATTCATCCTGGATCTATGACACCTGAAGCAAAAAAATTAAAGGATGAAGGTATTGTGTTTGATAATTTTAAAATTCGGATGCTTGATCTGGTAAAAAATGAGCGATTAAGAAAAAAATTAAATAGCGGTAAATACCCTGCGAGAAATCCAGATCTAAATATACAAGACATAACAGCTCAAGTAGCTGCGAATAAAATTGGCGAGATTCAATTACGTAAAATGATTGACTATTATGGTTTAGATGTGGTTCTTAAACAAATGTATTCAATACGGAAGAATGCAAAAGAGGCATGCCTTGCGATATTGAAAAAAATAAAGCCATCAAGTTTCAGTGTAACATTGGATAATTTCCATCTCAAATTAAATATAAAAGTATCCCCGAAGGGACAAAAAATTAACTTTGACTTCAGAGGATCAAGTAGTGAAAGTTCAGATAATTTTAATGCTCCTTTACCGATTACAAAAGCCGTTATAATCTTCTCCTTGAGATGTTTAATCAATGAGGATATTCCTTTAAATTCTGGCATCCTTGATCCCGTGGAAATATCTACGGATAGTTACTCAATAATCAATCCCTCAAAAGATGCAGCGGTCTCAGCCGGAAATGTTGAAATAAGTCAAGCACTTGCAAATTGTATTTTTGGGGCCCTATCCATCAAGGCATCATGTCAATCTACAATGAATAATGTCATCTTGGGTAATGATAAATTTCAATATTATGAAACTATTTGTGGAGGTCAGGGTGCAGGAAAAAATCATAATGGATGTGATGCAATACAAACAAATATGACAAACTCAAGATCTACAGATCCTGAAATTTTCGAGGAGGAATATCCAATTATTTTATCTGAAATATCTATAAACGGAGGTAAGCAAAACAATGGTAAATTTGTAGGTGGCCGTGGTTTAAAAAAAATATTCGTTATTTGTGATGATATGAATTGCTCTTTATTATCAAATAATAGGAAAGAGCCGCCGTTTGGTCTATCTGGTGGTGAGCCTGGTAAGTTAGGGTCAAACAAAATTTTCAGGAAGGATGTGTTATCAGAATTAGATGGAAATTGTCAAATCAAATTATTTATTGGAGATCAACTTATAATAACAACTCCTTCAGGTGGAGGATATGGACCCAAGAATAGTTTATAGTTTGAGCTTCATGGTGCTGTAACCACAAGAATATAACTGATCTGAAACTTTCTTTATATGTTTAGGGCTTATCTCACAACAGCCTCCAATTATTCGTGCGCCTTTACTAATCCAGTCCATCACAAAGTTTGAGTATTCATCTGGGCCCAAGTCATTTCTTGCCTCTAACACGTTCACACTTTTCCCTATTTTCAAATCTTTCACGGAAGAAAAACCATTTGCATATGCACCAAATGGTATCTCGGTATTTTGAAAATTAGATAGCGCCGATGAAATTGTTTCAGGGCAGCAGCAATTTAATAATATTGCATCAGCGGCTTTTATTTCCAATATCTTGATTACATCAACTAAATTTTCACCGGATCTGAGTAAGTTAGGATGATTATCATCCAAGGTGATACTAATATACTGTTCCAGTCCGAAATGCTTAAGAGCATCCGTCACTGCAATTATTTCTTTGATACTAGACATGGTTTCGGCTAAAAATAAATCGACATGATCAATTTGCTGCTCAATTAAACATACATATTCATCAAAAAGCTCTTTGCTTTCTCTCTTGTCTTCT
>CACPAS010000006.1 GCA_902632055.1 uncultured OCS116 cluster bacterium | reverse complement strand
TTTTCCTCTTAGAGAAAAGTCGGGTTCGATTGATCCAATATTTTCTTGTGCCATCGCTATCTGGTTCTTCCTGTTGAAATATCATATGGATGAACATCAATAACCAGCCTTTCGTCAAATGGATAAGTTGTGTAAATGTCAACACCGTCTGCTGTAACAATATGATCATTCTCTAGTCTAAAGCCCCCAACACCAATAACACCAGCGTATGGCTCAAGATTAAACTGCATACCCTCTTTCAATACAACTGGTTGATCTTTTGATGCCGGAGAGAAATATGGGGCTTCCCATGGATTTACGCCCGAGCCATGGCCAAGACTGTCTAACACGTAAGGATCTGCTTGCGCAAACACTTCTGCATTTGTAGCCCCAGGTTTTACCGCAGCACCTGCATTGAATAGAGCATTGTAACAATTCTGATGTACTTTTTTCATTTCATCAGTTGGCTTCACGTTACCACAAATCCAAGTCCTTGTTAGATCTCCATAATAACCATTGAAGCATGCCCCGATATCAATAATAACAGGATCTCCATTTCGAATTATTCTATCTGATGTAAACCTTCGATAGGGGGCCGTATAGGGCCCTGAGGCAACAATATTTGAACACTGTGTCCACTCAGATCCCATTGCAGTCATCGTTTCCCAAGCAACTGCCAGAACCTCACATTCCCTCACTCCGGGCTTTAAAAAATCAAGAGCATTATCAAGCGCAGCCTCAGTCATGGCATTAGCAATTTTTAAACAGTGTATCTCATCTTGAGTTTTAATTTCTTTAGCTCGCATAAGAATTCCCTGATATCCATCAACAAAGCTTGAATCGGGAAAGGTTTCCCGTATCGCAGTCTCCATATTTAGATCCCAAATATCAATTCCAATTGTCTTCCCTTTCAATGAACCAATAAACCCTTCTACTTGGTCTGCCCACCTTTTCATACCAACTTTTTCTCTAAAATTTGCTCTCGGTTGAATCTGCTGCTCATCTAACCATGGCATCCTTTGCTTGCAATGCTCATAGTCCATTGTCCATAATATCGGGTCATGACCTCTTGCAAGCACGACGACAGCATTACCCATTATGAAAGCCGGACCTAGATGATGCCTATAGCCCATTAAGTATCTTGCATCTTCTGTACGAAATACAAATAGTACATCCGCTTCTGAATTATCAAGAGCCTCCTTTGCACGGTCCAATCGCTCTCTTAGCATTCTCTGTGGGTCAAACCTGTCTTCCCAATCAACTGGAATAATACCGATATCTGACATTTATGAATCTCCTTGATTTAATTTATCTATTGAACAAAAATTGATATTACAACGAGTAATATCAAATTTACAATCTAAAATATCTGTATAATATGTGATATTATAATTTATAGCAAAATAAACAGTTATTTAGTTTGAAAATTTCATAAAAGGGTTTCACATGGATAATGGTATATGGGCTACATGGTATAATTTAGATGGAGACATAACAGAGGATCATATTAATTGGCTTCACAATAATTATTTGCCAGACATCTTAACTCATGATGGGGTGGTATGGGCAGCTCATTATGTGGTAGACGAGCAGGACTATAAAGAGAGGCGAGATAAATTACCACACACGAAGGAAAATATTCCGCAAGGCACACAATACATATGCCTCATTGCTGCGTCATCTCCACACATTTACTATCAAAAAAATTCACCTCTTTTTTCAGAAAATCAAACAAGTGAAATCAAACAGAGATTTTCAGAGAGGCTTGAGGCAAGAACCGCTATTTTGATTGAAGAAGAGCGGGTCACGGGTCCTGATTATCGAATGGTCGCACCTGGTGGTGTACCAGCGCAAGCAATCCAGATGGGAAGCTATAACATGACTAGCGTCGAAAATGAGATCGAAATAGGGAAATGGTATGCACAAATAAGACTCCCATTTGTGTCTGAGGTCAAGGGAGCAATTAGAGCGAGAAAAATGGTATCAACCGTCGGCTGGGCTAAGCATTCTGTGCTATATGAGTTTACATCACATGAGGATAGGCGACAGAACATTGTTCGTGAATTTGACCCATTTAGCAAAAAAACTATTGGTGAAACAATTCATGCGCCTGGATCACCAAGTATAGGACACAGAATATGGCCACCAGCTGACGGATAGAAATGATCACAAATTTGGAGTTTGTATAATGATTTATAATATAAGAACATACAATTGCGTACCGAGAATGCTCAATAAGTATGTAGAAATTTTTGAAAAGTACGCTATGCCAGTTAACAATAAATATGGTTTTAAGCTAGTTGCATATTTCATAAGTGATATTGGGCCTCAAAATCAAATAGTTCACATATGGGAATATAAGGATCTTGAAGAATTTAATGAGATGAAAAAAAAGAGGGCCGCAGACCCCGATTGGCTAAGTTTTCGTGATAAAACCGCAGGAATGGTTGCAGATCAAGAAGATAAAATTATGACCGGCACTTCATTCTCTCCACTTAAATAAGTTCATACTTTACCTAAAATAATATCTGCCGCCTTCTCTGCAATCATGATAACAGGCGCATTAGTATTGCCTGATGTAATATTTGGCATTATGGATGCGTCCACTACTCTTAGGTTTTTAACACCATAAACGCTACAACTATAATCAACCACACAATCATTACCAATACCCATCTTACAGGTCCCAACTGGGTGATAGCTAATACCCCCTTTCGTGGCTAAAAATTGCTCTATTTCCTTATCTGATATGATTTCAGGACCCGGAGAATGCTCTTCTAGGCATTCATTTCGGATAGGATCAGCTCCCAAAATTTTTCGTGTTATTTTTATAGCCTCAACAAGAAGCCGTCTATCATTCTTGTGGCTAAAGTAATTCATATGGATCTGTGGTTGTTCTGATGGGTCCATGCTTTTTATCCTCAAGCTTCCTACGCTTTTTGGTCGCAGGAGTCTTACAATAATTGAAAATCCCGACCATGGGTGCAGCATTGTTCCAGCCTTATCACCACTAAATAGTATTAAACTAATATGCAAATCTGGTCTTTTAAGTGATTGTTTTGATTTAATAAAACCAGCTGATACAGAGGAACCCATATTTAAAAAGCCTCGTCGAAAAAGAATATATTTTAAACCTTCGAATAGAGACCTATATTTGCTTCTCATTACAGCATTTAGGGTATGTTGATTTGATGTTTTGAATACAATCCTTCCATTGTAATGGTCTTGTAAATTTTTTCCAACCCCCTCCAAAACTGATATATTTTTTATACCAAATTCATCTAAGACATCTTTTGGACCGACACCAGATAATTGCAAAATTTTTGGCGTGTTAAATGAGCCTGCGGATAAAATGACCTCACGATTTGCGAAGAGCTTTATTACCTTACCATTCCTGAGTCCTAATACACCAATTGCGGTCTTATTCTCGAACAAAACTTTTGAAATAAGTATATTTGTGTATATTTTAAGATTTTTTCTTTTCCTAATGCTCTTCAAAAAGGCAGTTGATGAACTTGATCTTCTACCATTCTTGATTGTCATTTGCAAATGACCAAACCCTTCTTGAGTTGCCCCATTAAAATCCTTATTGAGGGGATACCCCATATTAATACCCGACTTCACAAAAGCCTTTGCAAGTGGGTACAGGTCTCTCGGTGATGACACCGATAATTCGCCATCAGAACCGTGATACTCATCATGGATATCCATATTTTTCTCACTTTTTTTAAAATATGGCAAAATAGAGTTGTAATCCCACCCATACTTGCTTTCCGGATCCCAAAGATCAAAATCTTGCCGCTGCCCACGAATGTAAACTAAGCCATTTATAGAGGATGAGCCACCTATCACTTTTCCTCGTGGTTGAAAAATCTTCCTGCCTCCGGTCGCTTGCTCTGGTTCAGAATGATACATCCAGTTAACTTTCGGGTTATCGAAGTGTTTCCCATAGCCAAGCGGTATATGTATCCATGGATTATTATCCCAGCCACCCGACTCAACAAGGAGGACAGAATTATCTTTATCCTGAGATAATCTGTTAGCGAGGACACAGCCCGCGCTCCCCGCACCAATTATTATATAATCAAAATTGATATCTGTTATATTTTCCATTTAAATGGTTATACTATAAAATAGAATAAAATTTGAAATTTAATTATTGGTCTCATGTTATTTTCAGTTGAAACTTGGTTATGGATGATAGTTGGCGTACTAACTGGCTTTTTGATTATAATTTATACAAAAAATAAATAATTTACTATGCCTCATAGTTACCATCTATTACAGTGCCGATGACTTCTTTATTTTTATTGTCATAAATGTATACTTCACCTCTTCCGTTCTTATTCGCAACCCTGCACCATCCCCCAATTGCAACCACTTCTTGGGACTCAAATAATTCATTATTCCATTTTTCCTTGTCTACATAAAAGGTATATTGCTGTTCTGACAGTTTTTTGTGACTTAGAATTATGCCTGCCGTTACGTACTTATCTATAAAGTTGGAGTGCATACCCGAGGCCGCCTTGCATAACTTTATTTTTCCGAGTGATGGGTTTTCTGTGATGCCAGGAATCCTGTATCCAACAATACTGCTAGTGAATGAAAGTATTAGAAAAAGAGATATAATGACAATAATTGAGCGCATCATATTTATATAATTGTTTCTTTAAAATATTTCAATTTGAATTATTTATTGATGTATTTTGTGACTTCTGGAATTACCTTTTCTGCCATTAGCTCCATGGATTTACGTGCAAGACCCTTATCCACCCAATCAACCCCTCCATACAGAAGTTCTCCAAAATCCCCAACTTCTTCTCTTAATGATAAAATTTGATCGATCACATGATTCGTATCACCACAGATAACTAGCTCGTCAAGAATATTATCAATTTCTAAGTCTTTATCTTCTGTAGTTGGATCTGATTTAAATACAGCGAGCCGACCACTTCTCTCGAGCTTACGATAGAGGTGATCATAAAAAAACCTATAAGGGCTCTTGTTATCCTCTTTTCCATACCGTTTGGCAATCTTCGAGTCATCATTAACAAATATGGTACGAGCAATTCTCCAGTCACTTATATTTGCTTTGAGTCCGACATTTTCTTTCCCAACTTTATAATTTTCCCAATGAGTCTTTACCCATTTCGGTAATAAAAAATGAGCGGAAATTGGATGAAAATTTTTTTCTCCCATCGCAATCACCCCCTTCGAATATGGAGCCACAACCGTTCCAACTATTTCTGGTAATGGTTTTTGATAAGGTTTCTGCAAGTATCCCACGCCAACCTCAAGAAAAGTTGACTCCATAGAGGACACTTTAAATCTGTTGTTTGGTATATCAATATTATACGGTGGATCACTTCTCCAAATCTCAAGTATTACATCAATAGACTCTGCAAAAATCTTCCCCCTATCCTCATTTATAATACCTAACACCTCTGCGTCACATCGGAGAGCTCCTGGACTAATACCAAATATAAATCTTCCTTTTGAGAGATGGTCAAGCATTGCTGCATGGGATGCAATTAATACTGGATGCATATGAGACAGATTAGATGTTCCTGTCCCAAGTTTTATGTTCTTGGTTTCAGATATTAAACTTGATAAAAATATCATACTATTTGTAATATTCTCAGATTTATCAGTTAAATGCTCACCAATAAAGACATCATAAAAACCGAGACTGTCTGCTAATATTACAGCCTCGCGATCTTCTTGTAACGATATTTCCCACTTCTTATTTTCAGGATGAACGGGCATTGTGAAGAACCCCAGTCGCATAACAAAAATCCTTAAATTATAAAAATTAAAAATTTCGATTAAAATATAATTTATTTTTAAAAATATATCTATAGAATATAAGTTTGATTATAGTTTATCGGGGAGTTTTGTTGAGAAAAGTCATTATTACATGTGCTGTCACTGGTGCTGCCGAGCATACGCATATAAATCCTGCAGTCCCTATAACACCTGAAGAAATTGCCAATGAATGCCTTTCTGCTTACAAGGCTGGTGCAGCAATAGTACACATACACGTTCGTGATCCAAATACTGGAAAACCAAGTATGGAAGAGTCTCTGTACAGAGAGGTGGTTGATCGGATAAGGGACAAAAATAATGAAGTAATAATCAATTTAACAACGGGGCCGGGTGCCAGAATAGTTCTGGGTGAACTCGAAGATCCTGTAAATTTTGGTAAAGGCACAACTCTCACTTCACCGGCCAATCGTGTTATTCACATTGAAAATATTAAACCCGACATATGCAGTCTGGATATAGGTACCTTTAATTTTGGACCGCATATTTTTGTTAATACCCCAGATAATGTAATAGAAATGGCAAAAAAAATTAGAGCTACTGGCGTAAAGCCAGAGCTTGAGATATTTGACCTTGGGGGACTTAGGCAAGCAAAAGCACTTATAAAACAAGATTTAGTTAAAAAGCCGTATCTATTTCAGATATGTCTTGGCATACCATGGGCGGCGGAAGCAACACCAGATACAATGATGACCATGCGTAATCAACTGCCTGAGGATGCAATCTGGGCATCGTTTGGAATATCAAAAGACCAGCTTCCAATGGTTGCACAATCTGTTATACTTGGAGGACATGTCAGGGTTGGATTAGAGGATAATCTCTATATTTCAAAAGGTGAATTAGCTCCAGGTAATGCTGCCCTTGTTGAGCGAGCAGTGAATATAATTACAAACATGGGATATTCCGTCGCTAATCCAAGTGAAGCAAGAGAAATACTAAACATTTAGAGAGGTTTCAATGAAAATTATAGAATATAATAGCTTTAAGATCAGACCCTTAGCGGGTGCAATGGGCGCAGAAATATTGGATATTGACCTAAAAAATATAAATGATGAGACGTTCAATGAAATATATAAAGCATTCGTTGACTATCAGGTTATTGGAATTCTTGACCAGGATTTAAATTCTGATGAATATCTAGAATTTGGAAGAAAGTGGGGTGAGATTCATCACTATCCATACATGAAAGGTTTAGAGACACATCCTGAAATTCTTGAGATTGTTAAAACTGAAAAGGACACATATGCATTTGGGAATGTCTGGCATTCCGATGGTAGCTTTACTGAAATTCCACCAAAGGCAACAATGCTATACGCGCAGGAACTACCCCCAGCAGGAGGTGATACACTTTTTGCAAATATGTATCAGGCATATGATACATTGTCAGATCAAATGAAGGAAATACTTGGATCTTTAAGGGGATTGTACGTTGGTGATCAACCGCTTAAACTTGGTAATTTTACTGGTGCAAAGAGTATGAAACAGCAAGACCCCGGTAAGACAAAGGTCCATACTTATCATCCAATCATTAGAACTCACCCTGACTCCAAAAATAAAGCCCTTTATATCGGCGGACATGCCGTTGAGATTGAGGGTATGACTAAAGAAGAGTCGACCCCTATTCTAAATTACTTAAAATCTCATTCGACTCGACCAGAATTTATCTGCAGACTTAAATGGAGCCCCGGAACAATTGCCATCTGGGACAATCGCTGCACGCAGCATTATGCTGTTGACGATTATGCGGGATTTAGAAGAAGAATGCATAGAATAACCATAATTGGCGAAGAAGCACCCTATTAAAAAAAGGTAGGATAGAATGAAAATCAGAGCAACTGCAATGGTATCACCCGAACAATGGGGCGCCTGTAACCCATTATCTTGGACAATGCTTGAGGATGCCGGGGTTAAACTCATAAGGAATAATAAAAAAAGGCTTTTAGTTGAAGATGAGATGAAGGAGCTAATCAAAGGTTGTGATGTCGCAATCTGTGGCGCCGAACCAATGACATCTGAGGTTATGGATCAGGCGCCTGAGCTAAGATTTATTGCAAGATGTGCGGTAGGTCTCGATAGTATTGATCTTAACGCAGCAAGAGATAGAAATATTGGTGTCTCATACGTACCCGGTGCAAATGCTGATACAGTCGCTGAGTTAACTCTTACCCACATACTCATGCTTATAAGAGGTGTGCAGAAAGGTGACAGTCTAATGCGGCAAGGAAAATGGCTCAGAGTTCTTGGAAGAAGCCTTGAGGAGCTCACAGTTGGAATTATTGGAATGGGAAGGATCGGGCGCCGTACCGCAAAGTTATTATCAGCTTTTGGCGCAAAAATTATAGCAAATGATATAAATCCTGATGAGTCAATTAATTCCTATATACCTGTTGAATGGGTTAGTAAGAGACGTCTTTTGAAAGAAGCTGATATTGTTTGCTTGCATGTGCCCAAAACACCTGCAACAATAGATCTTATTGATAAGGATGAGCTAAATCTTATGAAAAACGATGCTTTTTTAGTGAATACAGCGAGGGGTGGTCTCATAAATGAGAAAGCACTTTTAAATGCGCTAAATAAAAACCAAATTGCAGGTGCAGGTTTAGATGTTTTTGAGATAGAGCCATACGTCGGTGGCCCACTTTCAAAGCTTGAAAATATAATAATGACGTGTCACATGGGTGCAAATACAAAAGTATCGAGAGCAAGAATGGAAATTCAAGCTGCAGAATGCTTGATAGCATACTTAGATGGGGACCACATACCAAGAATTGTTCCAGATAGTGAATATGATCTACAAATAGCAATGAAAAATAGGTAATAAATGAAACCAATAAAAGAAAGAATTTTATTTATCGGAGCTGGCGCGGTTGGCTCATATTTAGGAGGGTGGCTTAGTGCAACAGGTCATTCAGTAACAATTGTCGACCCCTGGTACGAGCAGGTTGAACATGTAAATAAACATGGCATTGAAGTATCTGGACCTCATGATACGTTTGTGGCAAAGCCACGAATGCTACATTTACATCAGTCTGAGAAAATTGCCCGCGAGCAATTATTTAATTTTGGTTTCATCGCAATGAAGGCCTATGATACAGAATGGTCAGCCCAATTCATAAATAAATTTATTCATCCTGATGGACTAATAATATCAGCTCAGAATTGTTGGCCAGATTTAGAAATTGCTAAAATAGTTGGTAAAAATAGAGCCGCCGGTCTGGTGATGTCCAATATATCTGTCGAATCATACGAGCCCGGTAAAGTATCACGACCTGGTCATAGTCGAATGAGAGATATGGGACATGATGTATTTAGATTAGGTTTGCACCACAAAGAGGAAACAAAAGAGCAAGAGAAAATAAGAAAAGAGCTTGAAAAAATAAGGAAGGCACTTGATGTTATTGACTCATCTGTTATTACAGAAAATCTTTGGGGAGAGAGATGGGCAAAGTTATGCCAAAACTGTATGGGAAACCCGGTAGTTGCAATGTCAAGACTTGGAACAGCAGAGCTAGCAGGTGATGAATTTTGTAGAAAGCTTCAAATAAATCTTGCCAGAGAGGCCACTGAAATTGGGGTAAAACTCGGACTTGATTTTGATGAATTTGGTGGAGCAAGTAAAGATAAGTGGCTGCAATCAGATAATAAAGATACTTTCCTAGAACTTGACACAATGATAAAGAAGAGGGCGAATGGGCCAAACAGAAGACCCTCAATGGGCCAAGACATTCATCGTGGAAGAAAAACAGAAATTCTACACATGAGTGGTCATGTTCTTGCGGAAGCAAGGGCCCTCAAGATAGATCTCCCCTATACAAAGAAAACAATGGAAACAATCATCCAAATTGATTCTGGTATAATTCAACCAAATGTAGATAATGTTTACACAATTATTAATTCACTTCAGAGGACTTGACTTTATTCTTCTTTAATCTCATCTCTTTTTGGATTTGATTTTGCCATCGGGTCGCCCCTCTCCTCCAAAACCTCTAAATATTGAGCTGTTGCGTGCGCAATACATGGCCAGCCACCATACATTCCAACATGAATCATAATCTCACAAATTTCTTCATGTGTTATACCAATATGGTGTGCACTTCTGTAATGTGAATGAGTTCCATGCGGTCTTGCAAGTGCAATATTTGCCGCAAGTGTAATCAATTGACGATCACGCAAAGATAAATGTGGACGATTCCATATCTCTCCAAACAACGTTCCTACTGATAATTGGTACATATCTTCAGAAATTTGTCTTTGATTAAGCATTGTATCTTCACGCCCCATTTCTAATAGTTTTTTGAGTCCTTTTGTGTAATTATCCTCTTTTGTCATATTTCACCCTCTAATTAATATCCATATTTTGTTTTATTTTTATTGATTAGAAATCAATTTATGTAAATATTATACAATTAATCTTAAAATAAAATCATTATGCAACTAAATCATCAAGAAATTGGAATTGGCATTATCGGATGTGGTAGAATGGGCACCCTGAGGTCGTCTATCTCAAAAACTAATTCTTCGGTAAAATATATAGGCATTTCAGACACAGACTCGGGAAAGGCCCGCAAGCTTGGTGAAAGAATAAATGCCGATAAAGTTAGTGTGGATAATTCGGATATTATTAATGATGAAAATGTACACGCCCTGATTGTTTCAACAAGTGAGCCCGAGCATTGTAAACCAGTTATAACTGCACTTGAGAGAGGAAAGCCAGTACTTGTAGAAAAACCGATAGCATTAAGCATTGATGACGCAGAAAAAATGGTTGAAGCTGCAGCAAAAAATAATACCAGTCTGCATGTTGGCTATACGCTCCGATTTAACAGGCACTACTTAATTGGAAAACAACAAATCTCTGAGAATAAGATTGGTGGCATATTATCTTGCGTTGGAAGGTTTAATAATACGCAAAGGACTGGGGCAGAGATCTTAAAAAGATCGAAACATATATCCTTCGTCAATGATGCATTAACTTACTTAGTAGATCTGTTTGGATGGTATCTTGATGGTAAAATACCAAAAGAGATAGTTGCAAAAGGTCATGGGAAAATATACAGAAAAGATGGATTTGACGTGGATGAGATTGCAGCCGCAATAATAACCTATGAAGACGGAACAATCGTTAACCTATCGATGGGATACGCATTACCAAAAAATTATCCATCACATGGTAGGCTTGTAAGGGCAGAAATTATTGGGGAAAATGGCGTACTTTTTTTTGATGATGATAGAAAAGAGCACATTGGTTTCTCCGAGAATGGTATGCATCATGCATATGTAGATACAAAAACTGAAATGGGGTTTCTAACCAGTAATGCCTCTGGAAATTGGGCAGTTAATAAATATTGGGGTCCATTTGCTGACGAGACGCGTTCATGGCTGGAGTTTTTGACCCATGGAGTCGCATGCCCTAATACCACTGGAGAAGAAGGTCTTCAAAATCTTAAAATTACCTTAGGTATAGAAAAGTCAATAAAGCTAAATGAAACCATAAAATTTGAGGTCTAGATGACAGTAATCGATATACATTCTCATATACTTCCAGCATCTTTAAGAGTCGCTTATGAAAATAATAAGCTGTGGTACGGTACAAAAATTGAAAGGAATAATGAAGGGAGAACTCTATTAACAACAGGAAAGCGAAAAAATGTAATGAGCACACCCGAGTATTGGACGCCATATAATGAAAGAATAGCTCTAATGGACGATGCAGAAGTAGATATCCAATTATTATCTCTCAATCCACAACTACTTAGAGATAGTGACCCAATTGATGTCGCTTTTGAAGCATGTAAAGACGTTAATGACGAAATAGCAAAAGCTGTAAGTGATCGACCCGATAGATATCAAGGCCTAGGGACAATACCAATTAAAGACCCAGAAAACTCCATATCGGAACTTAATAGAATTATTAATGAGCTAAATTTGAAAGGTATCATTATTGGCTCGCATATTGATCATAAGAACCTAAACCAAGAGCATTTCTTTGAAATTTTAAGCGAAGCGGAAAAACTTGGGGCCTTTATTCTACTTCATCCGCTATCTACGAGAGCTTATGATATTATGGGTGAATATCATTTAATTAATCTCATTGGGAACCCAATGGAAACCACAACAGCCGCTGCAAATCTGATCTTCTCGGGATTCATGGATAAATTACCTAACATAAAAATTTGTTTATCTCATGCGGGTGGCTATTTACCATTTGCCATTGGAAGATTTGACCACGCATATAATACCCGAAAAGATGTAAGCGATAACTTGAATAGAAAACCGTCTGATTACCTCGGTAATTTCTATTACGACACTATTACTCATTCAGATACTGGACTAAATCAAGTAATTGAAATTATTGGTGCTGATAGAATATTACTCGGTACCGATTTCCCAGCTGACATGGGTGTAAAAAACCCATTAAAATGGATTAACAGCATTAATCTCCCTCAAGATACGAAAGCTAATATTTGTTCAATTAATGCAAAGAATGCTCTCAGACTCAATCAGTGATCTTATTGATAGTCTTACAAATGCTTATCGACTCAGAAATGGTTGACTTCGAATGTGTTGTAATTTGATCAATGCAATTAAGAAAATATCTAATTTGACTTGTGTGAAGATTTTTAAATTCACCATACTCGCAAATATTATTCTTTTTATCCGTGTGACTCATAACCAATGGTAAATTTGGTTGTATTGAGCAAAAACCGCTCAAACCCGGCCCACTTACATTAACGTATTGCACAAAGTCATTTGATATCATATCTGCTTCTATAGTTATTGAAACCCCGAATCTATTCTGCATTCTGACTGTTATAAAATCTTCTGCTAGAATATCATTTTTTTCAATTATTCTAACTCTTTCTGATACGTAAACTTGGGCGTCAATCTCTTCAATATTTTCAATTGGACCAAAATACCAATTCGCAAGATCAATCATATGCACAAAGAGCTCGTTTATCACACCACCTCCCTGATTTTTTGAGTATTGCCATCCACTTTGGATACCCGGACTTGCAATTCTGAAATATGCTTTAGTGACACGACTTTGGTTTGCTTCTATGAACTCTTTCATCTTAATATGTGAAGGTGAGAATTTATAAATATACCCACCCATAACCGTTAACCCCTTCTCTTTTGCTAAATGCTCATATTCAATTAAATTATCTAAATTTAATGACAATGGCTTTTCGCACAAAAGATGCTTGTTATTATCAATTAATTTTTTGATTATCCCGTCATGTGTATTTGGTGGAGTACAAATTGAATAAATATCAATATCACCCTTACGAAGCAAATCCTCAATTTTCTTATGCTTGATATTGAATTGTACCGCAAGATCACGAGCCCTTGACTCAACAACATCAAATAGGAAGATATCTTTTATTCCATTTTCCAGATAGCCCATAATATGTTTTGGTGCCTGCCTACCGCAGCCGATAATACCTATTTTTTTCATGATTATGTCATCTCAAATAAATAAGTAACCAAATATTATTTAATAAATTATCTAATTATGATACATATGTTATTCGAAACAAGTTTAAATGCAATTGAAACAATAATAAATATAGAAATATAATGGCAGTTAAAAAAATAGCATTCATTGCGAGTGAAACTGATCCAGCAATCGAGGCAAAACAAAAATTATCAAAGTTATATGGTAATTCTGATGTTGAAGATGCCGAATTCATTGTTGCCTTGGGTGGTGACGGTCAAATGCTTCAGGTGCTACATCAATTCATTGGATCTGGTACACCAATTTATGGAATGAATTGTGGCTCCGTTGGTTTTCTTATGAATGAATTAAACTTTGATAATTTGGATCAAAAGCTAGAAAACTCAGAGATAACCGAAATTAACCCCCTTAAAATGTCCGTAATAGACATATCTGGTGACCAGCACACTGAAATTGCAATAAACGAGGTTGCCTTATCTAGGACGACCTATCAAGCAGCAAAACTAAAAATTTCAATAAATAATAACGTTCGCCTAAATGAACTAATCTCCGATGGCTTGTTGATATCTACTCCAGCTGGGAGTACCGCCTATAATTTATCAGCTGATGGACCAATTCTACCTATTAATGCGAGATTGATGGCGCTAACTCCGACGAGCCCTTTCCGACCAAGGAGGTGGAAAGGTGCATTATTAGATATTAATTCAATTGTTGAAATTGATGTGATCGATCCAGAATTTAGGAAGGTCAATGCAACTGCTGACAGTCATGAAATAATGGATGCAAAGAAAATAATAATTTCAAACGATGAAACACTGTCCTTAAAAATTATGTTTGACCCAGATCATAACCTTGAAGAGAGAATAATTAGGGAACAGTTCTCCGCCTAATTGTGAGAGTCTGGTGGATTTGCCTTACTTCGAATTTCTGATATTGCTTCTTCAAGGTTTATTGTCTTTTGTTCGTCGTTCCCCAACTCTCTTATTGTAACAGTTTTATCCTCAATCTCTTTCTGACCTATTACAAACAATATAGGAATCTTTACTGAAATATGTTCCCTAATTTTATAACTTATTTTTTCATTTCGGAGATCTATCTCAGTCCTTAAACCACTCATAGAACACTTCTCAAGTAAATCTTTTGCATACTGATCACACTGCGAATTGATTGTAACGATTACTATCTGGATTGGCGATATCCAGAGGGGAAGCCTTCCAGCATAATGTTCGATTAGTATTCCTGTAAATCTCTCCAAAGATCCAAATATAGCTCGGTGTAACATTACAGGGATATGCTTCTCACCGTCACTAGCGATGTAGAATGAGCCAAGTCTTCCGGGTAGATTAAAATCGACTTGAAGTGTACCACATTGCCAATCTCTCCCTATTGCATCCCTAAGCACATACTCTAGTTTTGGTCCATAGAAGGCGCCTTCACCAGGGTTTAGCTCAAATTTTTGATTTGTTGACTCTACAGCCTCAATAAGTGCTTTTTCTGCTTTATCCCAGATTTCATCATCCCCTACTCTCTTTTCTGGTCTATCAGAAAATTTTACGACAATATCTTCAAATCCAAAGTCTTTATATATTGATAATATCAACTCATGAACTTTAACGCACTCTTCTTTTATCTGCTCCTCGGTGAGAAAAATATGCCCATCATCTTGTGTAAAATGCCTCACTCTCATAAGTCCATGCAATGCTCCTGAGGGCTCATATCTATGAACCTTACCAAATTCAGCATATTTTATTGGTAAATCACGGTAACTCTTTAATCCATTTTTAAATATTTGTACGTGACCTGGGCAATTCATTGGCTTTAGAGCAAATATCTTTTCATCTGGGGTTGTACTTGTAAACATATTCTCTCCAAATTTTTCCCAATGTCCAGATTTTTCCCATAGTGACCTATCTAGCATATCGGGTGTATTGACTTCCAAATACCCAGCACTCATTCCTTTACGCTTCATATAATCAATAAGCTCAGTAAATAACTTCCATCCCTTTTTATGCCAAAAGACAGATCCAGGCCCCTCCTCCTGAAAATGAAAAAGGTCCATTTCTCTCCCAAGTTTTCTGTGATCTCGTTTTTCAGCCTCTTCAAGCATGTTAAGATATGAATTTAACTGATCACTTGTACTCCAAGCAGTACCATAAATTCTTT
Source organism: uncultured OCS116 cluster bacterium (assembly GCA_902632055.1). GTDB lineage: Bacteria > Pseudomonadota > Alphaproteobacteria > Rhizobiales > TMED25 > TMED25. The sequence goes on along the minus strand of CACPAS010000006.1, from coordinate 33,860 downwards.
GTAACATCACATTTTTTGAGTCACCCCGCCAATATGCACCAGCGATTTTCATGAGTTTAAATGCTTTACCAATTTGCCCCGTTGAAACCATGTGAGGCCCCCTACAAAGATCAAACCAATCACCCTGTGAGTATAGGTTTATATCCTCTCCCTTCGGAATATCCTTTATTAGTTCAACCTTGTATTCTTCTTTCTTTTCTTGAAAAATTTTTATGGCCTCATCGCGACTTACTACTTTTTTTTCAAATTTTGTATTCTTTGAAATTAACTCATGCATCTTCTTTTCAATTTTTACAAAATCCTCTGGCTTAAAAGACTCCTCACGATAAAAATCATAGTAAAAACCGTTTTCAATTACAGGTCCGATAGTTACTTGTGTTTCGGGAAATAAATTTTGAACTGCCTCGGCAAGTACGTGAGCGCAATCGTGACGGATAAGATCAAGTGTTTCTGGATGCTCCCGAGTCATAAACTCAATGCTCGAGTCATCTGGAAGATTGTCTGTTAGATCCTTGAGCGTGCCATTAACTTTTACAGCAACTGTTTTTTTTAATAACGATGGGGAAATTGATTTTGCGAGTTGGGCTCCATTGATCTGATTTTGAAACTCTTTAGTGGATCCATCAAGCAATCTATATTTAAACATTTTTATACTCAATCTCTGTTAACAAATCAGGTAAGTACCAATATTATTAATGATTATTATGCATATAATCAATTATTTTTTTTTATTTTATAAGTCCATGGCTTATACCAAACACAATTTTTTGGTAGTTCGCTTGGAACAGGGTCATAGCCATGACCTGAGAGTGGATGGCATCTTAAAAACCGATATAGAAATAACCAGCCGCCAGACCAAATACCAAATTTTTTAATAGCCTCAAGTGCATAATTTGAACAACTTGGCAGATATCTGCATCTATTTCCTAGAAAGTAGGATAGAGTATATTGATACACTTTAATTAAGAATATAAACGGTAAGTTGACTAGGGCCTTAAACATGCTAGATCTTGACTAATCATCGTTTTGAATAGCTTCACATACAGCTTCAAAGGTAAGCATTGTTGATGAATGTCTAGATTTGTAGTCCTTAACAGGTTCTAAATATCCAAGTTCTGCCCATTTGCCTTTTGGAGCTGGGCCATTCTCTCTCAACATTTTACTCATCTGCTTCGAGACAATTGCTAACTCTTCGATGGATGAACCAATTATATTCTTTGCCATAATTGATGATGATGCTTGGCCCAGTGCACAAGCCTTCACTTCATGTGCAAAATCTATCACAATGTTATTAGACAGAAGAATATCTACGGTAACCTTCGAACCACAAAGTCTGCTTACCTTCGTCACGGATTTACTTGGGTTTTCAAGTCGTCCTATGTGGGAGATATTTGCGGCTAATTCGATTATTTTATTATTGTAAACGTCGTCTAACATTTTGGATTTCACTATCAACTTTAGATGAAATAATTGTATTTAAAATATATCATACTTATATTGATAAATAATAGATTTTAACATATATTCAACTTTTATATATTAACAATTATCATCAAACATATCTGGAGCAACCTGTAATGGATAAAAATTCAAAAATTACCAATATTAAGAGGGCCCCCTCCATACCCTCTAGAGAAGAAGCGGAAGATGCTGTAAGAACAATATTAGCCTGGATCGGTGAAGATCCAGATAGAGAAGGTTTGCTCGAAACCCCGAGAAGGTTCATTGATGCATACAAAGAGTTTTTTAAGGGGTACAATGAAAATGGTGTAGACGTTTTATCGAAGACATTTAGTGAAGTCGGGGGCTATGATGATCTTGTATTACTAAAGGATATACAATTTAATTCATTTTGCGAACATCACATGATCCCATTCATTGGGAAAGCTCACGTTGCATACTTACCCTCAAACCGAGTTGTTGGAATTTCGAAGATTGCAAGACTTGTTGATATCTATGCGCAACGACTTCAAACTCAAGAAACTATGACGGCAGAAATAGCAAACGCTCTCAGCCAGTCACTAAACCCTAGGGGAGTTGCGATAATTTTAGACGCAGAACATATGTGTATGTCACTCAGGGGTGTGAAAAAAGACCAAGTATCAACAATTACAACAAGATTTACAGGTGAATTTGAGACAAATGAAGCACTAAGGGATCGCTTCATGAAACTTACAAATAACTAGCTTAATGAAAGACAAGTTTGATATTCCACTCGCGCAGAGAGAGAGTGTCTTTGAGGTTGAAGAAGGCACTAGATTAGCTCCAAAATTCGATGAAAATGGCCTTATCCCAGTCATTACAACTGATAGTAAATCAGGTGAAGTCCTCATGCATGGGTACATGAATAGAGAAGCTCTTTCACTAACAATACATAATATGGAAGCATACTACTGGAGTCGATCACGCAAATCGATATGGCACAAAGGTAAAACCTCTGGGCTGATACAAAAAGTCCGCAGCATACGGATAGATGACGATCAGGACTCAATCTGGCTAATTGTTGACGTTGAAGGGATAGGGGCAAGTTGCCATGTTGGATATAGATCATGCTTCTATCGCTCTATCAATCATGATGGTAAAAATAGAGTAGTACTTAAATTTGAGGAAGATGAGAAGCTATTTGATCCTGAAGTTATATATGCAGGGCAAGAAAACCCGACTAAATTATAAATCAATATCCAAAATTGCCATATTGAACGAATAAGAGACCTCGCCCTCATCGTCATCTCTGAAGATAATACCCATAAACTCATCACCGACGTAAACTTCCATCGAGTCGTCCTTCTTTGGACGTCCCACAACACGTATAACATCTGACTTAAATTTATCCCGCAGGTAGTGCTGTAAATGTTCTCTTTCTTTTTTTTGCATTAAGAACTCTTTTTATTTTTCAGTTGACGGAAGTAAATGATCCATATGTTGCGATGGATATTCCTTATCGTTCCCACCAATTACTCTGGCGGGTACCCCAGCTACCGTCACCCCATCTGGTACGTCATTTAGTACAACACTTCCCGCGGCTATTCTAGCTGAAACACCGATATTAATATTACCAAGAATTTTTGCACCCGCTCCAATTAATACTCCACTTTTAACTTTAGGATGTCTATCACCAGATTTCTTTCCCGTACCACCAAGTGTCACATCATGCAGCATAGAAACGTTATCATTAATAACCGCAGTCTCACCAATTACGATACCTGTCGCATGATCAATAAAGATTCCTTTCCCAAACTTTGCTGCCGGATGTATATCAACAGAATATTTTCTAGATGATACACTCTGTAAATAATATGCAAATTCTCTCCTTCCATCGACCCAAAGCCAGTTTGCCAACCTGTGAACCTGAAGTGCTTGGAATCCTTTAAAATATAAAATTGGTTCAATGTATCGGTGGCATGCTGGATCTCGATCATATACAGCAGATATATCCGCCCTTATCGTTTGCTGGATTCGTTTGTCGGTAGAATAAAACTCATCAAATAGATCTTCGATAATTCGGTCTTCAACATGGATTGTTTCCATATGTTTTGATAAATTTACAGACAATACTTTTTCAAGCGTCTTTTGTGAAAGTACTTGTGCGTACATGTAACTTGAAATTTGCCGATCTTGGGTGGATGCCTCTTTTGCTTCTTCCCTGATTTTGTGCCATATTGGGTCAACACCCTCAAGCTTTTGTGATTTCAAATCAGCACTGTTGTTTTGAGGCATTTAATATCTCACTATATTGAGTTACATGATTGCAAAATAATTATGTATATTTTATTATTTTTATTTAAATATATAGTTAATTATATATTAAATCAAATTAGTTCAATCTTAATTTATTATATCTATTAAATGTTAAATAAATAAATTATTACAGGAGATGGTTATGGCAGATACACAAACACCCCACTACCAAAATACTGAAGGATATCATGAGATTGAAATTCCCGTAAAGAAATTTAAGTGTATAGGGGCAAATAGCCCCCATGATCATCCACATATATATCTCGATATGGGTAAAAAGGATAGCATAGTATGTCCATACTGCTCAACACTCTACAAGTACAACGGCCATTTAGATAAACATCAGACTATTCCTCCAAATTGTATAGTTGAATAATTAATGAAGTAAAGAAATGTATAGTATTATTGGTTCTGGTATTGCCGGTTTGGCATGCAGTTATACACTATCAAGTTTTGGTATTGATAATGAAATTTTCGAGAGCGGTGATACGCGGACAGCTAACAACTACGGTATTCAATTATCGCCAAACGCAAGCCATGTACTTCAGAAAATGGGTATCCTGAATAAATTAGACCCTAACATGAAAGTTATAAACAGCATTGAGATATACTCCATAGAAAAGTTAAAAAAACTAATCACTCTACCGGTAAACGAATTTGTGACTAAAAATAATCTTACTAATTATTATACGGTAAGCAGAAATATACTCCATAAGGAGCTATTATCGAGTGTAATTTCATGCAATACAAAGATAAAGCAAGACTCAAAAATAAAAAAAGTTGAAGACCTTGGCAATAAAGTTAAAATAACAAAACAAAATAAGTCTACTGATACTTGCAAAAAATTAATAATTGCAAATGGGAATTCGGGCAGTCCAATATTCGATAGAATATCATGTAGTCCTATAAAAAATGATTTTACAACTTACAGGTCTGCGGTAAAGCACTCTGAATTCCCCCTAAAAATTAATGAGGATACTGTATACTTATTTCTAGGTAATGGAATGCATGTTGTTGTCTACCCATATTTTGAAGATTTAATAAATATTGTAATGATAACTAAAAATAATCAAGATACGATCATCCCAAATAGCAACCAAAATATCGAAAATATTACGGCTTTCTTGAGTGCGCTAGAATGGGAATCTTGGAGCCTATATGACTCAAAAATCACATTAAATTTTGATATTTCAAGGCCGATATTTGCAATTGGTGATGCAGCACATTCAATAAAACCTCATCTTGCCCAAGGCGCATCAATGGCGCTTGAGGATGGCTACACACTAGGAAAATCAATAGGGGGAGAGATTACTACCAAATCTGTCCACCTTTTAATGAGTAAAAGGCAAAAAAGAATTAATAGGGTAATCAGAAGTTCAAGTCTCAACCGTAAAATATTCCACGCGTCACCCATTGTTTCAATAGCTAGAGATTTTTTCTTAGAAAAAACAAATAGCCGTAAACAATTAGATAGTTTGAAATGGCTATATGGTTACAAAGTTTGAAACTGGTGCGGACGGCCGGACTCGAACCGGCACGGAGTAACCTCCGAGAGATTTTAAGTCTCTTGTGTCTACCTATTCCACCACGTCCGCTCATAAATTAAATAGATCATAATTAAACACCGCTTGGATTTATAGGTGGTGCAAATTGTAATTCAGTATCCCATGGAAAATAAATCCATGTATCCTGACTAACCTCGGTGATAAATGTATCCACATTATACAAACCTTCGGGTTTAGCATAAACAGTTGCTATATGTGCATTTGGGATCATATCCTTGACAACTGCCATTGTTGAACCTGTATCAACGAGATCATCAATACATAATATTGTATCTGGCTTAAATTTGGGGTCTGAGAGCAAATTATCGCTAATTTTTTTTAGTACTTCAATATCACCTCTTTGGTGTTCGGGATTATAAGATGTTACACATATTGTTTCTATTATTCTTACATTTAATTCTCTGGCAACGATTGCTGATGGCACAAGTCCTCCACGCGTGACAGCAATTATAGCTGACCAGTCACCTTTATCCGCAAGACGCCAAGCAAGGGCTTTTGAGTCCCGATGGAATTGATCCCATGATACAGGAAATAACTTTGAGCTCGTTTTGCTATCCATCCTATTCAAAATCTCCAACTTCTACATTCCCAATAGCTGATAAATTACCCTCTATTATAATGGCTATATTTTTCAGTTCATCAAGATTCTTAGCTCTGCACACAATATTCGCACCGTAGCCTCCATCAGTATAGTATGGGTATGATCCAATCATGACATTTGGATTATTTTTTTGTATCTCTCGGAGTATATCTGCAATATCACCCTCCTTAATATCAGTAGAGATATTGCAGGTAAATAACTTCTGACCTTTATCAATTCTTGACATGACAACATCCAACATAGCCTGCATTACGGCTGGAACGCCGGCCATTACAAACACATTCTCTATTTGAAAGCCAGGCGCCTTTGATACATTGTTCTCAATCAATCTTGCGCCGTGTGGTATTCGAGCCATTCTTCGCCTTGATTCATTCAAATCCTCAAGGGGTATTCTCTCAAGTAACATATTAATGGCATCTTCATTTTCTGATATTCCTGTACCAAATGCTTTTGCTACACAATCTGCCGTGATATCATCATGAGTTGGACCGATGCCTCCAGTTGTCATAACATAAGTGTACTCGTTTCTAAGCTCATTTAATGCACCAATAATTTTATCTTCCTCATCAGGAACAATCCTGACCTCTTTGCAATATACACCAATATTTGAAAAGCATTCAGCTATGTAGCCAATATTTTTATCTTTGGTTCTGCCAGATAAGATCTCATCACCGATCACTAAAATTGCAGCTGTTATATCTTTCATATCAATACCATTAGGTGCAAATTATTATTACATTGTTTATATATTATATTGAGTATAATAAAAATATTTTTTAGTATAGAAGGTTACTGAAACATTAGAAAAAGTGAATGCATAGTTATATTAAAGCAAATCTAGCACCAAATAAAAATATTGGATTAATTAAGTTACATGATGAGGCGAGCTTTAACTGCATGAAGAAATCGGGAAAGCTTGCATCAAAATGTTTGGATTTTATAGAGCCCTATATTTTAGAGGGAACTACTACAGAATACCTTGATAGACTCATCTACGAGTTTGCATTATCAAATAATTGCGTACCAGCTACACTTTATTATAGGGGTTATCCTGCATCTTCTTGTATCTCATTAAATAATGTTATTTGTCACGGTATACCCAGCAAAAAAAAATTAAAAGAAGGCGATATATTAAATATTGATGTTACTCTAATCCATGACGGATGGTATGGCGATACTAGTAGGATGTATAAGGTAGGTAAAATATCAAGAAAAGCTGAAATCCTATTAGATATTACAAAAGAGTGCCTGATGGAAGCAATAAAGATACTGAAACCAGGGATCCATACTGGTGATATTGGTGCGCGAATACAGGAAATAGCTGAAAGAAACAGATTTTCTGTTGTTGAAGATTTATGTGGGCATGGAATCGGTAAAATATTTCATGATCATCCTAACATTCTCCACTTCGGTAAGAAAGGTCATGGGTATGAATTAAAGGAAGGCATGATATTCACAATCGAACCAATGATTAATGCGGGGTCAAAAGATATCAAACTTTTATCAGATGGTTGGACAATTGTAACAAGAGACAAAGAATTATCAGCACAATTTGAGCATACTGTTGGCATCACAAAAAATGGATGTGAAATATTTACGATTAGTTAGAGGATTTTAAGTTTTATTTTTTTGTATTTATGATTTTATAGCTGCTCTCATTATCCACATCAAAGGCGACTGCTTCTCCTAGTTTTACTTCAACAGATTTATCTAAAAATTTTGGTAATAGATACCTGCCCCCCTTATCACCTGTAATTTGCATCAGTTTTTTAAAATATTTCTTGTCCCACAAAACAGGATTACCCCTCTGGTCATTATAAGTTGCAACACAAATTTCATGCCCAATTTTAGGATTGTAATATTCAATCAACTTATTTATTTCATAAATTCCAATCATGGGCATATCAGGCAAACATATTATGGCAGCATTAATATTTTTTGACAGTGAATTTATCCCAGTATTTAAGGAAGTTGACATGCCCTCTCTATATTTCTCATTATAGATAAATTTAAGATCATAGCCATCTAACTCTTTTTCAATTTCACTTGACTGATGACCCGTCACAATGACTATCTCTGATACGTTCGATTTAGATATATTATCAATATAGTTCTTTATGAGTGTCTTACCCTCAACTTTCAAAAGTAACTTATTTTTGCTACCCATTCTTTTTGATTCGCCAGCGCAAAGCACAACGGCAGCAATATTTGATTTTTTTGTGTCAATAGTTTTGGAAACCCTTTTTCTCTTTACAGCAAAATCTATATCTTTAAGTAAACCACCAACACCTAGGGAGTTTACCATTGCTTGCGTGACTGCAATATTTGCATGTATACAATTTAGATGCCAATCAAGCCCATTAAGTGTATCACTTCGCGCGGACCCAGCAGCTGCAATAATATCTACCTCATTAATCTTACCACTTAGCGTCAAGTTTCCCGGGTCAACTGGCATGCCAAAAGACTTTACCGCACCTCCGAGATTATTTATTACACTCGGAACAATATCATTCACATCGGTTATTGATGTGGAAAGAAACAATAGAATGCAGTTAATATTACTTTCTATTAGCTGCTCTATTTTTGCTTTTAAACTCCCATAATCATGTGGAATAACACTTTCATGCATTATTGTGGAGTTATAATCACTAATTCGTGATTTTATTGATTTTTTTGTTTTTTCAACCAGTGACCGCTTCTCGTTTTTTGCGGTTGTATAAATCACTCCAAACCTCATTGATGTAAAATTTTTTAATTTAATAATTTTATTTTTCTTCAGAAAATTAATAATTTTTTTTAAATCCGAAGATGAAATAACATAAGAAATTATTTTTATACTAATAATATGATCACCTCGATATACAACGTCATGATTATTTAAAGTTGAGACAGCAATATTAGGTGATAGACTGTTGAGTTTTGTTACCTTCTCTTCATCGATTTCAATGAGGCCATCTGCAGTTGACGTAATATTTGTTTTACCTGAAAGCGTTGGCGAGATTGAAAACTGACTTTTTGCTATGGCTTTTGCAATCAAGCTTGATGCAGAATTCTCACTGATATCACCCTCTTCAAACTCACCAACATAAACCTTTGATATATTCGATTTTTCCATCATTCTAATATCATCTTGATCTATAATCTTACCCTTACGTATCCTGCCATCTTTCAGAAAAACAGAATGCATTAGCAGGTAGCCAAATGTTTTTTGAATACTTTTTTCAAAAATCTTCATAAAAAATACTTATAATCTTAACTTGGATATCATTTCACTGACAATTGATAGAGCAATTTCTGCTGGGGATCTAGCGCCAATATCTAAACCTATTGGACCGTGGATCTCAGCAAGTTTTTTCCCTGAGTGCTTTTTACTCAATCTTTCAACCCTTGCATTGTGTGTTTTCTTTGAACCAAGAGATCCAATGTAAAAACAACTTTTATCGAGTACATAATCGAGTGCAACATCATCAATTTTTGGATCGTGTGTAAGCGTAACAACAGCCGTCCTTTCGTCAATTACTATCTCAGGCAAAACTTCATCAGGCCAATTGTTATATATTTCAACATCTGCAAAGCGCTCCTTATTAGCAAAACCTTCTCTTGGGTCGATTAATATACAGTCAAAATTCAGATTATTTGCGAAATTAATCAAATGCTGCGCAATATGAACGGCACCAATTATTAGCAGCTTAAGTGGTGGATTGTAAACATCGATGAAGAAACTTTTATTATCTATCTGCACGAGCTTACTTCGATCAAACCTTATGCAATCAATAATTTCTTTGTCAAGTTCTGGGTAATCAGTCTTTTTACCATTTGCAAAGATAAACTCATCTCCGTTTTCAGTATTGATAATGTGAGCCAGCGACTTTCTTTCAACCTGCTTTGATATAATCTCGTCTAATGTCTTTTTCTTCATTCCTAATCTAACTCAGCTAAATATACCTTTATTGTACCCCCGCATGCCAAACCAACTTCCCAAGCCATTTCATTTGAAACTCCATACTCAAGTATTTTTGGTTTTCCAGTCTTGAATAGATCTGCAGCTTCACCAATTACAGCCCCCTCGACACAGCCTCCAGACACAGAACCTTCGAAATTCCCCAGATCATCAATGAGTAATTTACTGCCAACACCGCGCGGTGCTGATCCCCATGTTTGGATTACTGTAGCAATAGCAACTTTTCTACCATTATTTTTCCAATCACGAGCAATATTTATTATATCGTTATCACTTACTGCCATGTTTGATGTCGCCTTTTAATTATTTGTAGGTTCTATATTTTATCATAAAATAATAAAAAAAAACTAGTGGAATAGTTTAGGTCTCTTTTAACTCTAAAATAGCTTCTTCAAGTAAAACTTTTAGAATTACACCTCTATATTTTGCCGATGCATGTATATCATCGTTGAAGTCTGTTGTGTCGATTTCGATACCTTCCATTATATCATTATCAAAGCTACTTTTAAGCATTCCTTCTATATCTTCCATACGATAGACAGTGCTTGATGCTCCAGTGACGGCTATCCTTACGTCGTTATCATATCTTGCCACGAAAACACCTACCATCGCGTAACCTGAAGCCGGATTCCTAAATTTCTTGTATGTTGAGGATTTTGGAATTTGCAGCCGGATTCCAGTAATTATCTCATTAGATTTTAATGCGGTTTCAAACATATCGATGAAGAAATTTGCCGCAAAGTGATTTTCCTTGGATGTTAATACTTCACCATTCAAAGCTAATACAGCAGCCGGATAATCGGCGGCCGGATCTGCATTTGCAATTGAACCACCAACTGTTCCCTTGTGTCTTACTTGAGGGTCACCAATTTGTTTTGCAAGGTCTGCTAGCCCCGGAATATTTTTTGTAATTTCTGGGGAATTTGAAATATGGGCATGTGTACAAAGGGCACCAATTGTGACATTACCCTCGCCAAGTGTAATCCGTTTTAATTCATCAATAGAGGATATATCAATAATATCTGTTGGCTGAGAAAGTCTTTGCTTTAATGTCGGAATTAGTGTGTGCCCACCTGCTAAAATTTTTGGATCATCTGATTGTTCTATTAGAGATATAGCGGTTTCTATTGTTGAAGCCTTGTGATATCTAAAATTATACATTATTTGCTATATCTCTTATGTGATTGCTTCTTGAACAGCTTTTATGATATTTTTGTACCCCGTACATCTACAAATATGGCCTTCAAACCACTCTCGAATCTCACTTTCAGTTGGGGACTTATTTTTCTTCAACAAATCTACAGCACTCATAACCAATCCGGGAGTACAAAAGCCACACTGCAATGCGTGGTTATTTTGAAATGATTTTTGAATTGAATGAAGTTGACCCTGACTCGCTAAACCTTCAACAGTGGTTAATTCTTTTCCATTTACCTGAGCCGCCAAGACTGTACAGCTTTTCACAGAGTCCCCGTTAATATGAATAACGCATGCACCACATTGGCTAGTATCGCAACCTACGTGAGTACCAGTAAGACTGAGCTTATCCCTCAATAATTCTACTAATAATGTATTATCTTCAACATCTTCACTGTAAGCCTGATTATTAATATTTACATTAACTTTTACCATTTCGCTCTTTCAAAAACTAATTATTGTAAAAATATATGAATGACAATAAGAAAACAATTAATGCAAAAATAATTCTTTTTCTTTTTGAATTGAAAAAAAATATATTTCTTGAGGGTATTTCTACCTCATTCATTTGCTGACTTTCTTCGATATCCTTGGTATCATTATGGAAATAGTTTTGAAGACTGTTAAAAAACTGGTCTGCAAGTGATTTTGATGCGCTCTGGATGAGCCTCTGACCAACTTGTGCAAGCTTCCCCCCGACTTGCGCATCAACCTCATATGTCAATTTTGTTGTCTCTGGATCTAATTCGGTTAGTGCAACTACCGCTGAACCCTTTGCGAATCCGGCTGCACCGCCCTGACCTTGGCCAATTATCTTATAACCGTGAGGAGGGTTAACATCACTTAAATTAATCTTACCAGTGAATTTTGCTTTTACTGGCCCAATCTTTATTTCCACCACCGCTTTGAATTCTTCATCTGAACTTTGTTCAACGCTTTGAGCTCCAGGGATTGTTTCTTTTAGCACTCCGGGATCGTTTAATGCATCCCAGACCTGTGTACGTGATGCCTGAATTATATTTTCTCCATTTAACTTCATATAGATCTCCTAGGTCATATTTATTATTGTTATTTTGACTTAAAAACTCAAGAATTCTTTTTGTATAATTAAAAAAAATAATATAAAAATAATCGCTTTTCTATAATATTTAAGCTATATAAATATTATACCATTACAATAAAAAAAATGATTAAAAGATATTCTAGACAGATTATGAGAGATGTTTGGTCTGATCAGTCTAAGTATGCCATCTGGTTTGAAATTGAAATACTTGCTCATGAAGCGATGGAGTCAATTGGTCTTATTGAAAAGGGCTTAACAAAAAAAATTAGAGATAAGTTCAAAAATATTACTTTTGACACAGAGCGCATTTTAGAAATAGAAGGTAAGACCCACCATGACGTAATAGCATTTCTTACGTTTATATCTGAAAAAATTGGTGAAAAAGAGGCAAGATATCTTCATCAGGGCATGACATCATCGGACATACTCGATACGTGCCTGTGTATTCAACTAAAGAAATCATCTTATCTTATAAGAAAAGATTTGAATGAATTGCTACGGGAACTATTGAAAAAGTCTCAAGAGTACAAATATCTTCCTACAATTGGCCGAAGTCATGGTATTCATGCAGAACCAACAACGGTTGGCTTGAAATTTGCGCAGTCCTATGCTGAATTTGATAGAGCTTTAAAGCGAATGGAAATTGCTGAACAAGAAATTTCTATTTGTGCCTTATCAGGCTCAGTTGGCACTTTCGCCCACATTGACCCAAGGATTGAGAAGTATGTTGCTAAAAAATTGAATCTAAATATAGAAAATATTTCCACCCAGATAATTCCAAGAGACAGATTTGCCTATTTCTTTGCTACCTTGGGAGTACTCGCGGGCTCAATCGAGAGAATTTCAACCGAAATTAGACACTTGCAAAGAACTGAAGTTGATGAAATGTCTGAAAAGTTTCAGGTGGGGCAAAAAGGCTCTTCATCTATGCCTCATAAAAGGAATCCTGTATTAACAGAAAATTTAACAGGTATTGCTCGCTTGATTCGTAGCTCTGTCACCCCTGCGCTTGAAAATATATCTTTGTGGCATGAGCGAGATATCTCTCATTCATCCGTGGAGCGAATTATTGGTCCAGATACTACGATTTTAATGGATTTTGCTCTTTCTAGGCTTACAAACGTAATAAAAAATATTGTAGTAAATAAAAAAAATATTAGTGCAAATTTAAATAAGTTGAACGGATTGATATACTCACAGAGAATACTATTGCTCTTGACTCAGAAGGGAGTCAGTCGAGAAGACAGTTATGATTTTGTTCAAAAAAATGCTTCCAAATCATGGGATAAACAATGTGACTTTAAAAAATTAATTTTATTAGATAAAGAAATTATGAAAATACTCACAAAAGAAGAGGTGGATGATTTATTCTCACTCGAATACCACTTGAAAAATGTTGATTACATATTCGATAATGTATTTGGTAAATGATAGAAATGCGGTCTTTAAAATGAAAAAAAGTAAAATTTATGAGGGGAAGGCAAAAATTTTATACAAAGGTCCAGAGCCAGGAACCTTGATTCAACACTTTAAAGATGATGCTACGGCTAATAACAATGCGAAGATGGATGTTTTTGAAGGTAAGGGAGTTATAAATAATCGAATCTCAGAACATCTATTTAAACTCCTATCCTCAATTGATATTCCTCATCACTTTATCAAAAGACTTAATATGAGAGAACAGCTCATAAATGAAGTAGAAATAATTCCACTTGAAGTAGTTATTAGGAATACGGCCGCAGGCTCGCTCACAAGGCGACTTGGTATTCCGAGTGGTGAAAAGCTTAACAGAACAATTGTTGAATTTTATTATAAGGATGATGCTTTGCAGGACCCCTTAGTCAGCGATGAGCATATCCTAACCTTTGGCTGGGCAAGCCAGAATGAATTAGATGAAATTACATCACTTGCTCTAAGGATTAATGACTTCTTGTCTGGATATTTTTCTGCGATAAAGATCCAGTTAGTCGACTTTAAAATCGAGTTTGGACGGCTATATAAGAATGATGAAGTTTACGTTGTTCTGGCGGACGAAATAAGCCCTGATTCATGCAGATTATGGGATTTTGAAACTAAGAAAAAAATGGATAAAGATGTTTACCGAGAGAACTCAGGCTATTTATTAGATGGATATAATGAAGTAGCAAAAAGGATGGGATTATTGACACAAAATGGTTCATCAAAAAATAATAAGCCAACTCTGGTAAAAGGATAAACATGAAAGCGATCGTATACATAAGACTAAAATCTGAAGTTTTAGATCCTCAAGGGCAAGCCATTGAGAGTGCTCTAAAAAACCTTGGTGAGAATGATATAAAAAATGTTCGACAGGGAAAGCTGATTGAGATGGATATTCAGGCTGATAATAAAAAAGATGCTGAAGAAAAAATTGAAAAAATCACCAAGTCTCTCCTTGCAAATACTGTCATAGAGGAATATTCAATAGAAATTGGCTAGTATGGATGTAACAATTATACGTTTTCCTGGAACAAATTGTGATTTGGATACAGCAAATGCTGTAAAAAAAGTTATTGGTATTAATCCAAATATAATTAGTTGCAAAGAAAGTAATATTCCAAAATCAGATTTGATAATTATTCCAGGTGGGTTTTCCTATGGTGACTACCTCAGATCTGGTGCAATCGCAGCTCGAGAACCAATAATGGATGATCTTGAATTAAAAGGAAATCAGGGTGTTTATATAATTGGTATTTGCAATGGCTTCCAAATCCTAACTGAGAGAAAATTGCTACCTGGATCTCTATTGAAAAATAGTTCGCTCAAATTTATATCGAAAAATATCAAACTTAAAGTTGATAGGAATGATACTTTTTTTACCTCAAAGTATAAAACCAATGAGATAGTAAAAATACCCATTGCGCATCATGACGGTAATTTTTTCGTTGATCGAAAAACACTGAATTCAATTGAAGATAATAATCAAGTTGCATTACGTTATATGGAGCCCATAAATGGCTCATTAAACGATATAGCTGGCTTATACAACAAAGATCTAAATATATTGGGTCTAATGCCACACCCAGAAAGAGCGATCGACATGAAAACAGGAACAAATGATGGATCAAAAATATTCGAGTCCGCACTTAATTTTTTTGCAACATGATTGGTAAGTCTATGGATATATACGAGTCTCACAGCATAAACAGAGAGGAAAAAGAGTTACTATTAAACTACATGGGGAGGGATCCAAGTCATACTGAAATTGGTATATTTTCAGTAATGTGGTCTGAACATTGTTCATATAAATCTTCTCGCCATTGGCTGAAAAAATTACATACTAAAGGAAAGCAAGTTATTCAAGGACCAGGTGAGAATGCGGGTGTTATCGATATTGGGGATAACCAAGCAATAATTTTTAAGATGGAAAGCCATAATCATCCATCTTTTATTGAACCATATCAGGGTGCGGCAACAGGTGTTGGTGGCATCATGCGCGATATCTTTACCATGGGCGCTCGACCAATTGCACTTCTCAATTCAATACGATTTGGTGAATTGGCACATTCAAAAACTAAGTTTTTATTGTCTGGAGTTGTCAGTGGTATTGGTGGATATGGAAATTGTGTTGGAATTCCAACCGTTGCAGGTGAAACAGGCTTTGATAGCTCTTACAATGGAAATAACCTTGTGAACGCAATGTGTGTTGGATTAACTACCAGAGATAAAATATTTTACTCAAAAGCATCCGGAATTGGAAACCCCGTAGTATATGTTGGCGCAAAAACGGGCCGTGATGGTATACACGGTGCAACAATGGCATCAGGTGAGTTTGATGACGAGTCAGATAAGAACAGGCCAACTGTTCAAGTTGGCGATCCTTATGCGGAAAAGCTTTTACTCGAGGCATGTCTTGAGTTAATGCAGAAAGACGCAATAATATCAATACAAGATATGGGTGCGGCGGGACTCACTTCATCATCTGTGGAAATGGCAGATAAGGGAAGAGTTGGTATAGAATTGAATTTAGATAATATTCCAACGAGACAAGAAAACCTTACGGCTTATGAAATGATGCTATCTGAGAGTCAAGAGAGAATGCTTATGGTGCTTAAACCAGAGAAGACAGATATTGCCAAAGAGGTATTTAAGAAATGGGATGTTGATTTTGCTATCGTTGGAAAAATAACAGAAACAAATAATATAGTTGTTTTACACAATGGCATGATTGAAGCCGATATTCCGATTAAATTTCTGACAGATAATGCTCCAATCTACAAAAGGGAAACTATCAGTAAAAATAAACAAGACCAGAAGAATCAACTGAGCTCTGATATTAAAATAAAAGAAGCAATCCTCAGAGTGCTAAACTCGGCAAATATATGCTCAAAAAAATGGATCTGGGAACAATACGATAGAACAATAATGGCTAATACGCTAAATGAGGCAGGTGAAGATGCCGGTATTGTTCGTATTGAAAACACGGAAAAGGCGATAGCTATGTCGTGTGATGTAACCCCTAGATATTGTGATGCAGATGCCAAGAAAGGTGCCATGCAAGCTGTCTCTGAGTGTTGGCGTAACATAATATCAATGGGAGCAAAGCCTCTTGCAATAACTAATTGTCTTAATTTTGGGAATCCAGAAAAACCCGAAATAATGACTGATTTTGTTGAGACGATTAATGGTATCAGAGATGCATCAATAGTACTCGATTTTCCTGTCGTATCAGGCAATGTATCTCTGTACAACGAAACAAATGGCCATCCAATAAAAAATACCCCTACAATTGGAGGCGTTGGTCTGATAAAAAATATTGGTATATTAGAAGATTTTGGTTCCGCAAATGTAGGTGACTCAATATACATGATTGGAAAAAAGGGCTCACACCTTGACTGCTCAACACTCGAAGAGGTCTACAATAATACATCATCAAATAACCCTCCCGAAGTAGACCTTAATCAAGAAAAGATAAACGGAAATTGTGTACTTGAATTAATTCAGGAAAAAATTATCTCATCCTGTCACGATATATCGGATGGTGGTATGATAGTTGCTTTATGCGAGTTGATTATAAAAGATGAAATCGGCGCAACATTGAATAAGATTGCAGAAGATCAGTTGATTCGTCAGCTTTTCGGTGAGGATCAATCAAGGTACATTATAACAATCAAACCAAGGTTCGTGAGTGCATTTGAAAATAAAATTAAAAAAAATGGGATTGACTATGAACTAATTGGAAACATAACCTCATCGCAATTGAAAATCAATGATGGTATTATTATATCTAACAGTGAATTGAAAAACTCATATGAGAGCTTGATCCCATCGATTATGAGCAACAAAGAGTGATAAAATGAGTATGAAATTAACCGAATTGGAAGCATTGGTAAAGAAAGCCATACCAAATGCAGAAATTGAGATTAAAGACCTAGCCGGCGATGATAACCACTACTCTATTGTTGTTAAATCTGATACCTTTCGCGGTAAATCTCGTATTGAACAGCATCAAATTGTATATGATGCACTTGCAGAGAAAATGGGAAACAAGCTACACGCGCTCCAAGTAAAAACAATATCAACATAGTGAGGATACAAAATGGATGAAAATATTAATGACTGGATAAGTAAACAAATAGCATCAACTGATGTTGTATTATTTATGAAAGGAACTCCAGAGTCACCTCAATGTGGATTCTCAAGTCAAGTAGTTCAAATACTCAATTATCTGGGCATTGAATTCTCATCAATTAATGTCTTAGAAGATGAGGAAATTAGAAACGGGATAAAGGAATATACGAATTGGCCAACAATACCCCAACTCTACATAAAAAGTGAATTTATTGGTGGGGCAGACATCGTCAGAGAAATGTTCGAAGAAAATGAGCTAAAGGAATTTCTTGAAGAAAAAGGTATTGTTACCAATTAACTATCTAGAATAGAACTCAATAACCAGATTTGGCTCCATTTGCACAGGATATGGAACATCATCGAGACCCGGTATTCTTTTTATTTCAATTTTAAAATTTGTTTCGTCAAAATTTATGTAGTCCGGTACGTCTCTTTCTTGACTCTCAACAGACTGCATTACCATCGGCATTGTTCTTGATTTTTCACGAACTTCAACAACATCACCGACTTTCAGTCGATAGCTACCGATGTTTGTCTTTTTGCCATTAACCATTACATGACCATGGTTTATAAACTGCCTTGCCGCAAATACAGTGGGCACCACTTTAGATCTGTAAACAACTGAGTCTAGACGTCTTTCTAATAGACCAATTAGATTTTCACCAGTATCACCCTTAACACGGACAGCTTCTCTATAGCAGGCCTTGAACTGCTTTTCTGTTAGGTTTCCATAGTAACCTTTTAACTTTTGCTTAGCGCGTAACTGCAAACCATAGTCTGAAGGTTTACCTTGCCTTCTTTGTCCATGCTCACCGGGTGCGTAGCTTCTTCTATTTACAGGACTTTTCGGTCTGCCCCAGATATTCTCACCAAGCCTGCGATCAATCTTATACTTGGCATTGATTCTTTTTGTCATTCTAAATCCTCCATTATGGATCCGCCCTCCTAAGCAAACTAATTGCTGACAGAAAATTTGATGTAAAATCAACTTCGCGGGTTAAAATATATAACATCTCTACATTTTATGAGTATTTGTGTCAATAATAAGTTATAAAAATTTATTCACCTATTATATGCTTGAAAATTCCAAATAAAATTTTGATATCTTTCTGTGTAAGGTTCTGCCTCTGAAACATGCCTTTTATATTATTTAGCATCATAGTTTTTTTCTCAGGCGGGTAGAAGAAATCCGTATCATCGAGGGCTTTCTCAAGAAATTCAATAAAATGAATGTACTCATGCTTATTTGCGCTTCGGGTCTTTTCCATCGGTAGCCCTTCGATCCTACCTTTATCACTGTCCGTGATCCTTCCAAGTTCGCCTTTTTCTGCGCTAGAATAGAACTCGTAAGCAATAACACAAACTGCTTGAGCTAGGTTTAGAGACGCAAATTCTGGATTAACCGGTGCTGTAATAATCGTATCTGCATAGCTAAGCTCATCATTTGAAAGTCCTGATTTTTCTCCCCCGAATAATAGCCCAATCTTTTGGCCATCTTTAATTCTCATCCTTATATCTTTTGCGGCGGATTTCGGACTTAAAACCTCTTTGATTAAATCTCTTCTGCGTGCTGTTGTTGCATAAACAAAGTCCAGATCATAAATAGAGTCTCCAACATTATCAAAAACACCTGAATGATCAAGAATTCCAGATGCTCCTGATGCTGAGCTATAAGTATCATCCGCCAACCAACTATCCCTTGGTGACACAAGACGAAGTTTGTATAGATCAAAATTTGCCATAACCCTTGCAACAGCACCAATATTATGCCCTAACTGAGGGTTTGCTAATATTATGACTGGCTCATTCTGTTGTTTTTGAATTTTTTCAGTAATTTTGATTATTTTTTTTGGCATTAAGCTTATTTTATTTATAATTTGAATATTTAGATATTGACCTGTTTCCATCTATTGTTATAACAAATATAACGAAATTAACATATTAATTCTTGTTCAAGCCAAACATTAAGGTAGCCAAATGATTGATCTAATAAAAATTGCACAAACCGAAGCTAATGATGGAGATCTTCAGCAAATATTTGATAATATTTATGAAAAATCAGATATAAGACCAAATGGCTACCCAGATGCAATAGTTTGGAAAGGTGGCAATCATAATATCGGTATAAATCCCATTGCGCATTCACTAACGGATGCCTTCGCACTTTTAGGTACAGTTGCGGCAATTGATGTCCTTGGTCTTCCATTTTATGCGCTTCCGATGTGGTCGCAGATTAGACATGATCTCAAACTTACTCCACTCAGTTGGTTTGGAAATATGCCAATAACCTCAATCAAATGGTCAACTGCTGGTGATGCATATGTAAGAAATACCGACGGTTCAAAAGTTGTAGTAATGGGAAAATCTGGTAACGCTCCATTGAGAACTCAGGCAGGTGTCTATTGTAACGTGAGACCATACGGAACAATAACAGTTGTAAGATGCATGCCGTGCTTGCCCTATTCACAGGATAAAAGTGTGTTTAACGTCAACCCAAAGACTGGTATCATTCACTCTGAAATGAATACACCAGGAATACAAATGGCTTATGCATCAAGACTATTTTTGAAGATGGTACACGATACAAAAAAACTTGGGAGGGTAGCTTTTAAGCCAACACAAGCAATGGAGGATGGTATTAACGCCGGCATACTCACATGGTTACTCGATGGAACACAGTTTAAAATTGGAAGAAAATGGGCGGTTAATGCGTATGACGAACATAAGGAAAATGTTGATAAGATCATTGCCCTACTACCATCAGATTTCAAAGATGGGATGAATGAGTGGTCAGGTCAAATTGAGCAACATATTGCGGATACAAATTATGGTCTATTACTTTGGGATTTAATTAACCATCAAGAAACAGTGGTGCTCTCAACAGATTTAGACGGCGACAGGCTGACAGACCTACTGGCCGATGTTTCTGATCCGCTGAGGTATTTTGGTAGTAAAATTATAAAAAAACTCAATTCTAAAGCTCACATGGATTACCTATGGAATGAAATGGGTTATACAACAGGAAATGGACGGGATATGACGTCCGTGATGCATAGGATGGATGGGCCTCCGATACATGAGCAAACTCTTGGATCTGCAGATGCAATGCTGCTTAGATTGCTAGATGGTGATGAAACTGCGGGTGGAACTAAAAAACCATACGACCCAAGAATTCATTTTGTGCTCATCCGTGATGCCTACGTCGACGCAAACCCTGGAAATAAAGAATTGGTGAAATGGCTTGATGGAACTCTAAATAAGTTTGATAATATATATTCGGGCGAAAGGCCCGGTTTCATTGAGGGCTATCAAAAACTTAAAGACGCTATAAAGCCATTTGAATAGTTAATATTTTTATCCTGTAAAAACTATTTAGTGATCATGACCACAATCCTCCAAGCTATCAGCAATATCTCTCAGGACTTCAAAATAGTGGTTCTTACCGAGGGTGATTGTTGCTCCTAGTGGATCGAGAATGCCCATTTTGGTATTCGTGTCGTCAGCTATTACCTCGACAACTTTTGGATTAAATTGTGGTTCCGAAAAAATACAATGTATATCATTCTCAGCCATCATTACTCTAACATCACTTAGCTGTCTTGCACCCGGCATGACGTCAGGATTTATTGTAAGAGCTCCACTTGATGGGACATCAAATCTATTCTCAAAATATTGATATGCGTCGTGGAATGTAACATAACTCACATAATGATCTAGCTGCAGGCCAATTGTCTGCTCTAAATTATTGACTCCATCTATAAAATCATCTCTATTCTCCTGATATTTAGACTTATTATCTGGGTCTAATAGGGATAATTCCTCAGCAATTTGACTAGCTATTACTTTGGCATTGAATGGGTCTAACCATACATGTACGTCATACACGCCATGGGCGTGCGCATGACCCTCATGATGCTCGTCATGATCATCGTGTGTTGCATGTTTGTCTTCTCCGTGATGGTCATCATGTGCATCGTGATGGTCATTATGGTCGTCATGATCATCGTGATGGTCGTCTCCTAGATGAATATTATTTTCTCGAAATTTCAAAACAAAAAGATCTTCATTCTTAATCAATTCAATAACTTTTGTTTTGCTGTCAATATTATTAAGAGCTCTCTCTAAAAAGGTCTCCAGCTCATCGCTTACAAAAAAAATTAAATCAGCATTATTTATTGCCTCAATATGCGATGGTTTCAAAATATAGCTATGCGGTGAGGTTGTTCCTTCAACAAGTAACAAAGGCTCACTTACCCCATTCATGATATTGGAAGCTATGGAGTGAATCGGTTTAATAGAGGTTACAACATTTATATTTGATTTGGCCTCTGAGGAATATGTCAGTATTAAAATTAAAACAAAAATAGAATTTTTAAGAATATTAATAAGTCTCATATTTTTCTCTTTTTTATGTTATTTGTAATTATTAGTATATCGTTTTGTTAATATGTGATATGTTATAATATAACATAACAAAAGTAAATAATAAAAACTGAAAATGACAACAGAACAAAATAAAATATTATTAGAGCTAAAGGATGCTGGAGTAAAACGATCTGGTAAGTGGCTTGTTGAACACATATCGTTTTCCGTTAATGAAGGGGAAATCTTAACGATTATTGGCCCCAACGGATCGGGAAAGAGCACCACTGCAAAGATTGCGCTTGGCATATTAAAGCCTGATACAGGAAATGTTATTCTTCATACAAATAAAGTTGCATACGTACCTCAAAATCTTGCAATAGATTGGACTCTTCCATTGAGGGTTTTAGATTTTATGAAATTAACAAAAAAAATAACTTTTCAAGAGATAAACCAAGCATTAGATATGACGGGTGTTGCATCGCTCATAAATGAAAATATCAGAAATTTATCAGGAGGAGAATTCCAGAGAGTTTTATTGGCAAGAGCAATAGCAACCAAACCAGAATTGCTAATTCTTGACGAGCCAGTCCAAGGTGTAGACTTTACAGGAGAAATCGCCCTATATAATTTAATCAATCAAGTATCTTCAGACCTTCATTGTGCAACCATATTAATATCACATGACTTACATTTTGTTATGTCAACTACCAATAATGTAATTTGTTTAAATGGGCATATTTGCTGCTCGGGCACACCCAAGACCATCGTTAAAAGTAAAGAATTTATCGATTTATTTGGAGCAAGTGCAGCGCAAACACTCTCGCCTTATGAGCATGACCATGACCACTCACATTAATTTAGGGACGCAATATAATGCTGTTAGATGATTTCTTTATGAGAGCTATAATTGCAGGTATTGGCATAGCAATAATTGCTGGCCCATTCGGATGTTTTGTGGTTTGGAAGCGCCTATCTTATTTTGGCGAAACTTTATCTCATTCTTCCTTGCTAGGGGTTGCATTGGGCTATATATTTTCTATTAATATCAGCATAACTGTTTTTGCAATATCAAGTCTTGTGGCAATATTACTTTTTCTGTTAAATGAAAAAACAGAATTAAACTCCGATTCATTATTGGGTCTCTTATCGCATTCAAGTTTATCAATTGGATTACTTGTTGTCGGGTACTTATCATATATCCGATTTGATATGATGGGTTTACTTTTTGGTGATATCCTTGCTGTGACGAGGTTAGATATTTATATTATTTGGGTTTTTGGTGGAATATTCATTGTTATATTATTTACAATCTGGAAATCGCTACTTGCTGGAACTGTTAACCGTGATATAGCCTCCTCAGAAAATATGAATCCAAGACGGTCTGAGCTTATATATATGGTTCTGCTATCTGGTATAATTGCAATATCAATTAAAATAATTGGAATCTTGCTCATAACTGGTTTACTAATAATTCCCGCCGCAATGGCACGTAACATATCGAATAGCCCAATTCAAATGATTATAGTATCAATGTGTGTAGGGATGATATCGGTAGTAGCTGGATTATTTACCTCTTTGAGTTTAAATACTGCATCTGGACCATCGATTTTAGTTGCGGCATTAATTCTATTTATAATATCATTAACACCAATAAAGAAATTATTATCTGGTGCAAACAGGTAATCTTTTATGATAAGCTATTTATATTATGGAACCTGATCTTACAAATAATCAAAAAATTGTACTTCAAACATTAGAGAAATCTGAACAGCCATTAGGCGCATACAGTATCCTATTCAATGTAGAAAAAAAGGGTATAAAATCACCGCAGCAAGTTTATCGCGCACTCGACAAGCTAATAACAATTGGGGCAGTTCACAAAATTGAAAGTCTGAACTCCTACATTGCCTGTAAACATAAAGAATGCAAGGCCCGTGAGTCTACATCTTTTTTGATTTGTCAGGATTGCCAGAGAGTTTTCGAGATATTAGAGGCTGATCTATCAGACAAGTTTTTAAAGGTATCTAAAAAATCAAACTTCAAATATTCCACTCATAATCTTGAAATCTTTGGTGTCTGTAAGACGTGCAGTTAGACCAATACCTAGCGAGATCTAATATGCTCGCTTATTGCATCAATGATTTCAGACTTATCACCTAGTTTACTTCCACCAGCCTGCGCCATATCATCTCGCCCCCCACCTTTTATATCTGAATATTTAGCTATAATTTTAATGATATCATTGGCGCTATATTTGCCCAAAATATCCTCCGTGACCCCAACAATTATCATTATTTTATTGTCTTGATGGCCGATAAGAATAATTATTGCTGATTTAACCTTTACTTTTGTTTCGTCCATTAATTGTCTCAGCTCTTTTGTAGATACATCATCTAAGCTTTGATAGATCAACGTCGTTTCACCAATATTTATTTCTTCAAACTTATCGCTGATATTTTGAAATTTATCTTTCTTATTCATATTCTCGAGTTCCCGCTCGATTATTTTTTTTTCTTTAAGGATAGCCTCCAATTTGTCAATAACATTATCCTCATGCACATTGAGTAGCTCCTTGGTTCGCAGCATTAATATATTCTGATTGGAAAGATAATTAATTGCGTCTTCTCCCGTAATAGCCTCAATTCTTCTTACTCCTGATGCAATACCTTGTTCAGATAAAATTTTTATCAAACCTATATCACCGGTACTATTTGCATGAATCCCACCACAAAGTTCAATAGAAAATTTTTGACTATCTTTTTCACCCATTGAGACAACCCGAACCTCCTTACCGTACCTCTCACCAAAAAGCGCTCTTGCACCACTCCTCATTGCATCCTCTGTTGCCATTATTTCAGTTTCAATTATTTGATTTTGTAGCACAATTTTATTTGCTAATTTTTCAATATCTAATATTTCTTCCATTGTTATTGCCTTTTGATGGCTAAAATCGAATCTTAACCTTTTGTTATCTACAAGAGATCCTTTTTGTGAAATATGTTCGCCCAATACTTGTCTTAGCGACTCATGAAGTATATGAGTTGCAGAATGGTTCTTAGAAATTTGCTGTCTGTATTCTCGATCTATATATTGATCTAATTTTTGACCTACAACTAGAGCCTTTGAGTCACTCGCAAGTAAGCCTTGATGAAAAAATAAAGTTCCACCAATTTTCTGCACATCTTTCACATTAAATTTAATCCCATTTTTTTTTCGGATCATTTTTCCCATATCGGCGACTTGTCCACCTGACTCTGCATAAAAAACAGTGCGATCAGTAATCAGGATTGCCTCTTCATTTGGTTCTATTTTTTTAACCTCTTTCCCATCACAAATAATAGATAATATCTCACATTCAGTTTCAATATTCTTGTATCCCAAAAATTTTGTGCTTGGATATTTTGTAACAAGCTCAAAATCGAATTTATTATCAGACTTATCACCAGAACCCTTCCATGATGACTTCGTCTGTTTTTTTTGCTTGTCCATCGATTGATTGAATTTCTCTATATCAACTCTAATATCTCTTGATTTTAGCAAATCTTCAGTAAGATCAAGTGGAAAACCAAATGTGTCATATAATTTAAATGCAACTTCCCCCGAGAAAATTCGTTTATCCCCGACCCCCTCTATTTCATCATTTAGAATTCTAAGACCTCTGGTTAATGTTTCTCGGAATTTATTTTCTTCAAATTCTAATGTTTCTCTAATCAGTATCTCGTTTGTCTTTAGCTCTGGGTATGCATCACCCATTTCAGAAATTAGGGTAGGTAATAATTGATGTAGAATAGGTTTTTTATATCCTAGTAAATCTGCATGTCGTGTGGCGCGCCTGCAGATCCTCCGAAGAACATAGCCGCGACCCTCATTAGATGGTAACACCCCATCTGCAATTAGAAATGCTGTTGACCTCAAATGATCTGAAATCACTCGGTAACTAGCAATATCCTCGCTTGGAGTTTTTTGGATAATCTCGCTTATGTTATTTATTAATGATTGGAAGATATCAATATCAAAATTAGAATGGGTCGAATTGAGTACTGCTGTCATTCTTTCAAGACCCATCCCTGTGTCTATTGAAGGATTTGGCAAATTAATACGCTCCTTTGCGTTGAGTTGTTCATACTGCATAAATACCAAATTCCATATTTCAACAAATCTATCTCCATCTTCATTTGGACTTCCGGGTGGCCCACCTTCAATCTGTTCTCCGTGATCGTAAAATATTTCAGAACAGGGACCGCATGGGCCGGTATCGCCCATTGACCAGAAATTATCACTTGTTTCTATTTTTATTATTTTACTTTCACTCAAGTCAGCAATTTTTTTCCAAAGATTAAGCGCTTCTTCATCTTCATGAAATATTGTGACTAATAGCTTCTCTTTTGGAATTGCAAACTCTTTTGTAATCAATTCCCAAGCAAAACTTATTGCATCTTCTTTAAAGTAATCGCCAAATGAAAAGTTACCAAGCATCTCAAAAAAAGTATGATGTCTATGAGTATAGCCAACATTATCTAAATCATTATGCTTACCACCAGCCCGAACACACTTCTGTGACGTTGCAACCCTCTTTGAGTCAGCAGGCTCGATACCAGTAAAACAATTTTTAAATTGAACCATTCCAGCATTAGTAAACAATAATGTTGGATCATTGAGCGGAACTAGTGAACTAGAACTATTTATTAAGTGCCCATTACCTTTAAAGTAGTCAAGGAATTTGCCTCTAACTTCATTCGAATTAACCATGATCACAATTATAGACTAGTGATAGATTAAATGTCTATAATGTTTAGGTTTTATTCGGAGATCTGAACATTTTTTTCTTCATCAATGTCCGGCTGCTCTGGAGTGGAGTCTTTTTTTTGAGAGGCGTCTCTTATCTGACTTTCAATTTGTTCGGCTATTTCAGCGTTCTCTTTTAAGAATTGTCTTGCATTCTCTTTACCTTGCCCAAGCCTTTCGTCTCCATAGGCATACCAAGAACCAGCTTTATCAACTATGCCAATTTTTACTCCTAAATCTATCAGCTCACCAGCTTTCGATATACCTTCACCATACATAATATCAAATTCAACCTGTTTGAATGGTGGTGCCACTTTATTTTTAACAATCTTACATCTTGTTTCATGACCTATTACTTCGTCTTTTTCTTTTATTTGTGCAATCCTTCTAATATCAATCCGGACAGATGAATAAAACTTCAGGGCATTACCACCTGTAGTAGTTTCAGGGCTTCCAAACATCACACCAATTTTCATTCTTATTTGATTAATGAATATGACCATGCAATTCGATCGTGCAATGGATGCTGTTAATTTTCTTAAAGCCTGGCTCATTAATCTTGCCTGAAGGCCCGGCAGTGAGTCTCCCATATCACCCTCTAATTCAGCTCTTGGTGTAAGAGCTGCAACTGAGTCAATGACAAGAACACTTACAGCACCAGTTCTTACCAAAGTATCAGCGATCTCTAATGCTTGTTCACCAGTATCGGGCTGCGAAATTAGTAATTCTTCTATATTTACGCCAAGTCTTTTAGCATAACTTGGATCTAGCGCATGCTCAGCATCAATGAAAGAGCATACACCGCCCTTTTTTTGTGCTTCTGCTATAGTATGCAGAGCTAAAGTTGTCTTACCAGATGATTCAGGTCCATATATCTCAATAACCCTACCTTTTGGAAACCCTCCAATTCCTAAACCGATATCTAAACCAAGAGAGCCGGTTGGTATTGACTCTATTTCTACAACAACACCATCTGTTCCAAGTTTCATTATTGAACCTTTACCAAACGATTTCTCTATTTGTGTTAGAGCAGTTTCTAGTGCTTTATTTTTTGTACTTTCTGATGCACCATCTTTATCAACTGCATATAATGACTTGTCCGACATTTCAAAATACCTTTCAATTATATATTATCACTCAATTTTAGTTTTTGTACCACTTTTGTTCTCATTAAGTCAAGAACAAATTTTTATAAAAAACTAGCTTTGTATAACTTTTTTTACTGTTAAGTTTAATTCCTCTAAGGTAAAGGGTTTATTTAAGAAATAAACTTCTTTTTCCCCCTCAAATATAAGATTCTCATGATTCTCTGTGTAGCCAGAAATAAATAAAATTTTTTGCTGTGGATTATCTCTTTTTATTTCACTAGCTAAGGCTGGCCCGTCCATCTCGGGCATCATCACATCTGTAATTATTAGATCATAATTATTTTTTTCTTCATTAATATATTTTAGAGCGGACACCCCATCGTATGCTTCCGTAATATTATAACCCGATAGCTCCAATGCTTTCCTTGTAAAAGTTCTGACAGAGTCTTCATCTTCGACTAGAAGTATATTTCCACTTCCAGTAATATCTCTGGTATTTTTTTCATTTTTGATTACCGCGCTATCTGTTTCGCCCTCCGTTACATCGGTACATCTTGGGATATAGATATCAAACCTTGCTCCCTCAATTAACTCGGTATTAGCTAAAAAAATATACCCATTTAACTGTTTAATTATTCCATAAACCATTGAGAGGCCAAGACCTGTCCCCTGCGCCCCTTTACTTGAATAAAATGGTTCAAATATCTTTTCCCGCATCTCCGGCGGTATACCGGTGCCATTGTCTGTGATGGTTACCCTGACATAATCTCTATCCACCAATTTGACTTCATGGTGTGAAGGCATATCACTATTTGAGATATTGGCTGTTTGTATAGTTATTAGCCCATCTTTCTTGTTTGCTTCAATGGCATCTCTTGCATTGATTACAAGGTTTGTAATCACTGACTCAAATTGATTCAGATCCGCCCTTATTGTCCATAACTTCGGATCATGCTTTAAATCGATATTTATTTTATCACCTACGAGTCGGTTCAAAAGGATCACTTGTTCTTGTAGTAGATCTGTTAGCGAGATTATTTCTAAATTAAAATTTTGTTGCCTTGAGTATGCAAGTAATTGCCGAACAATACCAGCAGCTCTTTGCGCATTTTCTCTTATTTCCTGAAGCTCTCGAAATGTTGGGTCCTCTGGTTTAAATCTTAAAATTAACAGGTCGGTAGAGACAATTATGGCCGTCAATACATTATTAAAGTCATGAGCGACACCTCCGGCAAGTTGCCCAATTGACTGTATTTTTTGGGTTTGATAAGACTTTTGATCAATCTTAAGATCTGCTTTGTGATTTTGAAGATCTATTTTCAACTTATTTTTCGCAAATTGCTCAAATATAAAGACGATACCAAGTGCGGATAAGATAACGATAATGATCAATAACGTATAGTATTGGAAAAAAATTAAACCAATAAATACACATATAACGGATAGAGCAAAATAAAAAAATAATGCCTTTAAACCACTTAAATGAAATTTATTTGAACCTGTATATTTTTTCGTT
Source organism: uncultured OCS116 cluster bacterium (assembly GCA_902632055.1). Taxonomy (GTDB): domain Bacteria; phylum Pseudomonadota; class Alphaproteobacteria; order Rhizobiales; family TMED25; genus TMED25. Next base: position 4,392 of record CACPAS010000006.1, on the reverse strand, counting down.
TCTTTCATGCCTTTCTTGCGCTTCCACAGATAGCGTTGCTGTTGGTCTTGCCTCCAGTCTTGCTAATCCAATTGGATCACCAGTTTCTTCACAATAACCATATTCACCATCTTCAATGCTTTTGAGAGCCTTATCAATCTTTGAAATTAATTTTCTTTGACGATCTCGAGCCCTCAGCTCAATTGATCGATCCGTTTCATTTGAAGCTCTATCTGTATCATCAGGAAAGGAGTTTTTTTCTTGTAAATTTTCAAGTGTTAGTTTTGAGTTCGAGATTATTTCTTCCTTCCAATTTTGAAGTTTATCTCTGAAATACTCAAGGTGCTTATCGCACATATACTCCTCAGATTCGCTTGGAATGTAATTATCAATAGCAGCCATAACTAACCTCTTTAGCAAATTTGATAATATTTATATAGACTTATATAAATTACTAATCAATCAATTAAAAATAAAAAAATAAAAAAAATGCTATGCTGTTAATAATATTTACTGACTCAAGAGTTTTTTCTGAAGAGAACTGCTTGTTGTCGTATATTGCAAAGTAAGCCGCTCATCTGGATTTACTCTCTTAAATACTGCATGTGCCATTAGTGCTGTTTCGTGGAAACCAGATAAGATAAGTTTGAGCTTACCGGGGTATATATTGATATCTCCAACAGCATATATACCTGGAATATTTGTTTCAAACGTTTCTGTGTTAACAACAACCCTCTCGTCTGACAAATCTATCCCCCACTTATCAAGTGGCCCGAGTGACATTGTCAGGCCAAAGAAAGGCATGAGTATATCGCAGGGCAAGTTGATAGTTTCATCGCTCTTTAAACATTTTACCGCTGATAATTTACCATTATTACCGATTATTTCGTTTACTTGGCCAACATGGAACTGGATCTTCCCATTCTCTCTTAAATTCATCACTTTTTCAACGGTGGCAGGAGCTCCACGAAATTTATCTCTTCTGTGGACAAGAGTAAGGCTCTTGGCTGTGTCATAAAGCTGCAGCGTCCAGTCAAGAGCGCTATCTCCACCACCCAAAATAACAATATCTTTATCTTTGAATCTATCTACCTTATCTATTGAGTAGCTTATTGATTTACTATATTTGTCTAGATCAGGGATATTAGGTTTTTTTGGTTCAAATGACCCCCCACCTGCAGCAATAACAACAGCCTTCACATCAAATATAAGGCCCTTGTCTGTTTCAACAAGCCAATTTCCGTCATCTTTTTTTTCTATTTTACTTGCAAGCTGCTCATAGTGAAGTACCGGAGAAAATGGCTTTACCTGTTTTAATAAGTTCTCTGTCAGATCTTGCCCAGTAATAACAGGATACGCAGGAATATCGTATATTGGCTTCTCGGGATATAGCTGTGCACACTGCCCACCCGGTTTGTCTAAAATATCAATGACATGACAGTTCAAGTTTAAAAGCCCAAGTTCAAACACAGCGAATAACCCTACAGGTCCTGCGCCAATTATTAATACATCAGTTTGTATCGGATTATCCATATTATATCACCATTAGAATTGTTTTTCTGGAGTTTGGACAGTTATACCATCAAGTGTCTCATCGATTTTTATTTGGCAAGAAAGCCTGCTATTTTCTTTCACATCAATTGCGAAATCTAACATATCTTCTTCCATTTCTGTTGGCGCTTCAATTTTGTCCACCCATTCATCGTTAATATATATGTGACACGTACCACACGAACACCCGCCACCACATTCGCCTTCGATTTCATAAATATCATTATTCTTTGCGCAATCCATAATGGTCTCACCTTCTGTTGCATTAACAGATTTCAAAACGCCCTTTGAACTTATAAAGTTAACTATTACCATGCTCATTTGCTCGATATATTACTTACTATGTTTGATATAATGATTTTCCTGCCAAATTCAAATGACTTGCTACAAATAATATTATCGGTTAAATACAAAGATTGTATATCATAGAATAATTTATCCAAATAATTTACATAATTGATGTATAAATATTATTTGATATTTGATGCTCTTTAACTTAATATATGACTTTAGGTAAATATAACTAAAGTACTAATTTAATTGAAACTTTTATCGATAGAAAAATGGCTGATATTGATTATAACAACAAAAAAAATAGTAATTCGATACCAAAGACTGAAAATCATGCTAATGACGACGATTTGTACGCTGCAAGCCTAATTGATCAGGTAAAAGAAATGAGATCTACAAGAGCTAAATTTTATTTCTTTGGTTTGACTTTCTTCTACATTGCGATTGGAGTGGCAGCTCTGCTCTACAATTATGGTGATATAATCAATACACCTTTTAGTTTGTTAGATGTTTTCAAAATACAGAAAGTTCAAATCTACACGGCTATATTTTTGATTATTATACCTTTTTTTTGGTTATATTATTTTATGGTCAGAAAACTCCGAGAGGTTACAATTATATCTGATGGCCTCCTAAATACTGCTCTTAGATTAACACATCCTGTTAAGTCATCTGAAAAAGCAGTTTCTACACTCAGCAGCGCAATAAGAAATGAAATCACTCAAATCACTGATGTGATTAACGATGCAATAAAGAAATCAAGTGATCTTGAAAAATCAGTCGCTCGTGAAATCAATCAGCTTGAGGCAAGCATGTCGTCCAATGAAGTTAAGTTGATGGATATGGTTAATACCATAAAGTCACAAAAAGAAGAAGTTATTGGGACAACATCTTCAACCAAATTGCAGTTAGAGGAGATTTTAGAGAAATTTCAAGACAAATCATTAGAGCTTGACCAACAAATAGGCGCACAGGTTCAGAAACTCTCAGCCATTGATGAAGAATTTACAAGATCTTTGGCTATGTTTGACGATACAGTGGAGAAAATCGAATCTACATCAGCATCGATAAAAGATACCAGCGATGAAATTTCATCAAGCCTGAACTCAACAAATAATACCATTACTACTCAAGTAAAATCTGTGAGATCTGCAAAAGACGAGCTTGAATTATCTCTGGGTAATTTAAATAAGATCATGAATGAGCAAAACCTCAGGTTAGAGGACTCAGTTGGCGAACTTAGTCGTCTCACTGAAGGGATGGATATAAAAATTCTAAATACAGATCAGCTCTTAATTAATTTCAAAAATGAGATGGAGCCAAAACTCACTCATATCTATGAGGGATTAAGTAATGACATTAAATCTTTGGAAATAATATCTAATGCTTATGAGTCAAAAATATCTGATATAAGCAAGGCCACTGTTAAAATTATCGACGAAAAATTATCAGAAGAAGTCTCAATCAATAAACGTCTGTCTAATCATTTAAAATCAATATCTGAGGAGCTGAGAGGAACACTTTCGAATCAAATTCTTAGCATTGAGGAGATATTTAAAGATATAAATTCCGAGACAAAAATAGCAATTGAAGGTCAGAAATTTGAAATTGAAAAATCTTTTGATCAGAAAATATTAGAGTTCAATGCGAAAACAAAGATGATGATGGAGGCAATTAAAGAGATCACGAATGATACAACCGATAAACTAAACAATACTATAAAAGAAATTCTTAAAACTATTAAGGTAAACTTTGATGATACATCGAAGACAGCAGATCGTGAACTTTCAAATATTCAAGACCAGATGCATGAGCAATTAATCAGCCTAAGCTCGAGCCTCATCGAGAAATCTGAAGAGCTGAGCCAGAACACTATAAATAATATTGAGGATATTCAGAGTAACATATCTTCATCCATCGATAGCTTTAGGCTGGAAGCGAGAAATACTGCAAGTGATATTGCGAATGAGATAACCGCCACGACATCACAAGTCTCTACTGATATGGTCAATGTTCAAAAAGAAACCTTCGATAAAATAGATAATGAAATCAAGCAAATTTCAAGTTCTTATGATGAGAGTTTGCAAAGCCTTATCGGAGTTACCGAAAAATTGATAAAAAATCTAGATGATACAAGAAGCTCTATTAAAAGGGATATTTTCGAACTCCCCGACGAAACGAATCATCACTTAAGTAAGATGAGGAATGTTATTGAAGAGCAAATTGCAGCAATAGGCCAGTTAAATTCATTAATCTCTGAATACGACGTTAATCGAGATATAGAATTGCCTCCATCTAAGATAGAGCAATCTGTAGCGAAAAAGAAACCGAATTCGAAACAATTAAGTCCAAATAGAACAAAACCATCAAAAGATTGGATCTTACCAGAAATCCTATCACCAAAAGCTAGGATGAATGAGAAAAAAACTAGCGCTGATAATCAAAGACTTGAAATCCTGGAAAATGAAATTCTTGATGTTTTAAAGTTTGACTATGAAAAACTATCAACGTTACTTCCTAATAGACAGCCCAACGAACTCTGGGAGGCTTATTACAATGGAGCCAGCGATG